>PMDE01000149.1:1443-18228 GCA_003154335.1 Methanoregula sp. | reverse complement strand
ACCGGGTCCCTCGCTGCGCAGAGTATCCGGAAACGATGGGAGCCATAACGAATGATCTCCCTGTATCCGAAAAGAATGAAAAAACAACTTTCGGTCCCTTTGCACATATGAGTTAAAAATTTATTGGAATGTGATTATCTTTCCTGGTACAATTACTCAAGCCTTACCTTGTCCAACCGTAATACCCGCTTTCTTGATAAGGTAATACCCTCCGGCAAGACCGACCACAATGACCCCGATGCCAATCAATTCAACACCGAATTCAATGCCGGATATTGCCGTAGGATCGAGAAGGATAACCTTCCTTGCGATCGCAATGATGGCAAGAAGCACTACAATCTCGACATGGATGACATTCTCCCTGAAATAAGCCTTGATGGTGTCAAGCAGCTCGATACCAATGAGGACAAGCAGGAATGCCCCAAGCACCGTGATGAGCTCATGGGATTCAAGTAAAAAGACCGGATCATTCGTGAGAGACTGGAAAATTGACCAGACCAGTTCTGCAAGCGATGCTATCAGAACAAACATGAGAAGGGCCATCAGAAACGCATATACAATCTTTTCGAACTTGTTGACAATTTCTATCATATCCCACTCCCTTCTGCGGGTATCAGGTCCGGGTTATCAGGATTATATAATGCTACAACATCCCCGATAACGATGACTGCCGGGGGTTTTACTCCTCGTGATCTGGCAGCTTGTGCAATGGTGTCAAGCGACCCGATGGTTACNNCTGCTTACCATTCTTTATCAGCACATCTGCAATTTTACCAAGGTTTGCAACACCCATCAGGATCACAATGGTTCCCCGGCTCTTTGCAAGCAGCTGCCAGTCAAGCGCCGGTTCCGGCTTGGTCGGGTCTTCGTTTCCCGTAATTATGGTTACCTGGGATGAAAATTTCCGGTGGGTGAGGGGAATCCCGACGGACGCAGGAACGGCAAGGGCACTGCTCACTCCCGGCACCATTTCGACCGGAATTCCTGCATTGCGGACAGCTTCAAGTTCTTCTCCTCCCCGTCCGAACAGGAAAGGATCGCCTCCTTTAAGCCTGACCACGTTCATTCCCTTCTTCGCCAGGTCAACGATCATGGCTTCGATCTCATCCTGCTCCATCGTATGCTTCCCTCCAAACTTCCCGCAGTCGATCTTTTCAGCGTGGACAGGTAACGATGCAAGAATTTCATCTCCGGGCAGCTGATCGAATAGTATAACGTCAGCAGTGTTGATCACAACTCTTGCCCGCTGTGTAAGGAGTCCCTCGCCACCCGGACCGGATCCGACAAGATACACTTTACCACTCATTTTTTATTCCCAGTTTCCGGTATGCTTCATCAATAAGATCCTTTGCCTTTGCCTGAAAAATTTTCCCCTGGGTCCTTGCCTGTTCTATAGAACTGATGCTGGTTTCGATCCGTTCGGTGCGTTTCCCGTCAAGAGAGAGGACTTCGGCTATCAGGTGGCCGGCACGGCAATAGATTCCCAGGGGGGTGTAACAACCGCCACCCATCTGCTCCATCACTGCCCGTTCGATCGCCACGTCTGTACGTGTTGGCGAATGATCGAGGGCAGATAGTTGCTCCATAAGCGAGGGATCTGTCCGGCTGACAACCGCAATCGTACCCTGGTTTGGTGCCGGGACAAATTTCTCCGGGGGAAGACGGTCTCCCTGGAGACGTATGCCGAGTCGTGTAAGTCCTGCTTCTGCAAGAACGATTGCATCAAATTCGCCACCAGCCATTTTCCGGATCCGGGTGTCAACATTCCCCCGGATATCCTTAAGAGTAATTTCAGGATCATGGCGGAGTAGCTGAGCCCGCCTGCGTGTGCTTGATGATCCGATGATATTCACTGCATTCAGTGACCCTTTGTACGCGAGGTAGTCAGCAGCTGAATCGCGTTGGAGTACTGCCGCAGTAACAAGTCCGCTCGGGCGGTACGCAGGAATATCCTTCATACTGTGTACAGCACAGTCGATTGTGCCGGCAAGGATCGCGTCATCAAGTGCCCGGACAAAGACTCCCTGTCCTCCAATTTCGTGAAGCGGTACACCTGTCGTAGTGTCTCCCTGGGTGGTTATAACCACCTGCACCGAATCTATCCCGAGTGCCGAGAGCATTTTACAGACTCTCGCTGTTTGTGCGAGNNACACTCTTTTACGTCGCGGTAGTTTTTTGGTGGTTCATCACGGAAGAACCATTTGAACATCGACCCTAGCCGGACAAACGATCCCCCGTCCATTCTCTCGAGGGATTCTTCGATACAGCGGGTTTTCTCATCAAGCTCGCTATAAATCGTCTTATGGTCGTGTAACCACTGGAGAGTCGCAATACCTGCTGTAAGCGAGAGTGGATTTCCCGAGAATGTCCCGGCCTGGTATACCGGACCCTGGGGTGAAACCATTTCCATTATGTCCCGTCGCCCCCCGAATGCGCCAACCGGAAGTCCACCCCCGATAATTTTTCCAAGGGTTGTAATATCCGGCTGGACAGTATACATTTCCTGTGCTCCGCCAATGCCAAGCCGGTAACCGGTGATAACCTCATCAAAAATCAGGAGCACATCATGGGCACGGGTAATTTCCCTAACGTCTTTGAGATAACCCTCTTCGGGTAGGACCGGCCCGATATTTCCCATTACCGGTTCAACGATAAGCGCCGCTACATCTGTTTGCGTATGAAGAAGCGAGTCCAAGGCTTCCGGATCATTGAACGGTACCTGTCGCGTGTGAGCTACCAGATCGGCAAGAACTCCGGCAGAGTCCGGTATTCCCAGGGTGGTGGCACCCGAACCTGCCTTAACCAGCACCGCATCATGGGCTCCATGGAATCCCCCCTCTATTTTGATAATATCCTTTTTACGCGAGAATCCTCGCGCGAGCCGGATCGCCGCCATTGTGGCCTCGGATCCGGTTGACACGAACCGCACCATGTCCATACCCCGGTGATCTCCGGTGATAATCTTTGCAAGGGCGGGTTCATGGGGAGATGGGGTACCAAAGAGCCAGCCGTTTTTCAGCTGGGTTTCGATCGCTTTCCTGATCCCTGGGTTTGCATGCCCGAGGATAAGGGGACCGTAGGCCAGGCAGCAGTCAATGAGTTCTATCCCGTCAACAGTCGTGAGATGCGAGCCGTTTGCATGTGCAGTGTAAAACGGGTATGGTTTGATCGCCCTTACCGGACTGCTGACTCCACCGGGCATCAGGTTTTCTGCTGCTGCAAACAAGTCACTGCTTTTCATCGAGCCATCCCGCGGCTTCGCCGGCAAAATACGTAATGATCAGCTGAGCACCGGCACGTTTTATTGAGATAAGACTCTCAAGAACCGTCTCCTTTTCCTTGATCCACCCGCGTTCCGCCGCACTTTTGATCATGGAATATTCTCCACTTACCTGGTATGCGGCGACCGGCAGCCCCAGCATCGTGATTTTGGAAAGAATATCCAGGTAAAACCCTGCCGGTTTTACCATAAGGATATCAGCCCCTTCATCAGCATCCATCTGGGATTCAAGGATTGCCTCGCGGCTGTTTCCACAGTAGATCTGGTACGTAGTACGGTCACCGAACGTGAACCCTGAATCCGCTGCTTCGCGGAACGGACCATACAGGGCAGAAGCAAACTTGGTGGAATATGACATTATAAGGACGTCTTCAAAGCCGGCTTCATCCAGCGCTTCACGGATGGAACCTACCATGCCATCGAGCATACAGGAAGGAGCAACGATATCCGCACCGCTGTTCGCATGACTTATGGCGATTTTATTCATCAGTTCAAGCGAAGGATCATTCAGCAGGTCAGGTCCGCACCGTGTTTCCCCGATAATCCCGCAGTGGCCATGATCCGTATATTCGCAGGCACAGACATCGGTGATGACCACCATTTCCGGTATTTCTGCCTTGACTTTCCGGACCGCCCGCTGCACAACACCGTCCTGATAATACGCTGAGCAACCGCCAGGATCCTTGTCTTTCGGGATTCCAAAAAGAAGAATAGCCCGGATCCCTTTTTGCCATAATTCTTCTGCTGCTGANNTTGTTTCATTCAGGAGCGGTTGCAGATTGCGTGACCGGGGGCGCCGCATTCGTCTCTGGGGGAACATAATTGTACTATCACTCCTGCTGTCTCGTTGTTTACCGTTTCTTAAATCCATCGTATTTATGGTTATTTTATCCTGTCTTACCGGTCTCTTCTGCGGTATGGTGCTTGAGCGCATAGGAGAGCCTGAGCGCGCTTGTTACCATATTCTGGAGGTCTTCCCTGGTGTAGCGGTTACTTTCAATCTGCCCCCAGTCTTTGGTCGTGTCCTCATCATTTTCGCCTACCCATGAGGCAATGGCAACCTCAGGTGTATGGAATCCCAGCCAGGAAAAAAAATTCATCAGATTCCCAGCTACATGCTGGATTCCATCAACATGACCTATTATGATCATCGCAGCGACCTTGTCGTTGATCATCCGGTTCCCAAACCACGAGTACTGGTTCTCTATTGCATTCATCCGCTCCACGAATTTCTGGACAATTGCCGAGTGATTGTTCCAGCGAATCGGTGTAGCGAGGATCAGGATATCGCAAGCAAGTACCGCGTCATAAACGATCTGCATCTGGTCATCTTCATATTTGAGAGTACTCTGGCAGGGGTAGGTACAGTATGCCGGATTCTCAGAATAGTTGCCCTCGCAGTCATGAATTATGAGATCTTTTAACCGGAGAAATTTCGTGGTGCACCCGTATTCTTTATAGGTATCCAGCGCACGAAGGAGGAGTCGTTCGGATTTACTCATTCCCGGCTGCTGGCGGCTCGAACCAGACAGCCCGAGCACGCTGATCCCTTTTCGTTTTTCAGCATCCAGCGGCGGGATAACATTGACGCCAAATTTCCGTCCAACCAGAGGCGCAGGCATGATTTATTATCAATAAGACCGTGATAATCTAGTTATTGATCCAGATTTCCGGTAGTATCGCCCTGCCTTTGCAGGACTGTTAAACCGGGTAAGGAGCTTCGATTGTATGTCTGATGAAGAGAACCGAATCAATGCTGAGAACCGGGCAAAGTGCATCTGCAGACCCTGCCCGACCTATAATGAGTGCATGCGGGCTGACGATGAACGACTGTTCTGTGTAACAGGAAAAAGCCCGGCCTGCACTTTTGATAAAAAAGGGTGTCTCTGCCCTTCCTGCCCGGTCAGGTCAATCCTGAACCTTTCCAAAGCCTATTATTGTATCCGGGGTTCGGAGCAGGAACAAAAATAAGTCCTAAGGTCATAAAAAAGGACATAATGGGGAAATTATTCTCATCATATCTGTTATTTTTCTTATAGATCACGCTGAGGCGGAT
The DNA here is from genome assembly GCA_003154335.1 of Methanoregula sp. Taxonomy (GTDB): domain Archaea; phylum Halobacteriota; class Methanomicrobia; order Methanomicrobiales; family Methanospirillaceae; genus Methanoregula. The sequence continues at coordinate 12,892 of PMDE01000149.1, read as the reverse complement.
CATTTTTTCCGGGAACAATCGGATTCCAGCCTGTTCCCCTGGGTAATGGCATTGACGAGTGCCTTTGCAGAAGCAAGATCCCCTCCTTCAGCGCTTTCCCTGATGGAGAATGTAGCATCGGTGAGAAGTTTTTTAGTGAGGACCCTGCTCAGGTCATCCACAATTTCTGTTATCCTTGGATCCGGACTCCCCAGACGGGCAATGGCCCGGTCCCGTTCCCGGACACGCACACCATCAGCCCATGTGTGAAGTGAAGCGAGTATATCATCGGCCGATTTCCGGTTCAGATGACGCAGGAAAATGCCAAGTTCTTCATCCACGAACTCTCGTGCCTTTTCAGCTTCTGCTTTACGGGTGCTCATGGTCCGCTCATTGATTGTCCGGAGATTATCGATGGAAAAAAGGCAGATACCATCAACCGTCTCAACGCCTTCCTCCACATCCCGGGGTTGTGCGATATCGATCAGGATAAGCGGGCGGGGGTGCCCTTCTACCGGCCAGCACCTGTCCTTCATTGCCCGGGCAAGCTCCTTTTTATGAATGACCGGATGGGGGGCAGACGTGCAGGATATGACAACATCCGAAAGCGTGATGTAATGGTAGAGTTCTGACAGGCGGACTGCTTTACCTCCGATCTTATTTGCAAGGATTACTGCCCGCCCGTAGGTCCGGTTTGCTACATACATGGCAGTCAGTTGTTTGGCGGCAAGCGCCTGGGCAACAAGAAGTCCCATCTCGCCACTCCCTACAACAAGAATATGTTTGCCTTCCAGACTTCCGATTTCGGATTCGGCAAGGAGCACTGCGGCAGAACCCACCGATACTGCACCGCGATTGATCAGGGTTCGTTTACGTACCTCGATCCCTACATGGACTGCCTTATTGATGCAGAATTCAAGGAAACTGCCGGCTGTTCCGGATTCCTGTGCATCAGCAAGGGTTTTTTTCAACTGCCCGATGATCTGGTCCTCGCCGATAATCATGGAGTCGATACCGGCTGCCAGACAAAAAAGGTGGCTGAGTGCTCCATTCCCTTCATGCATAAAGAAATCCCTTCTTCCTTGTCCGGTGAGGAAATTTATAAGTTCCCCTGCATCGCCTTCAACAATCAGTTCGACACGGTTGCAGGTCTGGAGCAACAGCACACTCCTGAAATGCCGGCCTGCTTCCTGAAGAAGTACTGCTTCATCAGGAAACCTGAATGCCTCAAGGGCAGTGACATTGGCCGTGTGGTGGCTTACGCCGGCGATGGCGATGGGCGGCAGGGCAGGTTCAGTCATGCAGGTACCTGCTCTTCAGTTGTTCACGGGCAGTCGCGGGATCTTTTTTTAACATCTCCCAGAGCACCGGGTCATGTAACACTTCCCAAAGAATGGCATTTCGTTTTGCCGGGGAATGTTCGTACTGTTTTAACTGTGCCCGGAATTCCCGCTGCAATGCCACCATCTCATCAAGGGCTGGAAATTGCATCTCCAAGTGCTCCCGTATGAACCGGGCTACTGCGGGACTACTCCCTTTCGTACTGATCGCAAGGGTGTAGTGCTTACCCCCGGTCACCGAGGGAATAATTACATCTCCTGCTTTCCCGTCCGCATTATTAAACAGGATCCCTCTTATCGTACAGAGGTCCCTGATCCGGTCATTCTGTTCGGGATCAGAAAATGCACCGATAACCAGGAATGCTCCTTCAATTATCCCGTTTATTACTTCATCAGGAACCCCGGCTGTATCTATCATCCGGCGCTCAACCGGCAGGAGACTCATCTTGTGCGAGAATGAACGGCTGACAACGAGTATTTCTGCCTCACTGGAAAAATAAGAAGCCTTCCGTGAAGCGACCTCACCTCCCCCGAAAATGACGATACGTTTGCCCGAACAATCCACAAAGAGGGGGATCATCAGGTAATAGATAGAGCGATGGCGTTACTTTAAGATGCTGGAATTGTCATGAACTATCTTTGCATACTCCGGCACAGGTCTGAACCATGCCCGGAAGAATCCCTGGTATTAATGAGTGATCTTCCAGGAAATTAACGAACCAGAGGAGCACGTCTCGCGGGGAAAATAACCCTTATTATTGCGGTTTTCCAGAAGTTCGATATACTTAAATTGTTTGACTGCTCACACTTTAAAGCGCATCTGCGCCGATAGTGTAGTGGTTATCACTAGGCGTTGCCAACGCCTAAACCCGGGTTCGAGTCCCGGTCGGCGCATTCGGTTTTTTATAAAATCAGATTGGTTTTCTTATGACTTTTATTCTATCGAGAATCAAACTTTTACAATTTTCATTTTCCCAGAGGTATCATACAGTTTAGGATAATTCTTTAAAAAAATTTCGAACAGTTCTGTCACACATCGAGATCCTGAAATTTCTTCCTTATCATTTTTATTCCGGGATATCCAGCAAACAGCCCTGCTTTTTCCCGGCACCTCCCGGACACATCCGAAAACATGATCTATTGGAAGACCGCGATATCGCGTGGACTAATTCTGATTTAAACAGCTGATCTCCGAAAATACCTGATAAAATCACACCTCTCATTCGGTATAGACAAAGGTTCCACGGGGGCCAGAAAGAGGATTATCCGATTGGCAAATGGGGATTGATTTGGTCTCTGAATAGATCATCTTTTTTTGCACAATTATATGCAAAAAATTGCATAGTTTAATTGTATTGTCAGGAGGTTTCCCTGCCCCTGTCAGGTAAAATATTTCCGGGAGTTTTTGATCAAACCAGCTTGTCGGTATATAAAATGGGTAAAATTGGGCGAATTAGAAAACTGTAGCTGAATTAGGCCCGAATATTGTGAAGAGCGAACCTTGTAGTTATTACAGGTTCAGTGTATGAAACGGGTCCCTTCCTCATCCATTCACCATCGAGCCCATTGTTATAAATCATACGTCATGTAAAGAACTCCTTATGAAACTAATTGTGCCACTTGCTCTGGTTATGGTTGTCGGATTTATACTGGCCGCCGGTTGTACCGAAACTACGGACAAGAATACCGTTAATACTTCCGTGAATAACACTACCGCTTCCAATACATTAGTTCCCAGTTTGAATATGACAGTAAATGCAACAGCCACTATTACCTCAGCGCTGGTAGGATCACTGAAAGTGTCAATCAGTGGAATTTCATATCCTCTAAATCTATCGGTACTTGTTGACAATGAGACTGTCGGGACGCTGAATACCACAACACCTTTGTACCTGACGGTTTCCGAAGGGGCCCATACTGTCATGGTATGTGCAGGTTCGGTATGTGAGCAGGACACTGTCACAACAGAATTTGGAAAGTACATAGTTGTCGATTTCAGTGAACGGATTCAAAAGGATGTGAATTTCGCAAACCCGACAGCGCCACCGACTGCGCGAATCCTTGAATATTACCAGAGCGGAGACGTTCTTTCCGTGAATGTGGAGTTTTTTAATCCTTCGACAAAAGACCACCTGATGTCTGCGGTAATCAGGTCCGGGTATAGCTATATTGATTACTCAACCAGTATCAAAATGGTAGATTCTGCGAGAGGCAGGGTAGAGGAAAACGTCGGAGCTGGGGAACGCACAACAAAGTGGCTGTCTCTCTATTTTGCTTATGGCCATAACTATAATTATGAAAATCCTGTGATAGAAGACCTCCAAGTGCAATAAGACTCAAAAACTCCCTCTCTTTTTCCTGGATCATTAATTTCACCGTCAACTGGTACCCTTTCCCTTGAGAAACGACCTTGTAAGGTGAATGGGGATACCGTATCCATCTTTTTCGATTGCAGCAACGATTTTTACCCCGGATTTTGATTCGCAGCAGGATGAAAAAAATGAATTTCTTTTGATAAAAAGTCAGAATTTGGGTTTTGGAAGGACTATGGAAATATTATCTGAATATAAGTAGCTGATATGGCAGGGTAGGTACTGACTTTGGTAGTTAATTCCGGCGTCAGCTCAGCAGGTTGAGTTGGCTATAAAGAATACAGGGTGTTTTCCTTTATTCATACATCTCTTGAGGGAACATACCTGAAAGGCAGGGGGTCTGTGTTTGAAAGAAATCAACCTCTATCCGGGTTCCGATCGCCCCGACCTGGTGTGAAACAAAACTAATGTAATAGTTTTGCCCCTTCTCCTCATCGGGCTTCCTGTACCTCCTTTACTTCATAGCCTGCGTCACGTCATATTCGCCACGGTTAATTGCGTTGCGCCGGAGCCTGGTGACATTAAAGAAAAGCAACTACGAAAAAAAAGCCCGGTTATCTATTTTTCTTTGAATAATGTTGCAAGGTCCAGTTTGGTGGACCGTTCCTTATAGTACTGAAATAAGTTCTCGCCCCATGCCACAGCGTGGGAATCGCTGCTGAACAGGTCAATGGAGCTATCATAAAGGTGAGTATCTTTCTTAAATAGACCCAGTGACAGGTATTTTTCAGTAACTGTCAACCCGACCCGGAGTTTCTCATCGGTTACCCATACAGAGAAATTAGAAAATCCCGCAATCTCCTGTACATTCGATACATAGGGCTCTTTTGATAAAAGTCCGATAACTTCATCATTAACTATAAGCTCGACCGGAATACCTGTGACTACTTTCTCTGCAATGAACCGGGCAAGCCCCGGACTGGTAACAGAAGATATACCGTGAATATATGCTGCATCCTTCAGGATTTCGAGATAGTGAGAATAGACGTTAAACATATCCGTTGTTGTATCCTGTTTTGGCTCCGAATTATAGAGGTCACCGATCCGTGTAAGGAAGGTAACCGGAAGATCGGACAAGTCATGGTCGGTGAAGAATGTATGGTGCTGGTCGATTCCTCCGATAAGGAGTACAAATCCTTCGACATTCATCGCTACAACCCTGCCCAATGGGGTTAAACAGTACTCGTGATTAACGACTTCAAGAAGTCCTTGTTTTTCGAGGCTGCGGATTTTAGGAATTAATGCCTGGGAGGTGCTTCCCGTTACTTCCCGCAAACGGCCGAGTGATGCGTTATTCTGGTTTAATGAGAGGAGCGTCTGGATCTTGAGTCGTGAACTGTAAATAGAATGGATAAGTTTCAGGTGTTTTTCATACATTCTGATTGGATCCATATCAAAATACATTCCTCACGAGACCTCATATTTCTTCGTTAAGTGCACTTTTATATTATGGAATTTTTTTCTGCTTAAAAATAATTCCGTTTTTTAGTAATGCCAGAAATTCACTGTTGATATAAGGATACATAATCCTCCAATGGTCAGGAACTGTCCGTCAGATAAAATATCACAGAGAAGATCATTCTTTGTCGTCCGATCGATTGAAAGAATGCAGGCCTGGGAATAGATAAGGGAAGTAACGATAATGGCGGAGGCCGGCACCGGAATGACTGAGCTTCCTACTCCAAGAATGAGAATTCCCCCTCCAATATTTATTGTCGTGAGGATGTTCCTGCTTCGGACTACCCCGACAAGAACCGGAATGGTCGCAACACCGGTTGCAGAATCTCCGCTTCGGTCCCTGATATCGGGAAGTACCGAGGCAACAAAAGTCCAGCAGAATATGAAGAGGAATACGACAATTGTTGCGGTACCGGGTGTCGATGTGCCAAAGTACACCGGAATTAATGAAAATGCAAGTGCCCAGGCCGTGGAAACCACGAGATTTTTCATTACCGGGATCTCTTTTAAACGCCGGTATCCTCTCCATTTGGGCAGTACTGGAAGGCTATAGAATATTCCGCTTATGAGCGGTATCATGACAACCAGGAAAGCAACAACGCCGTGAAACGCTGCAATAACCAGTGCGGTAAGATATGCGCCAATTGCAGCGATAAAAAGTTGGTCTTCAAACTTTTTAGTGATCCGAAAGCGTCGCTCATGATTGAGCGCATCCTCCGCTTCATCCGTTTTCCGGTTTAAATTATAAACTGAAAATACAATAAGGAACATGACGATTGCGATGTGGCTTGTCCAGGAAATTCCCTGGACGAAACACGAGGTATATCCCATACCTGCCGCAGCTGAACCCAGGAAAAGAGAGCTATAGAGAAGGAATTCTCCGAAATCACGAACCCGCGAAAAAAAGAAATCCCTTAAGTCTGGTACACTTTGCCTTGAGCTATACTCAATACTGGAGATAGAATCCATGAAAATACATTCAGGAACAAAAAGAAACATTCATTTTGTCGACGAATGTTAATCGCTGCGATGAATCTGAACAGCCGTGATAAATAAATAACGAGATCTACAATTTTCATTCACGGATGTGAATTTCNNGATGATATCCGTACTCTACGTAGATGATGAAGAAGGGCTTCTCGAACTCGGCAAACTATTTTTGGAAAAATCAGGGCGTATTGGTGTTGACACCATGACATCGGCCATTGAAGCCCTTGAAAAAATTAAATCCAGGACGTACGATGCGATCGTCTCCGATTACCAGATGCCGGATATGGATGGGATCGGTTTTCTGAAGGCTATCCGTGTTGATTTTCCTGATCTTCCCTTTATTATCTTTACCGGAAGAGGCAGGGAAGAAGTTGTGATCGAGGCGTTTGAACACGGGGCTGATTTTTACGTCCAGAAGGGAGGAAAACCCACTCCCCAGTTTTTAGAACTGGGTCATAAGATCTGTGCTGCTGTGCGGAGCAGGGAAGCGGAAAAAGCATTGCAGGAGAGTGAAACGCGCTACCGGAATGTTATCGAAGACCAGACAGAATTCATCTCACGCTTTCTTCCCGATGGTACTCACGTATTCGTGAATGAGGCGTACTGCCGTTATTTCAAAAAAGAGAGAGCCGAGATACTTGGAAAAAAATTCAGGCCGGTTATTCCCGTCGATGATCAGGAATTTGTAAGGCAATCCTTTTTGTCCCTTACAAAGGAACACCCGGTTCATACGATCGACCACCGTATTATCGGGCCGGAGGGGGAGATCCGCTGGCAGCAGTGGAGTGACAGGGCAATTTTTGATGATAACGGCACGATTGTTGAATACCAGTCCGTTGGTCGGGATATTACCGATAAGAAGCGTTCTGAAGAAGAACTCCGTATGAAAAATGATGAGCTCCACGCTGCATATGAACAGATTGCCGCCACCGAAGAAGAGTTGCGGCAAAATTACAATGAGCTGGATAAAAAAGAGCAGAACCTGAGGGAAAGTGAAGAAAATTACCGCCGAATCGTAGAAATGTCATTTGATGGCATATGGGTGCTTGACAGCCAGTTCCGGATAATTCAGGTCAACTGCAGGATGGGAGACATGCTTGGATACTCCGCCGAGGAGATAAGAGGGCGGCCAGTAACTGATTTTATTCATCCGTCAGACCTCCCCGATCATGAGTTCCATGCTTCAGTCCGGCGAAAAGGGGCAAGAGACCGTTACGAACGGCGCTATCTCCGGAAGGACGGGACATGGCTCTGGACACTTGTCTCGGCAACACCTGTCTTTAAGCAGAATGATTTTGTTGGGTCTTTTGCAATGATAACAGATATTTCTGATCGAAGGAATGCCGAAGAAGCTCTTCGGAAAAATGAACAGCTGTACAGGACAATCGTGGAGACTGCCCCCGGGATGCTGGTTATCTGTGATTTACAGGGAAAAAACCTTTACGTCAGCTCTAATTGCAGGCATATCACCGGTTATACCCCGGAAGATCTTCTCGGCAAATTCGTCTGGTGGGTACATGAGGATGATACACCAAAAATGAAAGCCCTGTTTAACGATACACTGGAAAACCGGGTCAATGGAAATAACGTAGAGTTCAAAGGTATAAAAAAAGACGGCGAAATCTGGTATGGTTCACAGTCGTGGGAACTCATCAGGGATTCTCAGGGTACTCCGATTGAGTATGTGCTGCAGATCATCGACATCACTGATCGCAAGAATATGGAAGCAACTTTGAAACAATCGGAACACAGGTTTTCAGATATCATCAACAACCTTCCGGATGCAACCTTTGTTATTGACCCGAATGGAAAAGTAATCGCATGGAACAGGGCGATTGAAGAAATGACCGGAGTCGGGGCCCGGGATATGCTGGGAAAAGGTAATTTTGAATACGCAATACCTTTCTACCGGGAGAGAAGGCCGATCCTGATCGATCTTATTTTTAAATCTGACGAGGATATTGCCGGGCGCTATTCGGAGATCATCCATAGAAAACGAAATACCATTATTGCCAAGACGACATTGCCACAACCAAAAGGGAAAAAAACAATCCTTTGGGGGAAGGCCTCGCCACTCTTTGATGACCAGGGGAATTTAGTCGGAGCTATAGAAACAATACGGGATATTACTGAAATGAAAAAGAATGAAGAATCATCCGAAGATGTCTGAAACCGGGAGTTCTGAAATAGACCGGATTCTGACTGGGCTCGTCACGTCGTCTTAATAGGAAATGTGTGGCATCAAAATTTATCATTTTTATTAAAAAAGCATACTCAAAAAATAGTTTACTAGTATGTGAAGATTATTTCTTCTTTCCTGCCGCCTTTTTGGCTGGCTTTTTTGCTTCCGGCTTCTTTGCCGCTGCCTTCTTTGCTGCTGCCATGTGTATTCCACCTCCTACCGGAAAGGGTTATAAAATTCTTCAATCTATCAATTAATAAATATTTTGGTCTCAATGTCGTTTTTATGCATAGAATCTATACTAACCACCCGTTAGTTCCCAGTAAAATGGCAGTATTTGACCAAGAGCCAATATTATTAGTAATATTGATTGAAATGCGCAATTCTTTAAATTTTTATCCGATTTCAAAATGAAACCTGATATGAGGTTTTAATTTCTCTCACAACGCCTGCCTTTTTGCTTAAAAGGGGTCCATGCGCTAATAGTGGAGATTATTAAATTCTCAGTGAAAAAAATTCATTTCGTTATTTTCCTTCCTTATTATCGATCTTTTGTTGATCTGACTGACCGCAGACGGATGTTGTTTTTGTCCTTTCACGAAATAATTTATAAAGCACAGCATTTGCAAATACGACGATGATCAGGAGAACCACTGAATGGAGAACAAAAATAATATACTGATCACCTACCCTCGAAAGAACTATGAAAAGCGCAAAGACGGTCACCGATGTCCAAAGGCAACCAAGACTGATGAGTGTTGCCCGGAATGCAGTATGCATCCGGCTCCGGATATCGGGGAAGAGGAAAAGTCCAATCATGCCTATTATCGCAAAACCGACGCTGAGTCCGATAAGGATAAAGATTACGGCATCGATGAGTGGATTGCTCATACGCTTTCTCCCTGTCCATACAGAACAATCGCGATGGTTCCCGCGTAGCAGAGTGCAACAAAGGCAATAAACGTATCCATTACGAGCAGATTTCCCCAGGAGATACTAAGGGCGAGTGCCGCTCCGGCAATTATTGTTAACGCTGTGGTGACTGCTATGAGCCTATCATCGCGTGTTGGGCCGGGGATGACCCGCAGGACGGTGCATAGTGACAGGAAGCCGAGGCAGACTGCTGCAAAAAACCAGGTATCAATCATGTAACCAGTACAGTATTCAGAGCAGGTATTTATCAATCCTCCCGATCAAAGCGTATCTTTTTGTCTGAAAAATGGAGCAAAACAACAAGGATCCCTTTATTTCAAAAAGGAACTCTTTTTTGGGTAATGTAATTATCTGGTCCCCAAATTTTTTTGTTCCTGCAACACTATTTAAAAAAAAATTTTTGTTACCAGGCAGAAATGGAAAAAGTAACCGAGGCTGGGAACAGTTTTTTTCCTGTTACAGAATCAGTTCCTCCGGTCTATTGTATTGTTGGAGTTACCATAGCGGCGGAGGCGGAAGTATTGCAAAAGCCCCCAATGAGCGCAAAACACTTTAAATTGGGGCTGAATACATGTTATCCCTCATTATTATCTCCATAGGCATGAGACTTGTGTCCCTCCAGTTTTTATTCCCTGGAAAGAAAGAGTTATGAAGATGCGGCCGTCCTATCTGGGAAAGATCCTTTTGCGATGGTGTGACCATTGCCATGCACCAGTGCTTTCAAAAAACTGTACCTGTGGATCTGCGACACGGGAAGTCCCTGTAACGCCCCCGGGAGATGCCCGCCCGGCATTTCCGGCCGATATTTCGCTGATTAACCATATTTACGAAGAACATTTTGGAGCGGAACTGATACCCCCGGGACACCTTGTTCTCCTGAATAAAGTACCGGACCATGACCGTATGGAAGAGATTATTGTTGGTGGGGGAATAGCTGGTATTGTCCGGTATTTCCCTCAGAAGCGACGGTGGGAACCTATCCCCCGGCCTGAGGCATGCAGAATTTTCTCACCCGCTAAGCGGGTAGTCGTTGTCGATGACGATGCAATCCCCTTCATCCGGGATCAGGGCATGAGTGTCCTTGCACCCGGGCTCGTCAGGATCGATGACAATGTTTCAGCAGGCGATGAAGTGTTTATCCTTGCAAAAGATGGTTCATGTGCCGGTGTCGGCCGGGCAAAAACTGATGCTGTCACAGCGCGGACGATGAAAAAAGGTTCGCTGGTCAGGACCCGGAGAAACACTGCATCATTGATTATACCCGGAGAGGCAACCTGGGAAGATGCGGTGAAGGCTAATGCAGACGTGCTTGAATATACAGAATCCTCTGCACTCCAGTTTGTTCGGGAGGTAGCAGGGCAGCACCCTGATCTTGAGGCAAATATCTCATACTCTGGAGGAAAAGACAGCCTGGCTACCCTGCTGGTAGTAACAAAGGCCCTCGGCAAGGTATCGATGCTCTTTGCAGATACGGGGATGGAATTTCCTGAAACCTATGCCAATGTTGAAGAAGCCTCGCGGCGGTACGGGCTTGAGATTATAAGAACTGATGGAAAAACGCGGTTNNCCGGGTCTGGCGAAACTCAAACGTCCCCTCCCAACTCTCTGCAGCTCCGATTCATAACTGGACTGCCCTGCATGTCTGGCTTTACCTGATGCGGGAGGATGCACCCTATAATGTCCTGTATGAGCGTCGGCTTGACCGGATCGGATGTTTTATGTGCCCGTCGAGTGACATGGCACTGATACACATGATTGAGGCAGAGTATCCCGCCCTCTGGGAAACCTGGCGCACCCGCCTTGAACAATGGCAGCGGGCCCACGGACTTCCCGAAGCATGGATTTCTGATGGTAAATGGCGTTTGAAAGAAGGTTGTGCGGATAATGAAGATAGCCATTATTGATTACGGGCTCGGGAACCTGCGGAGCGTTATCCGTGGTCTTGAAAAAGCCGGAGCACATGCAGTTATCACTTCAAGCAAAGAAGAAATCGCAGCCGCCGACGGACTCGTGCTCCCTGGTGTAGGGGCATTTCACGAGGGAATGGAACAGCTGGGCACACTGAAAGACACCGTTATTAAATCTACGCGCGATGTCCCCCTGCTCGGGATCTGTCTTGGAATGCAGATGCTTATGGATACCAGCGAGGAACACGGGATTCATAAGGGACTCGGTCTCGTTCCGGGGAAGGTGAA
>PMDE01000149.1:0-1400 GCA_003154335.1 Methanoregula sp. | reverse complement strand
TTTCACCCGGAAAAGAGCGGCGCGATTGGTCTTTTACTGTTGAGTAACTTCATAGGTATGCTTTGATTAATCCCTGACTGCTTCCCTTTATTTCTCTCTTCCATCGTGCATCAGGGGAAACCTTTTAATTACGGCCATTTTAGCTGTAGATATGAAACATATCATACTTGTCGCACTATGCCTGATGTGTCTTGTCGGCTCTGCATCAGCTTACACGTTCTTTCTCAGCTGTCCGGATTCTGTTCAGGTAGGTCTGCCATTAAAATGTTCAGTCGACACCAATTTGCCTGCCGGGACTACATTTGATGTCGTGATGTACCAGTCCGGATACACTGCCACGCCCCTCCAGCGCAAGACGGTTACCGTACAGGATAACCAGGCAACCCAGTACCAGTTAATCGATACAAAAGGATTTCCCGGCGGACAATACAAGGTAGAGATTCAGTTCAGCGGTGCTGATGAGGGAAGACTTTCTACCAGCTCAGTGACCCTGCAGCTTCCTATCCTTATTGACCGGTCAAGTAACATAACGATTACCTCTCCTTTATCCCAGACCACCGGCACACCCCTCAGGATCGAGGGATCATTACTAAAACAGGGAAATGATGGGGTTGAGATTGAGGTCAGGGGACCCGATGGCGTTGTCTTCGGACCCCAATGGATCGGTACAAAACTTCATATCCAGGACGGGTCCGGGGAATTCACCCAGCAGGTAGCCGTGCCTGGTCCAGGGGCTTATGACGTGACATTTTCAGACGCGAATGGCTTTATTGGAATCAAAACATTCAATGTAGTCTCCGCGGCAACGTCTGTTCCGACAACGGTCCCTACATCGGCGGCACTCACCTCCAGAACCCTTACAACGATAACCACACCTTTGCCCACGACAACACAATCCCCCCTCTCCCCATTAACAATGATTGCAGCTCTGTCTCTTGCCGGCCTGCTATTGGTATTCCTTCAAGGGAAAAAGCAGTAAGCGAAGTGGGGGTTCTTTTTTTTCCGACCACTTTTTTTTGCTCCCGCTCTCTTGTTGGATATCTGTCGTGATTATCCTCATTGAGCAAAATCCTTCCGGGTTTTTTACACAATCCCCGATGATACCCTTGTTCGAAAGAGATCGGCTCTGTGCACGATATTGAGCACCCTGTTGCGGATTCTCAAGCGAGTGTGGACTATATTTTTCGTTAAAATTTGGTTCATTTGCCTTGAAAAACAAGGTTTATTCTTATGCCAAAAAAACCGGATTAATTTTTTTGCGGGTATAGTCCCATTCCAGCGACTAAAAATATCGTTTTTGTTGAATGATCTTAATCACTCGTACGCTCCGGGGGACTTCGCCTTCGGTTTGTCCCCGCCGCTGTGGCGTCCCCAGATTGCGATAGAACGGACACAATAAA
>PMDE01000021.1 GCA_003154335.1 Methanoregula sp. | reverse complement strand
CCCTGCTGCGGGATCTCCAGTTCCAGCGTGTGTTCGCTGTAATCTTTTCCTGCCACTACCTGGTACAGCTGCTCGTCATTTACGGTCACGGTACTTCCCGGAGCGTCCGGCCCGGCAAGATCTCCTGCAGGTTTCCCATCAACCATGACCGTAACCTTCGTCATATTTACTGCGCTGGCGACGAAATAGACATTCTTTGCATTGTACCTGAATACAACCGTGGTATTTCCCGCAGTCTCTGCGTACTGGTCGGAGAAGTTCCATGTCCCGCCGAGATAGAGGGTGTTCAGGAGGTTAGATGATGGCAGCACCAGTGTCTGCATCCCGGTCGTCAACTCCCTGGCGTTCCCAAGATACTGGTTCCGGGCAGCCCCGAAATAGGTCTCCGGGCTCTGGACACGGGAGAAATCGATACTCACTGCGTCTGCGGGAGTTGCGATCGTAGTGGATATATTGACCTGTAACCCGAGCGCATCAGCCCGCTCAATCAGGAGGTCCTGGATCTTTTTCTCGGTCGTGTTATAATCCCCTTCTCCGATGTGCCGCTCAACGATGAAACCATCGATGTCAATCAGGTAATCCTCAGGCCAGTACTGGTTCCCGTACGAACCCCAGGTAGCGTAATTGTTGTCGAGCACGACCGGGTATCTGATGCCGAATTTCTGTACAGCCTGCCGGACATTANNTAGGGGATCGTCCGCTCGCAATTGATGCAGCTGTACGTCCAGAAGTCCACGAGTATGACCTTCTTCCCGACAAGACTTCCGATAGTGATGTTGTCACCGTTCACAAACCCCGAGGGCTCGGCTATCTCTTTTGCGAACGGGTAGATCTTCGCCTTTTCAGCATTGATGGCAGTCCTGTTCCCCGGCGTCACGTTGGTCCCGGTAAATGTTTTCTGGGGACTGAACTGCCCGAGGTAGACGATTGCTGCGGCGATCAGGAAAATGGCTACAATAAGCCCGATTGTCCGTTTTTCCATTCTGGTATCAACTCCCAAGGAGTATGCTGTTGATCATGGTCAGGTTGGCAACGAGTCCAAGCGTCTGCGTAAAGATCAGGATCCCGAGGATGATCAGCAGGATTCCGAAGATGATGTTGATGTACTCAAATGCTTTTGCATATTTATCGATCCAGGCTAACGCCTGCGATGCGAAGAGCCCTGTTATAATAAAGGGCAGTCCAAGGCCAAGTGAGTACGCGAGCAGGAGGGTGAACGCGAGGGATGGCTGTGATGCTGCAAGCCCGAGGATTGCCCCGAGGGCCGCTCCCACGCACGGAGTCCACCCGGCTGCAAATGCAACGCCGAAGAGAAACGCAGTGAGATATTTCGATTTGATCCCGGTCACCCGGAACTTGTACTCTTTTTCCAGCCAGCTGACCCGGATGAGCCCGGTCAGGTACAGGCCGAAGAATATGATGATCAATCCCCCGGCCCGGGAAAGCCAGACCTGGGCATCGGTGGCGACCGAGGTCAGGATTGTGTTGAGCAGGACGCCGAGGACAGAAAAGACGACCGAGAAACCGGCCACGAAGAGCAGGCTCGCGATGAAGATATCCCACCTCTTCGCAGCACCCTCCCAAACCGATGTACCGGCGAGATATATGAGGAAACCCGGTACCAGCGGGAGGACGCAGGGTGCAAGGAACGAGACGATCCCCGCTACGAATGCTACCAGATAGGATACTTCGACCATAAAATCTCAGTTAAACGAATTATAGGGTACGTTCAATTCCCCTGCACTAACCGGGTTTGGTATTCTGCATCTCAGTTCACTCCACAGGCTCAATATGGCAGACACGTTCCCCGCCACCGGCCTCTTTGAAGAAAACGATGTGCCCACAGATATCGCGCCTGTACACTTCACCGGCTTTCGGGACATTTTACTATAGGGATCACCTCGACTTCTGGATGTACCTGGTTTCAAATCCATCAGTGAGCAGATGATATTTATAGACTTTGAATGGGGTAGTTTTCCTGAGGATGACAACACCGTTCTGTTTTCACCGGACCTGGATGAATTGGTTTCCCAATCGCACGCAACGTCCCGAAATTGAACAAGTACGCAGAGCCAGTCGAGATTGCGAGTGCATGGGGTCGTACTGCATCCCAACAATTCACCGGGAAAAGCAACAGAAAGTCTGTGAGCAGAGCGAAATTGAGGAGAGCAAAGCGAGACGGAGTGCAAGGATCGTCAGCGGGCGGACTAAAGGAAGAATGAACATGCCGGAGAGTCTGTCGGGAACCAATAAAAACCGGCACGGTTTAACGACAATGCTGCTATCAGAGCTGCAAAATTCGGGAACTATATCAACATGAACACCTGATAAGGGATTAAACCGGATCGGTCACCAGGACCGGGCCAATAGTGACAGATCATGAACAGGAATTCAGGTATCGTAATCATCGCAATTGCCGTTATAGCGCTGTTTGTTCTTGGCGCATGGTTTTTCACGTCCCTGACACCTGCCTATTCCGGGAACCCCGAGTCGATAACGGTCGCGTACTCACCGTTTGAGTCGACTGCCCTCCTCTGGGTAGCTGAAGACCGGCATTTTTTTGAAAAGAACGGTCTGAATCTGAGCCTGCGAAAATATGATTCCGGGGCTGCTTCACTTGACGGTGTGGTAAACGAGGAAGCTGACATGACTGTTGGTGTTACAGAGTTTCCCCTCGTCAGGAAAGCGCTGCAGAATGTAAAAGTCAGCGCTATAGGGACTGTCGATAAGGGTGATTTTACGTACCTTGTCGCAAGAAAAGACCGGGGGATCGTGAATGTCTCGGATCTCAAAGGCAAGAGGATCGGGACGACCATAGGAACGATAGCTGAATTCCATCTCGGGAGATTCCTTACGCTCAATGGCATGACGATGCGGGACATAACCCTGGTCGATGTGAAGACCCCGGATGGATGGGTTAACGAAGTTGTGAATGGGAATATCGATGGGATCTCGACTTCCCAGCCGTATGCTGATGCTGCCCGGGACCGGCTTGGCGACAATGCCGTTATGTGGTCTGTCCAGGGCCGTCAGCCTCTCTTCGCGCTCGTTGTCTCCACCGATGTCTGGATAGCAGGACATCCCGGAACGGTGAGGAAATTCCTGAACTCCCTTGCAGATGCAGAAGAGTTCATCAACTCCCACCCGGCGGAAGCCCGGGCTATCATTCAGCGACGCCTGAATTTTAGTGACACGTATATGCCATCCGTCTGGCAGCAGAACCAGTTCTCCCTCACGCTCGAACAGTCGCTTGTCTCAGCGATGGAGGACGAGGCCAGGTGGATGATCGAAAATAACCTGACGAATGCAACCGTTGTACCGGATTTCGGGAAATCTATTTACACTGATGGGCTGGAGACCGTGAAACCCGGTTCGGTGAATATTATCCGGTGATGGGAACTGCCATGATTGTTGATATTTTTAAAGGTGCGAGGTTATGAGAAAGATATTCGTTGCGGCGGTTGTGATTGCCGTCGTAGTACTCGCAGGGTTTGCCGTCTGGTCCCTCAATCACGGAAACGGAGCAGGGCCCGGGGTCCCCGAATCCATCACCATAGCTTCCCCACCGCTTGAACAGGCGGATTTCATCTATATTGCCGAAGACCAGGGTTTGTTTGCAGAGAACGGCCTCAACGTCACGGTCCTTGATGGCTATACCAACGGGGTCGCATCGGTGAACGCGATGGCGAACGGCGAAACCGATCTCTCGGTATCGGCTGAATATCCCGTCGTCACGGCGATACTTGGCAGGAAAAACATCTCGGTGATAAGCACCATCGACGAGTTCCAGACGAGCTGGATAACCGCCCGGAAGGACCGGGGAATTTCAACCATCGCGGGTCTGAAAGGAAAGCGGATCGGCCTTCCCCGGGGAACAATTGTGGAATTTTACCTTGGCAGGTTCCTCACGCTTAACGGCATAAACCTCTCGGCTGTCACGCTCGTGGATATCAATGCATCTCAATCCGTGGATGCCCTCGCACGGGGAGACGTCGATGCGATGACCTACTTCCAGCCGTATGCCTACGCCATACAGGTCCGGATGGGTGATAACGGGGCGTCATGGCCTACCCAGGGCGGGCAGCTGGTTTATGCCGTCGTCGCGGGCAGGCAGGAATGGGTTTCAGAACATCCCGGGACGATAACAAAATTCCTGAAATCTCTTTCAGGGGCAGAAGTGTACGCAAACAGCCACCCAAAAGAGGCAGAACGTATTGTCCAGAAACGGCTGAACCTGAGCGATTCGTACCTGGCATCGGCGTGGCCGGAACACCGGTTTTCCCTCTCCCTCGATCAGTCCCTCTTAGTCGCCATGAACGATGAAGCGCGATGGGCGATCAATAATAACCTGACTGCCGAAAAGACAGTTCCGGATTTCCGATCGTATATCTCCACTGAAGAACTCACGAGAGTGCAGCCGGAAGCGGTAAATATCAGGTGAGGGAATGAAGTTCAGGACTCAGTTGATCGCAGGTTTCGTCATCTTCGCCCTGCTCCTTGGTATTATCTCCGGCTTCGTGATAGTCACGGACCAGCAGGTCAATAAGCTTGCGGCGCAGGAAGCGATCGCCAGCAACATCGCTCTCGAAGTCGGCGAACTCGGTTACCTCTCGAATGACTATATCCTCTACCGGGAACCCCAGCAGGCCGGGCGGTGGAACGCGAAGTTTACGTCGATTTCCGAAGAAATAGGAAGTCTTTCTGTCGACCCGCCGGAGCAGCAGGCCATAGTGGGAAACCTCGCTGCAAACCTGAAGAATAGCAAATCGGTATTCGATGATATTGCATCAAGCCCGGTCCGGTCGGGCAGTGCGGATACTTCCTATATCCAGCTCTCGTGGAGCAGGATGGCGGTCCAGAACCAGGGGATGATCTTCGACGCCGGGAGGCTCGCAGACCTTATCCACGGGCAGGCTGAGGGGGTGAAGCAGACGAAGCTCTTCCTCGTCTTTTCGCTGATGGGTGTTTTCGTTGCGCTTCTCCTCATCAGTTACTTCCTCTTCTACCGACGGATGCTCCGGTCGCTTGGCGAGATCCAGCAGGGTGCTGCAATTGTCGGCTCGGGGAATTTAACCTACACGCTCAAAGAAAGTTCTGATGACGAGATAGGGGACCTGTCCCGCTCGTTCAACCGGATGACTGCTGATCTCAGGCGGGTTACTGCTTCAAAAACGGAACTTGAACAGGAAGTGGCCGGCAGGAAAAAGGCGGAGGAAGAACTGATCCGGAAAAATGAGGATCTTGGTGCTGCCTACGAAGAGATCGCCTCAACACAGGAAGAACTTCGCCAGAATATCGATGAACTGACCCTGGCCGAAAAGACCCTTCGCGAGAGTGAGGACCGGTTCCGGACTATTGCTGAAACTCTCCCTGTCCTGATCTCCCTCACCCGTACCGGGGATTCAACGATCCTCTTCACCAATACCGCATATAATGAAGCGTTTGGTTTCCGTAGTGGGGAGATCATCGGGCGCAAAGGTCCGGATGTTTATTATGACACGGCTGAGCGCGAGAGGATGCTCGCTGCGATCCGGGAGAAGGGTTTTGTCAGCAATTACCGGCTGAAAGCAAAGAGAAGTGATGGCTCGCCCTTATGGCTGTTGTCATCTGTACGTCCAATCCTGTATGACGGTAAGCCTGCAATTATCGGGGCGTCCATTGATATAATGGATCTTGTGCGGGCGGAAGAGAAGATGTCGGGACTCGCTGCCATCGTCGAGAGCTCTGACGACGCTATCATTGGTAAAACTCTTGATGGGATCATCACCAGCTGGAATGCCGGGGCAGAGCAGATCTACGACTATACGGCAGAAGAAGCGATTGGCAGAAACATATCTTTCCTTGTCCCTCCCGAAAAGACTGACGACATCGAATTTGTCCTTGGCAAGATTAATCGCGGGGAATCTTTCGTTCATTACGAGACACAGCGGACGAAAAAGGACGGAACCTTGATCCAGGTCTCCTTAACGATGTCCCCTATCCGGGACAATGCGGGAAAACTCGTCGGTGCATCCACCATCGCACGAGATATCACCAACCGCAAGAAGGTTGAAGAGGAACGCACGCTGCTGTCAGCCGAAGTTGCGAACCAGGCAGCAGCGCTGGATGCAACTATTTCTTCGATGGCAACCGGGCTGATCGTGTACGATCCGGATGGAAAAGCTGTCCGGATGAATGCGATTGCACAAGAACTGTTCCGGCCGGAACTTTTCTTCAGCATGACCGTGGAAGAACGGTCACGGGTTATCCCATGGGAAAGAGAGAACGGGCAGCCGTTTCCGCCGGAAGAAATACCGGTGGCACGCGCCCTCAGGGGCGAGACGACGCATGACGTGGTTATTGCTGCCCCACTCCACGGCCGTAAGGTCTGGATATCGGCAAGCGCTGCACCCATTATCACCCCGGATGGCAAGATGCTTGGTGCCGTTGCGTCTTTTGTTGATATCAGCGAGAGCAAGCGGATGGAACAGGAACTGCAGGCTACCCTGCAGAGGTTTTACCTGATCCTTTCAGGAATGTCTTACGGAATCCTGCTCGTCACTCATGAAAACAGAGTGGAGTTTGTCAACCGGTCTTTCTGCGATTTCTTCGGTCTCGACGAATCGCCCTCATATCTGTCAGGTCTTACGGCTGCTGAGATCCTGGAAAAAATCCGGCCTGCGTACCGTGATCCCGATGCTGCCCTCACTCGTATTAGGGAGATCGTCAGGCTCGGAGAATCTGTGCGGGGCGAAGATGTCCCGATGAGAAGCGGGCGAACCTTCCTGCGGGATTTTATGCTGGTCCGGGTCGGCCAAAGAGTATATGGCCGGCTCTGGATCCATGTGGACATCACCGACCGAAAGCGAGCTGAGGAGGCACTTCACGAGAGTGAGGAAAAATTCCGGATTCTCTTTACCCGGATGGTGGAAGGAAGTGCGCTTCATGAACTTGTGTATAGTGCTTCCGGGGATCCTGTCGACTACCGCATCCTTGATATCAACCCCTCATTCGAGCATATCCTCGGGCTGAAGCGGGAGGATGTTATCGGAAAAACCAGTACAGAGGCGTATAGTGTTGATGAACCCCCGTACTTCGATACATACCGCCGGGTTGCAGAAACCGGTCAGCCGGAAGAGTTTGAAGTGTTTTTTGCACCGATGAAAAAGCACTTTGCTATATCGGCGTACTCCCCGGAACACGGGAAATTTGCCACGATATTTACGGATATCACTGAACGCAAGAATGCAGAACAGAATATCCGCACCCTTCTTGGCGAAGTCCAGCGGGAAAAAGACCGCCTCTCTTCCCTCATCAACAGCATCAGTGACGAGGTGTGGTTTGCAGATACCCAGAAGAATTTCACGCTTGCAAACCCGGCTGCGCTTAAGGAATTCGCGCTCGATAATGATAGCGTGGATATAGAAAAATTCGCTGCGAGCCTCGAAGTTTACCGCCCGGATGGCAGCCCGCGTCCCATTGAGGAAGCACCACCATTGCGTGCCCTTAAAGGCGAAGAAGTGAGGAACTTCGAAGAGATGGTCAGGACCCCAGGAACAGGGGAAGTGAGATACCGGCAGGTCAATTCCAACCCGGTGCGAGATACTTCAGGAAATATTATCGGGGCGGTATCGGTCGTCAGGGATATCACCGCCCGCAGGCAGGCAGAAGAGGCGCTGAGCGAGATAGAGGAGCGGTTCGGGCTGGCACTCCGGAACGCACCCGTCTCGGTCGCCCTCCAGGACATCGACCTCATTTACCGGTGGGCTTACAACCAGACAACCCGGCGGACCGACGAAATCATCGGCATGACAGATGCCGGCTTGTTTGCCAAAGAAGACGTGGAATGGCTTACACCTCTCAAACAAAGGATCCTCCGAACCGGTGAGGATGCGCATACGGAGAACTGGCTTACCAGCAATGGCAGGCGGGTATACCTTGACCTTTATTTCGAGCCGCTGAGGAACAAAGGCGGGGAGATCACCGGCATCGGGATTGCAGCGGTGAACCTGACTGACCTGAAGCTGGCAAAAGAAGAACTCCTGATGAAAAACATTGACCTCAATGCTCTTAATGAAGAACTCGCCGCAACGCAGGAAGAACTGGAGCAGAATGTCGACGACCTTAACCGTAACGAGGAGGTCCTGAGACAAAATGAGGACCGGCTCAAACAGGCGCTTGCGGAAAAAGAGGTCCTTCTCTCAGAAATCCACCACCGGGTCAAGAACAACCTGACCGCGTTCATATCGCTGCTCAGTCTTGAAGGTTCAACGGAAGAAACCCCGGGGGGACTGGCACTCAAAAAAGATCTCCAGAACCGGGCCCGGAGCATGGCGCTCATCCATGAAACCCTCTACAGGACACACAAATTCGATGACGTTGATATGGGGGTATACCTCTCAACACTCGTCGAACAGATCGTCAACTCCTATAGTTCACCACAAACTGTCCGGATCACGGTGGAAGCAGATGGGATCTTACTCGATCTCTCAAGGGCGACACCGACCGGCCTGATCATCAACGAGATCGTAACAAACTCCCTGAAATACGCATTTCCCGAAGGAGTCGCGTCATGCCGGTCTGACCCCGACGACCCCTGCATGATCCGTATAACGCTGACAAAAACCGCCGGTATATACACCCTCATAGTCATGGATAATGGCATCGGGCTTCCCCCGGGATTTGAGCTTTCGAAAACCAAGACCCTCGGCCTCAAACTCGTAAACTTCCTTGCAAAACACCAGATCGGGGCAGAAATTGAAGTGAATACAACAAAGGGAACTGAATTTATTTTCCGGTTCAGGGAATAAAACCATGTCGGGAATTATCATGAAAGACCCCTCGATTCCCATTGTTGAAGACAATGGCCTCATTGCGCATTTATTACAAAAGATCCGGGTTCGATGTGCCAGACCCGGTTGCGCCAGGAGAAGAGGCTGGAGAATATGTGCGGGCATCCGCCGCAGATCTTATTCTTATGGATACCAGGCTCGCCGACAAAATCGATGGCGCCGGAACAGCCCTGCAGATACGGGCGGACTTTGGGGTCCCGGTACTTTTTCTCACCGCACATTCTGATCCTGTCCTCCCGGCTGCTGCGGAGAAGGCCTCCCTATATGGCTTCTTCGTGAAACCGTTTGTCGAAGAAGCGGTTCCTTCTGCAATCGGGAAGGCACTGAGTATGAGCACTGAATACCGGAGTGGTGTGAACCCACAAGAAAGATCGGCCCTGTACTCCTCGAGGTAATCCTGATAATCCTGGCAATAATCCTATCGGGATGCCGTGAAGGGTCAGGACCCCCTCCACTCGCAAGCTTGTTTCGGCTTGCTTTCGGCCCGCTCCTCACACCATGCTTCGCATCGTGTTCGTTGTTGTTGATCGATTTTATGAGTAAACGAAGATCAAAAGTCAGATCGGTTATGCAATTCCGAAACATTATTATTTCCTAAACCAAATATTCCACAATAAATCTGTCTGATAATGTAGCCGTCACCACATTACAAGTTGCCCAAACCGGGTAATCTTTTTGAGTTCCCCGATCTTTTATTTCCTAAAATATGTTCTGCCGCCCTGGCTACGGCGCAGGCGATACGAAATAATTTCACAGCAGAAAAAAATTAAGAGATACGAAGTGACTGCAATGACAATGTTAACCAGAACTATCCTGGCAAAGAAAGACAGGAACCGCTCCGTTACTGAATCAACAGGCAGTCTTAACATTTTCAGCATTCTGGCGAAATGGAACAGACAAGGTTACCGGTGGACCGGAAAATGGTGGCAGGAAACAAGAAACTAAAGAAGAACAACAGTCAGGATCCTCTCCGTCGCGAAGCAGAGAAAAAAATTGCAGAATCTCCGGAAATCCAGCAAGACGAGGGGTGCAGTACCCATGACCAAATCGTACATGAGCTCCAGGTCCACCAGATCGAGCTGGAGATGCAGAACGAGGCACTCCGGGATGCGCAGCGGGCCCTTGAAGAGTCAAGGGATAAATATGCTGACCTGTATGAATTTGCCCCGGTCGGGTACCTGATACTCA
Organism: Methanoregula sp.; assembly: GCA_003154335.1. GTDB lineage: Archaea > Halobacteriota > Methanomicrobia > Methanomicrobiales > Methanospirillaceae > Methanoregula. The sequence goes on along the minus strand of PMDE01000021.1, from coordinate 24,817 downwards.
CGAAAAATGCCGAAATCGAGGAAGCAAATCTTACCTGTACAACGATCCTGGGGGTCAGTCGGGGTAAACTGATCAAAGACCGGTTCAGGAGATTTGTGGCTCATGAGGATCTTGAGATCTGGGACCGGTATTTTATCTCCGTTTTGCGGAGTGCAGAGAAACAGACCGGTGATCTGCACCTCCTGAAGAGTAATGGCTCCCGGTTCCGTGTCCGGATAGAAAGCCGGCGGATCGGGCAGGAAAAGAACAACCCGGTAATCCGGATGATGATCAGTGACATCACCTCAGAAAAACGTGCGGAAGAGCGGCTGAAAATCTTCCAGACTTTTACGGAAAATGCACGGGATATCGTCCTTTTTGTCCGGAAACATGACGGAAGAATTATCGAGGCGAACCGGAAGGCTTCCGAAGTATACGGGTATTCTCATCAGGAGCTTCTCAATACTACCATTTTTGCCCTGCGGAAATCTGCTCCCCGGAAACTTGTGGAACAACAGATTGCCGATGCCGATTCCAGCGGTATTCTTTTTGAGGCATCTCACCACAGGAAAGACGGGACCAGCCTCCCTGTCGAGATCAATTCCTTTTCGCTGCAGCTGGAGGGAGAACCCGTTCTCTTCTCCATCATCCGCGATATCACCGACCGCAAACGGGCAGAGGATTTTCGCAAGCTTTCTCTCGATGTGTTTAAATTACTGAACGAGACGGGGGATATGAAGGATGTAATCCGTCATGTTCTGGGCGCGATCAAGCAGACAACGAATGCGGATGCTGTTGGTATTCGCCTGTTGAGTGGTGACGATTTTCCCTATTTTGCCCACCATGGTTTCTCCGTGGATTTCCTGCTGAAGGAAAACACGCTGATTGCAAGGGATCGGGATGACGGGATCTGCCGCGATTCCGAGGGCAACATCTCCCTTGAGTGCATGTGCGGCCTGGTAATTTCAGGAAAGACAGATCCCGGAACCCCGTATTTTACTCCGGGGGGGAGCTTCTGGACGAATGATTCCTCTTCGTTTCTTACTGTGGCCAAAGCAGATGATCCACGCCTTAATCCACGCAATACCTGCATACACAACGGGTTTGCTTCCGTTGCCATTTTTCCCATCCGAAAAAATCCGGCTCATATCATCGGGACACTCCAGATCAACGCCATCAGGAAATATTGTTTTACTCCTGATATCATCCAGTCTCTCGAATTGATCGCTGGCCAGATAGGTGAGGCATTGATGCGCAAACTTGCAGAAGAGGAAGTCCACAGGCTCAGCGAGGACCGTAAGACCCTCATCGACAACGTGCCGGCGATGATCTGGTACAAGGATACAAAGAACAATTTCATCCGGGTCAATCCGGCAGGAGCCCGGACGTATGGCATGCCGGTCGAAGCCGTAGAGGGAAAAAGTGCCTCTGATCTCTTCCCGGAAGCTGCGGAGAAATACTATCAGGACGATATGGAGGTTATCGGGTCCGGTTTACCGAAGTTCGGGATCATTGAGCAGATGGAAACTGCCAGCGGAAATATTCTCTGGGTCAGGACCGATAAGATTCCCCTGAAGGATGAAACCGGGACAGTCACCGGACTGGTGGTCTTTGCCGTGGACATCACCGACATCAAAAAAGCCGAAGAAAAGCTGATCAGGAGGAGCGATGAAATCTACGCTGTGAACGAAGAGCTCACCGTGGCAGGCGACGAACTGCGGCGCAACGAAGTGAGGCTCACCGAGTCTCTTGAAGAAAAGGAAGCACTCCTCTCAGAAGTCCACCACCGTGTCAAGAACAATCTTGCTTCGTTTATGTCGCTTCTCTCCCTCGAAGGAACCTATGAAGATTCGCCAGCCGGGGATCAGCTGAAAAAAGATCTCCAGAACCGGGCACGTAGTATGGCACTTATCCACGAGACCCTGTACATGACCCGGAATTTCTCGAGTGTTGATATGGAGGTCTACCTGACAACGCTTGCCGAACAGGTTTCAGCAACCTATTCCCCGGCAAGGTCCATCAGCACAAAGGTAAAAGCGGAAGGGGTAACTCTCGACCTCGCCCGGGCAACCCCCTGCGGGCTGATCGTCAACGAACTCATCACCAACTCCTTCAAATATGCATTCCCTCCATCATTTGACTGCGATGCTGTCCGAGAGGAACCCTGTACGATAATCGTCTCAATGACGCACGCCGGCGGTATGTACAAGCTGGTTGTAAGGGACAATGGTATCGGACTTCCGGCAGCATTCGATCCTGCCACTGCGAAATCACTCGGTCTCAAGCTGGTGAATTTCCTTGCCCGCCACCAGATGGGGGCAGCAGTCGAAGTCAGGAAAAAGAAAGGCTCGGAATTTATTTTCCGGTTTAAGGAATGAAATGGGGATAATGATAGTCAGGTATTCATACACGGGATTGAGAGATCCTCAATTTTCAAATGCATGTGAAGTGTTCATCACAATAAAAAAATGAACGGATGTGATAGTTTTTAGCTTTCAACACCAACAGGTCTGTTCTGTCGATTATCGGTGTTGAAGGCAAAACACCGGGAAATCGTGCAAGGATAGATTGTAAGTCTTCTGTGTACTAACTCTCCTTCAATTGGAGGTCCTTATCCCTGGATTACAGGCCGGAAATCCGGGCAATTATTATAGGATTTTTTCAAATCAGGGAGCTATACGCAACTATATCGTCCAACAGAACACATACCGGTGAGAAAAAGATACAAGGAGCATGGATGGGGCACGTACGAACAGATTCCAATACACGATACTATTATGCTTTCCTTATCTGTGATTATTTACTCAGGAAAAATATCACGCGGGCTGACGTAACCGCACGGGATATTGCTGCATTTCATAACCTGACTGGCAAAGCTTCCCAGTCGATCAGTGCAATGCTGAATTTTCTCTACAGCAATCGGATCCGGGATACCCGGTTTGGATTTTACATCATGGGAACACTGGCCTTTAAAAAAAGTGACTACCCTCACCACTACATCGTTCAACTGATCGATGGAGCCAGAGGTTTGCTCTGAAAAAGTAAATCACCGGTAGTGGCATAATCGAATTTGCATGGGCTGGTGAGGAAGGCTCCGGGTGAGAATTATCAGGACAGGCCTATCTTTTGAAAAAATATCTCTGATACGCTGGCGGCTTTGGATGGCGTATCAAATTCCGGTACCGGGAAGATCTCTACCACAGGATGCGGGAGGAATGAGATCGGTTCTTTTTCCAGGTCATATAAAAAAAGGAAATTTACAGGCTTGCACGTGAAACGATCACGTCAGCAACAGAATTTGCACTCTTGAAAGGGAAGTCTGTATCCTTGAGAAGTTTTCCTGCATCCCCGGCAGTCATCTTGATATTTCCAACAGTACATGACGTTGCTGCCCCGTTTGGAAACGCTGCAATAAATTCCGCTGCTGTTTTAATCGGGAATTTCGCTCGTACAAGGCATTCAGAAATATGTGCATGGATCTGTTCCTTCATTGATTTGGTCTTGGTACTATCAGCGGAACTATCTGACATCTTCTGTGCTTTCATACCTGTATCGTTGTGCATAGTGGGGGTGCTCATCTTTGCAGTATCGGACATCTTCGATGATTTCATGCCCGAATCGTTATGCACGTCAGAGGTGTTGACCTTTGCATAATTGTGAGCGGTTCCGGCAGCCATGTGTGTGTTATCGACAGTTTTGTTGGTCTTTTCTTTTAAATTTTCAGTCATAATGTTTTACAACTCCTTTCTCCGATATGCTTTTTTAAAAAAATATCATGATAGAACAATTTTTTATTTCCATAGCAGAGTAAGTCACACTGGAGCGGGTGAGTATATACATCAGATCTCAAGTTACAGATTCAATTGCAAAATCTGCAACATAATACGCCATTTTGCTCATCCGGTCAATTTAATGAAATATTTACATAATTGTTGGTAGTGCATCAACGAATCATTCTCGTCCGTAGTAACGAAGAAGATAGTCCGTTCGGATATGTCACATTCAACTGTATGGGAAAAAATGACGTATTCTTCGAATTTCCCCCCACTCTTATAGGTTAACGTGCAGCACCGTGCGTATGATTAAACCAATAACAAACGATATTGCTGCAATCCCAAAACTGATTGCAAGCATTTCAGCAAATCGTCTCCAGAAGGGAAAATCTTCGGCAACAGATAAATAGAATGTGAAGAGGAATATCACCAGCACCGCAACCATCAGGGTGAACAAAAGAGCGTAATACGGACTGACAAGAACAAGGAAAGGCAGGATAAGCAGGGCAACGGTCGCAATGTAGGTAAGACCTGTGTATAATGCGGCTTTCTTCGGATCTGTGGCTGCACCTTCAGATTTCTGCGAGAGATACTCGGAGGATCCCATGGAAAGTGAAGCGGCAACCCCGGTTATGAGCCCCGCTACCGCGATGATCTGCGAGTTCTGGAGTGCAAAAGTAAGACCGGCGAGCATACCGACAAATTCGACTAGGGCGTCGTTGAGTCCCAGAACAATAGAACCCGTATATTTGAGGCGATCTTCATCGATGAGGGCAATGAGTTCACGCTCGTGGGTTTCCTGATTTGTCAGGATCTCCGGCATTTCGGGAATCTTATCCAGGAGGGCCTTATCATAAGACCGGGGTTTCTTCTCCACCCCTTCCATGAGTTTTATCGCAAATGTTATGCCTAACACCCGTGCAATCAGGTAATAAAACAAGATACGGAAGGTGTTGGGTACTACTTCCTGTTGCGTATAGCGTTTCCATATTCTATAGTGCCCGAGTTCATCCTCCGCAATCCGGGTCAGCAATTCGCGGGTGTTGGTGTCTTTTTGCGCAGCAGCGATCTTTTTATAGATATAATATTCGGTTATCTCACCCTGCTGCATGAAAAGCAGGGTTGCAATCTGCGATGGGTTAAACATGATTTCTGTCATAGGCACGTGTCCACTATGCAGGTAATGTCCTTAAACTATGCCTATACCTCATGGAGCATGCTCGAACGCCAATAAGGATACGGATGAATTATGATACAGCGGTACTAGATTCTGATCTTTGCAAAACATTTTTTTCACTTGTTTTTTCTGCAATCTCTTTATTTTCGTAACGTGAAAAAATCATTCTCATCAACGATATCCCGGAAAAAATCAATTTCAAGGATTTCATACGGGGTTAAAGGAATTTTCAAATATTTTCTTCGAACTCCGTCTGGGACCCGGGAGAAAAAAGTATTGGATACAAGAGTAGTCAGAAAGGTATGAAATAACAAGGTGAAATGAGATTTCAGTCTTCTTCAACGTGTTCCGTCATTAGTTCCGCAATTCTCGGATCAGAAACAATACTGCATGCATCGATTTTTATATCGTCGGTCACTCCGGTTTTTCTGAGCATATCGTCGACGTTTTTATTGGACTTTTCTTTTAAATTGTCAAACATTTTCGTTTCAACTCTTTTCCCTGATATTTTATTACCAGGGTTAGCTCTCCTGTCGCTTGAGAGTATATACATCAGATCTCAAGTTACAGATTCAATTGCAAAATCTGCAACATAAGACGTAATTATGCTAATCCGGGTGATTTAATGAAATATTTATATGGTCGGGGTAGTGAAATAACGAGTTGGAGTATGATTAGTCGTCCCTAAAGACAAAAACCATCGATATGCTATCCGAGGAGCAAATATCATCTCTGATCTAAAAATACATATAGAGGGATACCGTAAATCAGATTCACTGATCATGCTATCACTGAATCATTTCCGTAAAAAGGGATTATCAACCCAACTTTTAATCGCTAATCTCTTTTGGAAACCAATCGGTGAAAGAACCGGATCACATCCGCTCATCCCTCCTGATATTGTGCATATCCTATCCGATACACTGACAAACCAGACCGGCAAAAAGAGACGGGGGTGAGTGATCTGGTTTCCGGGACGAAAAAATTAAAAAAGAAGAGCGGCCCGGATGCCCTCCGTAAAGATGCGGAGAAGAAACTCGATGAGCGGCCGCCAGTTTCTCCGGAAATCAGCGGCAATGTTCAGGAAAAGCTTATCCACGAGCTCCAGGTTCACCAGATCGAACTGGAGATGCAGAATGAAGCGCTTCGGGAAGCCCGCATCGCTCTCGAAGAATCGCATGACAATTATCTCGACCTGTACGAATTTGCCCCGGTGGGGTACCTCACCCTTTCAAAAAAAGCGGTTATTCTGGAAGCGAACCTTACCAGCGCCTCACTCCTCGGGATAGATCGCCGGCGCTTTATCAAAAACCGGTTCAGGGGATTTGTCGCACCAGAGTATCTTGAACAATGGGACCACCATTTCATTGCTGCCCAGCACAGTCCGGATAAGAAGACCTGCGATCTGGAACTTCTGAAAGGTGATGGTTCCCGGTTTAATGCCCGAGTGGTGAGCACCCTGATCGAGCGGGAGAAAAAGGAACCTGTCATCCGGGTGGCAATCAGCGACATTACGGATATAAGAACAGCAGAAAAAGCGTTGCATACAAGCAGGGATCGATTAACAGCCCTTCTGCATAACACTTCAGATATCATCCGGATCCTTGATCGGGAAGGCCGGATAGTTTTTGACACAGCGACCTCTGGAGAGGTTCTGGGCTACCCTCCAGGCTTCACCATAGGCAAAAGTCCGTTTGAGTTCATCCATCCCGAAGATGTCCCAAATATTCAACGTGAGATGGCCAGGGTCTTTGAAAAGACTAATACCGGGCTCCCAAGCGAGTTCCGGATCAGAAAAGCAGATGGGACCTATGTCTGGGTTGAATCAGTGGGAAAGAACTTATTCGGTGTTTCGGGAATTGATGGCATTGTGACCACGACCCGGATTATCGGGGAACGCAAAAAAGCTGAAGAGGCACTCCGCGAGAGTGAAGCCCGGTACAGCTCCCTGTTTGATAACAGCTACTCGATTTCTATCCTGACCAATCCGGATAACGGGATGATAGTCGATGCAAACGAAGCAGCTGCCCGGTATTACGGTTATTCCCGTGAACAACTGACTACCATGGGTATCTTCGACCTCAACCGGCTGGATAAAAAAACGGTCATTCAAAATCTTATCCGGCGTAAAACGGAAGGAGCGAAACACTTTTTCTCAACCCATTACCTTGCCAGTGGGGAGCAACGCAGTGTAGAAGTCTACTCCGGTCCTATCATGGTTCACGAGAAACCTCTCTTTTATTCCATCATTCACGATGTAACCGATAAGAGAAAAACTGAGGAGGCGCTGAAAGCCAGTGAGGAACATTTCCGCGGCATATTTGAAAATGCGCCAGTCGGGATATTTCATTCCCTGCCGGATGGAGCCATAATTGACGTAAACCCGGCTTATGCAAAAATTTTCGGGTATGATTCCCCGGAAGAACTCATAAAGATCGTAAACAGGCACGGCGTTGCAGAGACGAGTTATGTGCATCCTGAGTTGAGGGCTGCATATGTCCGGAAGGTAATTGAATCGGGTACCTGGCAGATTTTTGAAAACCAGTATTACCGGAAAGACGGGAGTATAATTTATTGTCTTCTCTCGTTCCGTCCCCTGACAAATCCAGTCACCGGTAGTCAGGAACTCGAGGGTTTTGTAGTTGATATTTCCAACCTCAAAAAAGCTGAAGAGGATCTCCAGAAATCCCGCCAGATCCTGGAGGGAATCCTCAATACGATTCCGGTCAGGGTCTTCTGGAAAGACAAAAATCTCGTCTATCTTGGCTGCAACACACCTTTTGCCCAGGATGCCGGCTTTGAAAAACCTGAGGATATTATCGGAAAGGATGATTACAGGATGGGTTGGCGCGAACAGGCCGAACTCTACCGTGCTGATGACCGTCTTGTTATTGAGAGCGGGAGAATAAAATTTTTGATCGAGGAACCGCAGACAACTCCCTCAGGAGACCAGAGTCACCTGTTGACGAGTAAGGTTCCGCTGAAGGATGCGAAAGGTGAGATCATCGGTGTACTGGGATCCTATCTTGATATCACCGACAGAAAGCTGATGGAAGAAGAGGTGCGATCCCTGAACAGGGTCCTCGAACAGCGGGTTGCTGAACGGACACGGGAACTGACCTGTTCCAACGAGCAGCTGGCTGAAGAGATCAAAGCCCGGACCAATGCAGAAGAGACCGTCAGACATTCACTTGATGAAAAAGATCTCCTGCTGAGGGAGATCCACCACCGCGTCAAAAACAACCTCCAGATCATTGCCAGTCTTTTAAACCTCCAGTCCCGGTATATCACTGACAAGAAAGTTCTGGAAACACTGAGGGACAGCCAGAGCCGGGTAAGGGCGATGGCACTTGTCCACGAGCGGATATACCAGTCGCCAGAGATCGGAACCATTAACCTTGCCGAGTACCTCCGTTACCTGATCAACCAGCTCTTCCGGTTCTACAACATTCCGCAGTCCCAGGTTGAAATTTCGGTTGATATCGACGATATCCCCGCTGATATTGACACTGCCATTCCCCTTGGGCTTATCATCAATGAACTGGTCAGCAATGCGCTCAAACATGCTTTTCCGGAAGGGAGGAAAGGAAAGATTTCCATCGAAGGCGCAAAGATGGAATCCGGCCAGTTGGAATTTATCTTCCGTGATAACGGGATCGGTATGCCTGCTGACTATGACTGGAAAAATTCCCACACGCTTGGGTTGCGTCTGGTCAAAAGCTTAAGTAAACAGCTGATGGGGACTGCTGATATGGTACAGGATGGGGGCACTGTATACACAATTTCGGTAAAGCAAAAACAACCCTTCAGGAGACAAGAGACGGAAGAGACCAGGGAGCTGAACTGACGGGAGAGACTGGCCGCATACCTGTTTTTTTCCCTCATTTGAAAAAAATGACCTGCATATTCGCGTTCCGGCCGGGTTTCTCTGGTCTGGACAGACTGTAACAGGTGGCCGATTTTCCCCCGGTTCAAGGACCATTGGTGGCCATTAGGTGAGGTGCATTTCTGCCGTATTTTTACAATCAAAGCGATTAAATGGCTTATTCTCCACACGAACTGAAAAAAACGGTTTTACAGGGTTTTTCAATAGTGACCAGGAAATCAGGAGAGGAAACGGAGCCTGAAATGGGCTTATCTGACCTCATGTCCAGGTCTCTCTAATAAATCCAGGTGTCTCCGACGGGAGATATTCCCGTTAAACGCTCATTGCCATGGGGTGAGAGAAATTCCCGGGATTTTTCTCCGGTCCAGCCTCCTTCCCAAATGCAAATGAGATCTCAGTCCATGCCTTTTCCAGCAAAGCGGTGTAAAACGGAATATCAAACGAATCCGCAACCCATTCCGGCCTGACCTGATATCTCCTGGCGTCCGTGACAACGTACCGGATCTTCATTCCCGGGGCAACTTCGACTCCCTGCTTCTGGTATGCCTGAACCGCAGCTCCTTCGAGGCATCGATGAGCATAGGTCAGCCGGCTGATCCGGCGGCTGATTGCCATTGACTTTGAGGGGGCTGCCGGAAGTGCCTTTACTGAATCCCGGAAAATATTCTTCACCTCTTCCTGGATTTGTTCCAGTTCAGCAATGCTTTTTGCCCCGGCTATTACCTTGAGCATCCGTCCCTGCATGTCGCGGACGTACTCCGGTGTGTCGTGTCTCCGTGCAGCGATACCCCGGACTTTGATCGATCCATCTGACAGCCTGCCGAAGTACCGGTTATATGCGCCGGTCCCGTCGTTCATGGGCTCGAACACAATCCAGTCGAAATGTTCAATTTCCGAGAGCAGGCGTGTTTCATGCTCGACCCGTTCTTTGAGAGCAGCTATTGGTGCTCCCTGGACCCAGAGACAGTCAACGATGCCATGAAGCACACAAAAATTCATCTCCTCGGCGATATCTTTGGTCTTCAGGAGGATATCGCGGGACCTGCCGGTGATACCTTCATGCACTTCGATCCTGCCAAATTTTGCATTCTTATATCCCGTGTAACCAAAGCAGGTAACCAGCATCCACTTCAGGATCGAATCGATGCCGGCAAACTTCGGATCGATCTTCTTGAGCCTCTTGGTAGTAATCCGAAGATCCAGGAGCGGTTCAAGTGCCACAGGAAGGAAACCCCGGCGTCCGGTGTGTTCGATCGTTTCCGGAGACAGGTTGGACTGCACGATTATTGACGGGTACATGGAGGTAAAATCCAGCTCATCGACGTTTTCGTAGATTCCCGGAGAGGGCTGGAACATCATTCCTCCGCGGTCGGCTGCCTGCAAGGTTGCGACATGCCGGACCAGTTCCGGGTCGCTCTTCCGGAAAGGGACCGCAATTCCCCTTTTCACCGCTTCATAGACCTCATAACTGCTGATGAGTGTCCCCGGGGTAAACCGCGAAGAGAGGTTTGGTGACAACCCGGAGATCCGTGCCGCCATCAGTACTCCCTCAAGCCCGCCTTCCTGGTAAACAAACGACTGTTCGGTATCGATCAGGATTCGTCCGTCGGGGATGAGCGCTGACTCCTTGTGCTCCATCCTTCCGTAACTCCAGTATGATCGGGAGTCCATCTGGCGATATTTTCCATTCCGGGAGAATGGCATATCCAGATCGTATTTTAGTGCCTGTTTCCGGATCTTCGGCATCCACCGGTCCGCATCCGGCATGAGAATAAGATCGGGATCTATCGATGCGATGATGAAAAAGAGATCTGCCAGTACGTCTTTCGTCTGTCCTGTCAGAAGGGTGGTTTCGTCATGAATGATTTCAATATCTGAACAGAATGCAGACAGGGCCGGGTCATCAAGGACCTTTACCTCAGCAATATTCAGCTCGTGGGTGAATTCCGGAGAGAAACGTGAATCATTCTCGGTACTGCAGGGAGCGATTCCCTGTTCGGCCATGAAGCGCTGGTCTCTCCGGACATCGACATTGTAAAGGTCTGCGTCGAAGTTCGCCTGCTTCTCGATGGCCTCGGCCACATCCCGGCCTGCATAGACAGAGTACCCCGGAAATTCTCCAAAGATCGTTTTTATTGTGCATTCTTCGGACCTATATCGTTCCTCAAGCACATCGATCATTTCGTGATGCGAGTGAGGGTCATGGAAGTGGATGTAAAACGGGGGTACATAATCGTGGTGGATCCTTGTTACGGTCCTGTCCTTGGTCCAGAGATCGACGCCGCCATTCCGGTATGCAGAATCAAGGATCCACATGCTCTTTCACCTGAGCTTCGAGCCGGTTCTGGCACCTGATAATCCCGGTTTGCATAGCACCGGATCACTGCTGCAAGGAAGGAAATAACGTGCTGCCCATGAATGGTGCGAAAGTGTTTCCCTGGCCGGGTAATCTCAAATCCACACTACAGGGAAACGGTTGAAGAACCAATTTTCTCTCTGTCAGAGGATATAGGGAATCAGGGTTTTTACTTCTCGTTTGAATTGAAGATAGTCCTCACCGAACTTCTCCTGCAGGATCTCCTCTTCTGCCTTTATCTTCAGCCAGATTCCGATACCTGCGATACCAACTGCGACAAATGCCATCAGTTCACCGATTGCAATCGCAGCTCCTGCAAATGCTGCAAGCATGCCGGTATACATCGGATTCCGAACAATCCGGTACGGGCCGGTCCTGATGAGATGGTGGCCGGCTTTAACCATCACCATGCTGCTCCAGAATTTCCCGAGATGGATTCGTGCCCATGTGGCAAACGCAAGTCCTGCAGTGGTTAAAATAATTCCCGTCAATCCACTCAGCGCAGTATCGGGAATGAGTCGAAGGACCAGGATACCGGGCTCAAATCGCCGGATAGCAATTATTACGATGATTGCAAGGATAAAAAACAAAACAGATTGCAGGAGATAACACTTTGAAATCTTCTCAGCCTTTCCGCCGTAAACAAAACCGAGTGAAAAAATGAACGCCATAAAGACGATCCATTCAACGGCAATTATGTTCAGCACCGTATCCATACTGTTCCTCTGTTTACGGAGAAGATCTTCCCGGCCGGAATTTGACGCACCAGGCGGCGTTATCCCCAACTAAATTACGAACGGGTTACGGGATATTCCACGGTGAACGAAATAAATCATCCGCAGGTGTGACGAACACGGGGATCGAACAACGCAGCCATTCCGGTATGCACCAATCAGGGTTCCCCATTGGCCCTCTGTGCGGATTCGATCGCGTCCTGGCGTTTGAGTATCTCAACGAGCACCGAGAAGACCGCAGCTTCGAGCGGATCATCACAGCCGACGAACGACTCGCTTGAATGTTTTTTAGCGAGTTCCACCAGTTTTTCACCATACTGCTGGTCCTCTTTTTTCAGTGCCCGGGTTGTCCGGCTCCAGCGGTCGGCAATGGATTTCACTCCCTGCCGGACGCTTTCAAAACTCCTTCCCATTACGTCACCTCCAGTGTCCGCTGTCCATAAGGATGGTTACCTTCAGTCCGATGCAAGCGGGAGCTGCGGTGCCGGGTCGTCCCGACGGGGTCTTCAGCCGGCGCGATCTCGATGATGTGATCAGCCTGTCGCATCAGTACCGAAAATGAGCGGTCAATAGACGGAGTGTACAGGATAACGAGCGATTCGCGGCCGATATCTTTGAGCATCTCTGCGATCTGCGGCAGCATATTCTCTGCTCCTTCAAAGAGCGTCGGGTCGTGCTCGAGGAGGAGGACGGTATGGCTCACCTCTTTTAAGATGGTGAAGAGCTGGTGAGACGTGAATGCCCGCTGGACCTCAAAGTTTTTGGATGACCGGTTGATCGAAGACAGGAGGCGTGAATAATTGCCACTCACGTACAGGAAGAGGAAACGCTGGAGGTCCGTGTTGCTGTTGAGTGCGGAGACCATCACCTTCTCGGGCGCGATCACCGCGTTGAAGGTGCAAGGATGAAGCGCCATCCCCCGGCGGAGTTCGATCAGCATAGCACCGGATCACTCCCGCTTTGGTGTGGATAAGGCTCAGGCCTGAGTGGTGCGAAAGTGTTTTTCTAAAGAAGGAGCTTTGCCGGGAAGGTTCGAATATCAGACCAGCGGCCCTCCAGTGAGCGCCGGTTACCGAATGCATCAGGAAGAGGCGGGGCGCAAAACGAGTCCCTGAGCATTCGACAGGGTACAATCAACAGCGACGAACGCGATGCAAAGCAGGTGTGAGGAGAGCGGGGCGGAGCATCAAACCCGAAAACAAGCTTGCGTGTGCAGGGGTGCGTACTGCATCCCGACAATACACCGGGAAAAAGCAAGGGAGATCTTTGAGCGGAACGGAGGAAAAGGCAAGCAAGCCGAAGGACCGCAAAAGACGAACCATCCCGGCCGATCTTCTTGTTGGCATGAGAGCAGGACACTGCACGATAATGCTGCTGCTCAGTATCACTCCATCGCACGCATATCTTACCGTTTTGCTCTTCTTTACCTGCCCAGCGACCGGCCAGGCATCATCTTTTACGGGAGCTTTGATAACATTCAATGAGCATATGCTGAAACAAATACCTATGCTGTTTTCCACCGGATGCCGGAGGAAGCACTGTTTACACATCGGTTATACGAGGATTTGACGTGACACAGGATACCGTTCCGGACTACCGGAAATCGATGAAGATCGCCTTTATCATAACCTTGGTCTTCTTACTCGTGGAGATAGCCGGGGGAGTGCTATCGGGCTCACTTGCTCTCATCAGTGATGCAGGACATATGTTCAGTGATGTCCTGGCCCTCCTTCTTTCCCTCGGGGCAATGACCCTTGCCCTCCAGCTTCCCACCAAAGAGCGGACCTATGGATACCACCGGGCCGAGATCTTTGCAGCGTTTATAAATTCCCTTCTGTTGATCGCCGTAAGTGCCGGTATCCTGTGGGAGGCATACCTGCGGATACTCAGTCCTGCCCCGGTCCAGGGGGGACTGATGTTTATCGTAGCATGCATTGGTCTTGCAGCAAACATCGCGATCGTATTCCTCCTCCATGGGAGCCATGACCTGAATGTGCGGAGTGCCTTTCTTCATGTTATCGGGGACACGATCTCATCCGTTGCCGTTATCGCGGCTGCAGTCTGGATATCCCTGACGGGACAGGCGATTGCTGACCCTGTCCTCTCCATCCTTATCGCAATCCTGATCGTGGTTTCAGCCGCGGGTCTCCTTCGCGAGACGATCATGATTCTGCTCCAGTTCACCCCGTCATCGGTGGATTTTGACCAGGTAGTTGCTGATATGACCAGCGTGAAAGGAGTAGATGGTGTGCATCATGTGCATCTATGGAGTCTCTGTTCTGACATAAATGTGCTCGATGCTCACGTGTATTCCTGCGAAAGGGATGTTGAAAAGATCGAACAGATGAAACAGGAGATCAAGGAACGGTTAAAGAAGTACAGGATACTCCATTCAACACTGGAATTCGAGTGTGATGAGTGCAAAGACTGTACTCTTGTGGGAAAGATTAAGGACCACCCCCAATGACAGTCCGGTAAAAAGTCAGATTATCGTAAACTATGCGGGTTCCTGTTCATCGTTCTCGCTTCATTGATCCTCTCCGGAAGATTAAGATCTTCCGGATCCCTCTCTTTTCCTGGTATCCTCCCGGGGTTTCTCCTCTGCCGGTTTTGGGATCGTAAACACAAACTTCGTCCCCTCTGAGCGGTCGATCGTCACGGTGCCTTTGAGCTGGCTGGTCAGCATGCTGACGAGCCTGAGCCCGAGTGACGCCTGGTTCTCCAGCGTGATGGTATCCGGCATTCCTACGCCATTATCTGCGACGACAAAGGTCAGGGCCTGAGGATTTTCAGAAGCAAATATGGAGATCTTCGAGTCTTTCTTATCGGTAAATGCATACTTCAGACTGTTGGTGATCAGTTCGTTGCTGATGAGACCGAGGGGGATAGAGGTATTGATGTCCACATATATGTTCCGGATGTTCAGATCGAACCGGATGCTCTGGTTTGCAGCCTTGTAGGACTGGAAGAGTCCCGTTCCCAGCGACCGGATGTAATTCCCCAGATCGATATGAGAAAAGTCTCTGCCCCGGTAAAGATGTTCGTGGACAAGTGCCATGGAACGGACCCGGCTCTGGCTGTCTCTTAAGGCATCGATGGTCGTTGGATCTTCTATTTTCCGGATCTGTAAGTTGAGGATGCTGGTGATTATCTGGAGATTGTTTTTGACCCGGTGGTGGATCTCCCTGAGCAGGGTCTCCTTCTCCAGGAGGGATGCAGTAATTACGGCTTCCTGACGGTTGCGTTCGGTAACATCACGGGCTACTCCTATGATCACCTCCCTGCCGTTCCACCACCCGCGGGTCATTTTTGTTTCGACTTCGATGATCTCTTTGTTTTTTGCAAGGAGAGGCACCGGGCAGGAAGCAGTTGCGCATTCGATCATGCCCTGAACATTCATTGAGGCTTCATCGCGCCGATCCGGTACATGAAGCTCCAGGATATTGATAGCACGAAGTTCAGAATCGGTATATCCCAGTCGTCGTTCAACGGTTTTGTTCACGTTAAGGATTCTGCCCTCCATATCGAGAACAAAGACCATTTCGTCGATAGAATTGAACAGGGTCACTAAATTTTTTGAAGACTTCTTTACTTCCTCTTCGGCAGCCATCCGTTTAATCGTACTGCCAAGTTCCCTGCTGACAGAGAAGAGCGTCTGTTTTTCCTCTTCAGATAGTTCGTACCTTCTCGTGCTCATTACATTAAGAGCACCGATTGCCATCCCATTTGAGAGTAAAGGAATACTGGCCATTGAATGGAATCCATACTTTTTCGACCGGGCAGGATTGATCTGTTCGTAGTGCTCGGTGATTATTGGGGTGTTCTGGATAAACAGCGAATCATAGGGTTTCCTGTCAATGTCTATTGTCCTGATTTCAGCAAGGAATTCTGCGGGAAGATTTTTGGAGTGCACTACGTGGGCAGTTCGCGTACCAGGATCCACCAGGTAGATCCCCCCGGCATCGAAGTCCAGTATGCGCAGCGATTCATTGAGAATACTGTTGAGGAGATCGGGAAGGTCATCTGCTTTGTTTGCAGTGCTGATGATATCATTGAGGATGGTGAGCGCCTTTGTCTTGCGTTGCAGCGCCGCTTCGGTATCCTTGCGGCGGGTAATATCAATGAAGTTCTCGAGCAGTTTTTCCCGGCCGTCGATATGGATCTTTGTAACTGATTGTAAGATCGGGATTTTTGTCCCGCTCGCATTGAGCAGAACGCCTTCAGTATTGTCAAATTCCTTATGAAGATCGGTAACAGGACAAGCGCTCTCATCAGCAGGACAGAGAAACAGGTGGCATTTTTTCCCGGTGATCTGGTCCGGGGAAGTCCCGAACAACGCCGCTGCAGCCGGGTTGACAACATCGATGGTGTGGGTTTTTGCATCCACAATGACAATCGCGGAAGAAAGGTTATCGAGGAGTACCTGGTGGAATGCCTCTTTTTCCCTGATGCGTTCTTCGGACTCAGCGATCCGCCGCATCTTTTCTTCACTCAGCTTCTGGAAACTGGCAGATACCAGTACAAGAAGCAGGATGAGGAGTGTTGCGATTATCATCGGCAGAGCTGCCCTGAAAATTGACATGTTCCAGTCAGCAGCATTGACATCCATGCCAAAGACTGCAACGAGGTTTCCGGTGTCAGGATCCCTTACCGGAACCAATGCGGTTACCCATGTTCCCCAGCGATCTGACTCTGGTCCTTCAGTCAACTCCTGCCCGGTTGCAAATTCCTGCCTGACTGCCGCCGATGCCTCGGTATAGTTCTGCCCGGGAGGTGAGTAGTCCGCTGAAGACGGGGGCTCGGAGTCTGCATAAAAAAAGATTGTCCCGTCCGCCCGTTGTCCCATCAGGTAGGCAAACCGTACCTGTGGGGTGTCATTCCGGATCCTTTCCAGCTGGGTCTTGAGTGCTTTGTAGTCCGGGGAAGTGAGATCTCCAGGTGAGCCGGTGAGCGCAGTAACCTGTCCGGCACTGGTACCCAGTTCTGCAAGCCGGGTTTTTATAAGAAGATCCGTACGCAGGGACGAGTCCTGCTGTTGGGTGGACCAGATGGTCATGATAGCACCTGCGACAAGAATGAGCACCGCGATAATCTGCCACCAGTTGATTTTCGGGGTCAGAAACAGGACTCCTTTATCTCTGACTATTCATCTGAATGGTTATATAATAGCCGGGAACCTCCTCAAACATTCCTGATCCTTTTCAGCGATTATGATGATCTACCTGAATGCACGTATACCCGCCATTATCCGGGCAGGAATAACCCGGTATAATGATTGCCGGGTTCCTCTCGTAAAATTCTGATTTTAAGCAATATAAATCGATATTTTTGTATTAAACATAAGAATTATCTTTTTTTTATATTGAATATGTTTATATACTTAAATATGCAATGATTATTTTCAATGTGATCTGAATGGGAGCGAAGGCTGGAATAGTTACTATCACCTGTTTATTTCTTTTCGTAGGGACCGTTGCGGGATATCTTCCTGACACATCGACGATTACGACTAGTAATTCATGGGTTGTTGCTAATGGTGTAGATCAAACCACAATCACTGTTATGGTGTCAAATGCGACAGCGGGTCCTGTTCAGGGGGCCAGTGTTCTGTTTTCGACAGATAATCCGGTCTATGGTTCTTTGAGCCCGGTAACTGGCGTTTCAGATGCTACCGGTAACGCAACCAGCACCTTTAAGGTGAATACCCGGAGCGGGGTGGTAAATATCACGGCAAGGATTACTGCCGATGGATTTAACGTAACAAGGTATTTTGAGGTAAACATAGATCACGACGCTCCTTATTACGCGTATTTCACCCATCCGCTCTCGGGAACAGTCGGAACCGAAGTCCCGTTTAATATATCCACCACAGACCGCTGGGGAAACCGTATCGACGACCGGAGGGGTTCCCATACAATCAGTCTGCATGTCCACGGCCCGGCACCGGATGACGGTAATTTTGTTGGAGACGGACAGGATATTTCCCGGTCACTTGATCCAGACGGAAATCTTTCCGTCAATGTAAAATTAACAACAAAAGTCGGACCCAATAACATTCTGATGGATGCGTTTGGTAGCATTCCGGATAAACTCGAATGGATCAATGCCGACACGAATGGCATACCGTTTTCGATGGTCCAGTTTTGCTCACCGTCAGGGTCTCCGCCGACCCTTCCTGCAGACGGGGTAAAATATTTCACGATAACGTACGTCCTGTACGACAAATACGGGAATCCTGCAAACGGACAATGGATATGGGTAAATACTTCGGTCTCCGGAGAGGAACAACAGTTCCAGTCAAATAACTTGGGACAAATATCGGTCCAGTACGGTCCGCGATCTTCCATCGGTATAATAAATGTCAGGGCAACGGCTGTATCCAACAGTACTGTCTCGCTCAGCCAGCCGGTGGAATTTATGAATACCGGCGCAGAAATCATTGCCCTCACGGCAAACCCTGACACTCTGGCAAGTCATGATGTGCCTCCTTCCAACGTAACATCGGATATTATCGCAACGGTCGCGGATCATGCGGGAAATGCGGTTGGAGGAGAACTGGTAACCTTCGCCCTGGCTAATATCAGCTATGATGCACCGTATAATATCACAGCCGATCCGACCCTGTTGGCTACGAACGACATTACTGATGTGTACGGAAATGCGAGGGTAAAATTCATCCCCGGTAACTTCACAACCCAGGGAAACACAGGTTTCAATGCAACAGCTACCGGGCATGCAAACGTGATTGCATCCTGGAACGGAACGTTAAAAACTGTTCCTGTCACCTGGAAAAATTATCCCTATATCAGCGTGACAACCTATGTGAACCCCTATACAGTCGGGATAAACCAGACGGTCAACATTTCAATAGCAATAAAGGGTGACGGCTGGGCGCTCGGGCCCCGGCCTGCAGATGTTGTTATCATAACAAATCTTGCCGGCGGGGTGGGGGGAGCTGACAGGCTGGCCCAGACAAAAATCGGTGAAAAAGCGTTTGTTGAAAGCGCCGACCCCGGAGTCACCATATCGTTAATCTCCATTGGAAATAATCCAACGTACCCGTCAGGTCAGTCGGGAAATGGCGGTTCAGGGCCATTTGCCTCTCCAAATGCCCTGGCCCTGTGGAACCAGCAGAAAATTGACGGGCTGCCTCACTTCCAGCCGTATGAAGGAGCCCCGATGGACAAAAACCTGTGGGATCCCGCTTTATGGAATACCCCCAGCAGGTCCATGCCCAATGCAACCATCTGTACGGCAAACACGTATAATTATTACAACCCCAGTTCGGATGCAAAGCTCGAGATGGATTTCACGGAAACCAATTCAGCTGCAAACAAAGCATTACTCGAGGATAAAATCCAGAATTTCAATGATTTTGGGGGTACAAATTATGCAGCAGGGATCAACATGGCCCTCAATCAGTTCGACAAAGTCAAAGATAACGGGCATGTCAAGGCATTGATCATCATGGGGGATGGAATTACCATGGTAGCCCCTACAGCGCCAGGTGCAACAGATTCCTACTGGCCTTCGGATTGGTACCCCCGTGCAAGTCTCGGGTGCTTTGACGAGAGCGATTCTGCAAAAATTGCTGCGTGGAAAGCAGCAAGTCTCGCAAAATCGGAGGGAATCGACGTATTTGTTCTCGGATATCCCACCTATGGCCAGATAGACAACCAGACGATCAACGGAATGGTGTCACCGGGTCATTATTATTTCGTGCCCGATCCAAGCCAGATGCACCATTATTTCGATGTTATTTACGGGGAGATCAGGGATGAAGCAGGTGTGAGTACCGTCATGAATGTGGACTTCCAGAATATTAACGTCACCGGCGTTTCGGGACCGGGCAGTGAGGTATACGACTATGTATATAATGCAAATGCTTCGACAAGGATTGGATGGCAGGACGGGTCATCCAATGTCACCGACCAGTCCGCTGCCTGGGCTGCGAATAATAAACTTGACTTCAGTATTGGAACAATAAAAATCAACCAGCAGTGGAATGCGACATTCCAGTTGAAAGTTAAAAAAAGTGGCATCATTGATGTATTCGGGAAGAACTCAACAGTATCGTTCAATGGCATGACCGATCCCCTGTACCTCCCCCAGACATTTATTACGGTAGTGCCGTACCTTAATGTTACGGATATTGGCGCAAAACGAATAACTGTCGAGAATCTTACCATAACCGAGCCCGGGGAGATCAATGCTTTCCTGCCGGTAACGTGGAATTCTACCTATACGGGAAATAAAACACTCACTGAAAAGATTTATTATTCGATCGATAACGGACCGTGGGTCCAGTTCAATGAATTATCCCATGAGTATCCCTATACTCCGGACACCATTTCCCCCACAGAATACATGGATTATGCACAGCTTGACGTGCGGAAACTCCCTCCGGGAGGATACCAGATAAAAGTGTATGTAACTTCTTCCGATGCCCCTGATGCAGTAGAGGAAACCAATTTCAAGACCATTGGGGGAAAGGGTAAAACATTCATCAGGATTGAATAATTTTTATAGGTACGGCATCCGGTAGTTAAAAATAAAACACTCCGGAATATCAAAATTCAACCCTTTTTCAACCGTCTGAACAAAGATATAGTATAACAACAAAAAATTCAGGCAACATCGAAACAAACCNNGGTGAAATCCCTGTACCGGGTTAACGCCCTGATCAGGGCATAGACTAATATCCGTTGACTTCTATATAGCCTGTCTGGCAGTTCCAGTTCCCTTCGCTCCCAATTGATCGGAACCGGACTCGCCATCTTTTGTTCATGAGGCGTTAGGCCCCTATGGTTTTCTCATCCTTCCTTTCAGTATGCCGTTTTCTCCGGAAATAATATAAGGCCGCCTCCAGTATTCCCCCGTTATATGTTTGTCAGACCCTGTTTGCCCATCCGTTTACCCGATAATCCAGGTTCTTCTGCTTTTAAAAAGTATACCTGCCATTCACCGTGGTAGTGATCGTTCCCTGATCAATTGACACGACCACTCCCCGTAATGATCCTGCCACTGCGGGGCTGCACCGGGTTTGCCCATGCAGCGCCCAATGAGGGAAATGAAACACCAGCAGGACAAAGAAAACCCGGGAGCGACCCAGGGCCGGTTGACCCTGCGGCGAGCAGCAGGTTCCTGGTTGCAGCAGGGCAACCCGAACCGCGATCGACATCGCTGAAAGGATCGGGTACGTTACCAGATTTGATATTGCAAAAGATCGAAATTATGAATACCTGCATTATGAATTTCGAAGATATTCAATGCGTCGAAGATCTGGAGACAGTATCAGAAGAAACTATCTGGCAGAATTTTGAAAGACTGGCGGGTTTTATCTTTGAAAAAAATGATTTCAGGGTTTCCATTAACACGGTAAAAACATACAACAAGACAAAACGGCAATACGACGTTATCTCAAAGAAGAGCAACCAGACGTTTCTGGTAGAATGCAAAAAATGGGCAGGAAACCGTTACCGGTTGTCTGCATTAAAAAAGGCAATTGATCAGCATAAAGAAAGAACCCTGTTTTATGAACATATCACGCATGAGGATGCTATTCCCCTTGTTGTGACGCTCATCGAAGAGGAGATACTGGTATATGAAGGAGTTCCTATAGTGCCGATCCTGAAGCTCAACTCCTTTATCAACGAACTGGATGACCATACAGATGCAAACCCTTTCGGTGATGAAGATGACCTGCCTTTTACCTGATGATATACCAGGACAGTCCCCGGAATTTTCCAGGGCAGGTGAAAGAGATCTATAAAAGTTCCTGCCGGAAAATCATGTGAATAACCAATCCCATTTTGACCGTACGTCCGTATCCTTTTTTGATTTTTTACAGCTCAATTCTTTCAACTGGCTGATTTGATGGGGCATTCTGGTTTATTCTTTTTTATCATTTAATCGCATTATGCACTTTGAAAATAACGTCTGCTGACAAGACCTGCATATTATGGAGAGGTCCAGCGTGTTCAATAAATTTTTTCATGAGTTCTTGTCTGGTCGATCCATGCGCTTCAAAGGGACAATCAATTCCTATATCCTGACAGCGAAATGAACTACCCGTTGTGCCCGGCATTATCCCTGCAACGTCCGCATACGGGTATTTTATCGGTATTGCCGGGGGATTATTGGAAACAGTACTCAACAGATTCATATCAGGTTGATAGCATAAATTATACTTAAATATTTCGATGAATTTCAAACCGTGTAACAAGCGATGTAAAGGATATTCAGAGCAAAAACCGGTTTAATCGTAAAAATACAGGATTTTACTAGAGGTAACAACCGGTTCCTTGAAAAAATATTGGAATACAGCTGTTTAGAAAAGATATGAAATAACAAGGTGAATCGGAATTTCTGGTCTTATTTTCAGGATTGTTCTGCCATGAGTTCCACAATTCTCGGATCAGATATGATACTGCATTGATCGATTGTTATATAATCAGTCACGCCGGTTCTTCTGAGCATATCATCGATAATTCTGGTCGTCTTTCCTTTCAGATTGTCAAACATTTTCCTTCCAACTCCTTCCCTGATATACGGTTACCAGAGTAAGTCAGCTGGAGCGGGTGAGTATATACAACAGGTCTTACGTTACAAATTCAATTGCGAAATCTGCAATATAAAACGCCATTTTGCTCATCTGGCTTATTTGAAGAAATATCTACATCGTATCCAGGAGGGACCGGAAGAACTGTTAGAACCACAAGACGGGTATCAACAACCTCTGCCTTTAGCGCATGGTCCGGAAGATCCTATACTACGACTTCCTGTCCGTGCTGGGAGTTCAATCTTTCGAATCAGGAACCTTTCGATAGAGATTATTTTTTCCTGCAGTCTCCAGGAACTAAAAACACATTCCTGAAAAATAATGATGATCGGGTATCCGGCTCATTTCAGATTTTGTAACATCAGGTTAGAACCTTATAACCTTCCACCAAATATGGTTTCGTCGGAAATGAGTCTTTGGGATATGGATACTATTCCAGGGTAAAGGGTTCCAGGAATTCCGCTCCGGTGTATAAAATTAGGGTGACTTATGTTACGTCCAGAAGATATTGAAACAATCCTGACGACGCACGATCTATCTGTGTATCTCAAGGACATGGTCCAGAATGAAGACCGCGAATTGAAAATAAATATCGATTACGAATCCGGAGAATTATTCATTAATTGTCCGGGCTTTTCCTATGGCCTCTCCGTGACCACCGATCCTTTCGGGGTCTGGGTTATCAACGAAATTATCTCGCATGATAATGATGGAATTTTTACCCAGAGTGGTAATCTTCATAAAACCGAAAAGACGATAACGGTCCTCCGGGCAGTTGCCAGCTGGATTGTTGATCTCGAAGAGAGTACTAAAAACGCCTGAAAGAATTTTCATCCGTTTTTACCAGGGGAAAAAGATGAGCCGGTGAACGTTCGGGTTATGTAAGATCTTCATCTGGTAACGTTTTTTAAAAACAATGAAATACCTGCACCAGCCGGTATTCGATGGGGATCCAGGTCCTATCGGGGTTCGTGACGGGGAAATGCCACCTGCGGCCTCCTTACAACGAATGATGCGTCAAGATTTTCTACCATCCTTTCGGCCATCTTCGCAGGAATGCCCAGCGCCATCATCTCCGGCGGGAGGGAATGGTTCTGGGTCGGGTCCTGTGGGCCCATGAAGGCCGTATCGTGCGGTGTGTTTTCCGCAAGACCCGCCGGGAATGTAATATAGGTAGAACAGGATGAACCCCAGGGAACGATAACCGGTGAGAATGGATCGTCCCGGTCGAAGTGGATGAGTGCTGCCATGTTCCGGATCTGCTCCCCCGTGCCAAAGCAGCAGAGGGACCTGATGGGAGGCACGGGATCAGGAAGGGTTTCGCAGGCCTGCACGACAAGGTATTTTCCCGGGGGGTGGATCGGTCCCGCAGCCATTGAGCAGTGATCGACAAGATCCGGGCTGGCCTTCAGGTATTCCGCCGCCCCGCCGCGAACGTCTTTCCTGCCGGTCGATACAAAATATTTGATCTCGCCTGGCACCGGAATATATCCCGTATGATAGAGCCCTCCCATGCAGCAGCCTTCGCCCGAGTCAGCACTTACATAGATCGCAAAAACCTCTGTCCCCGTTGCCATCCGGTACAGGGAGACGGCAAAACACCGGTTCACCCNNCACACTCCTTACACCTCTGCAACAAGCCCTTTCCAGATCGGGCCGTCGAATACACCATCTTTTGCCTCTTCCTCCATTTCCTCGAACAACGGGAATGGAACAGCGAACGTAAACATATGTTCGGGTATAGTTTTCCCCACATTTGCCCGCGCCGCCAGGTCCGTGTACCCCAGTACTGCCCGGGGNNGCTCCTTCTTTGCCTCATCGTACACAAATGCTCCGATCTGCTGGCACGCGGCCATCGGGGGGACTCGCACGGGATCAGTGCCCTCGCGGACTGCCCCGACCAGTGTCACAAGGCCGGTGATCTGCAACGGGTCGGCAACAAAGACCACAACGACCGGGAGTTCGCCGGGTTTCACTTTGCACAGTGGTGTAAAGATCACATACTTCTCTGCTATATCCGTGATCGGCAGGTCTGCGGTCATGAACCGCTTTGCCTTCTCCGTGTTCTTGTGAAGGCGTTCCCCGTGCAGGAACTTGGCCCGCTCCCGCTCGGGAATATGCTGCACGGTCGCACAATAATCCTCCGGGTTTTTGCTGCTCTCCTGTCCTTTCACAAAAAACGCCGACATGAACTCGACACCGGCTCCACCAAAAGCATCGTAGTACCCGTTGCCAAAGCCAAGGCCGGCCCGTGCACCGGGACAACCATAGCTATCCCGGTCAAAGACGGCAGTTTTTCCTTTCATTGCAACCTGCGCAAAGAACGGCATGATGCAGGTCTGCCCGTGCGG
>PMDE01000004.1 GCA_003154335.1 Methanoregula sp. | reverse complement strand
ACTGATAAATGTATGAAATAAGAGAGGTAATCAGATTTTTGCTTTCTTCAGAGCCGCTCCGGCCCCGTGCACTGCGATATTTGCATCAGAAACGGCTTTGTGGACCCCTGTTTTCAGGTTATCCGATAGTTTCTGTGCTTCTGTTCCTGCATTTTTCAGGGTAGTATGTGCAGCGACCGCTGCATCATCATATGCTGCATGTGCGGTTACGCGGGTGTCATCTATGGCTTTGCCGGATTTTACTTTCAGGTCGTCGGTCATGGTGTTTTCAACTCCTTTCCCCCGATATGATGGTTAAAAAAATATCATGATATGATACATTTTGCCCATACCAGAGTAAGTCCATATGGAGAAAGCAGGTATATACATCCTGCCCGGTGTTGCAAAATCAGTGGCGAAACCTGAAACCAACAGGAATTTCCGGTGTTTTAATGNNNTCCATCCTTAACTGCGGTATTTTTTCCCGGGGGGGGTCAGTGCGTGTACGATAAGGTCAGGGCCGGGAATGAAACCTTGTATTCCCATAAACGGGACACCTGCGAAGATACCTATTGGTACGAGCCGGAATGCAGAAAAAACTGGTAGAAAAATTGCGCTGCCAAAGAGACCGTTGCTCATCTTCACCTGCAGGGAGAAAGAGTCGCCGATGTCAGATTGTGTTATGCGTAATGAAGATTTTCCAGATAGGTCCGGTTGTTTTTCAGATCGAACCTCAGGGAAAAACGGGTTCGTACAACTACGGGGGCATCATCTACGGTTTTGCTGGATTTTACTTTCAGGCTGTCATACATTTAATATTCAACTCCTTTCCCGGATATGATGGAAAAAAAATGTCATGATCGAATACATTTCAGTCCCACATCAGAGTAAGTCCATATGGAGAAAGCAGGTATATACATCCTGCCCGGTGTTGCAAAACCAGTAGCGAAACCTGAAGTCAACGGAATTTCCAGGGTTCTGATACGGGGAAGGCCATGCACAATGAACNNTCTGCTGATTTTTATTATCTTTGCAAAATTTGTAATGAACCATGCAATAAGGGGTCACCGGTTTATGCTGTAAGCACGGTTTCACGCTTGCTCCAAGGAAGGTTCCTGATAAATCTGAACCGTTATCCGGGGTATTTTGAACCAATTCCCGCAGCTTCCAGGGATAACAATGAAGATTCAATAAAAGATGAAAAGACCGGGCTGTCCCACAAGCCGGAATGTATCGTTCCTTTGCAACCGTCACCTCCCCTTTTCCACCGATGCCTGTTCAAAACGGCACCAATACGGCGGGCGATCCCGTCTTGCCCCGTAAGAAAAGGAAGCGAATCAAAAAATGAAAACAACAAATGATTCTATTATGCCGGGGATTTCATAGTAGCAAAAAAGGATACTTTCAAATGAACACGGAATTCAGTCCTGAATCCCCTCCGTCCACGTTGCCATCGGTGAACGATATTTTTGGAAAATTTATTGCAAACCATCCCTGGATTTTCTGGGCATCGTTCTATTTTTCCTTTATCATAGCAGCATTTCTGTGTGCATTTGTTTTCTCAACATGGCTTAACCTGAACCACACAGATGTGGAAAGCGCCCGGTTACTGCTCACCACGCTCATTCACAGTGAAGCAACAATCATCGCGTTTGTTATCACGCTGACCTTAGTCGCAGTCCAGCTGACTTCTTCATCGTATACTCCCCGGGTAGGGAATATTTTTGCCAACAGCCCTCACATGTATCTGCTTCTTGGGATCTACATCGTCTCAATCGCGTATAGTGCAATCCTTCTCCAGCTGGTGAGCGGAAGCGAAGGAATTGTCCCGGTCTCCATGGAATTTTTGATTTCCGGGGCGTACTGGCTGACAATTTTTCTGGCAATTGCCCTGATCCCTTATATTTTTTATACTCTTGAATTGTTCACGCCAGAGACGATTATTAAAAGAATGTCCCCCAGCCTGACGAAAGAAGCGATCCTCCAGGATACCAGGAATGAGTTCCTGATCTCCATTTTCGATATCACCCATAACTCAATAATGAAATATGATACAGCAACGATACGCTATGGCCTTAACCGGGTAACCACCCAGATCAACAACCAGGTATCGGGGAAAAATACTCCTGGTGAAAATGGTGAAATGATAACAGTATATTGTGCTCATCTTGAACGGTGTGCACGACAGTCAATCGACCTGCACGATGAAGAAATATTAAGTATCATTCTTGATCAGTTTGAAAGCGTCGGGACCCATTGCGCCCGCAACACCTTCGATAATCCGACCGGCCAGGTTATAACGGTCATCAGTGAAGTTGAGAAATTAATTGCCATAAAGGATATCCCGGGATCCCTGAACAGGGTACGGGAATTAATACGCTCCATCGGGAAAATTTCCATAGAGAATAATTTCTCAGAAACACCCCGGAGGATCATGGCCTGCCAGGAAACAATTGCAAAGCATGCCATTGACAAAATGAATCCCGGCGATAAGTTCTCTGTTTATGCCGCCATTTTAGAAAACTCAATCGATTCCCTGGCAGAATTTACCAGCCTGGGAATAACGACCGGTCAGCTCGGTATCGTGAACGGATCACTGGAATATCTCAAATCCATCGGGGAATACAGTCTCAGGCAGGATATTCTGTTTCCCTTGTATACCATAGCCGACAGGGTTTTTGACCTATGGCTGGCCGCCCTTCCGGTCCTCAATTCCACCTCGACATTTCTGAATGTTGCCGACCTTGCATTGGATGCCAGGAAAGATTCCCTGAAAAATGGTTCCGCCGGGAGCGATAATTTCGAACGAAAGATACTGGACATTGGTATTCTCTCCATGGAAAAAAGTTCACCACCCGAGCAGCAGGGTGTTGCACGGCTGCTGGCAACTCTGCGGATCGAGGATGATAAAAAATTCCAGGACGAGGTCCTGGACAGACTCACAAATCTTCCGGCGCAGCAAAAAGAGCCCTGGGAAAAATTCCTGGCATTACAGGAAAAAATCTACCAGGAACTGGTACAGAAACAACAGGTTTAGTCACCGTTCCCTACCCTTATTTCCTGTCTTTTAAGTAAATG
>PMDE01000011.1 GCA_003154335.1 Methanoregula sp. | reverse complement strand
ACCCGCTATCTTCCGCCAAAGACCGATGTTGCTGTGCTCTTACCCTGTTCGGCTCGGAAACCGTACTCCGTTTCTCAGAGCCACCGTAAATTCCAGATGGCTGTCGGTGGTCGCGCCCACGAGCTCATCGTAACCTCCCCCATTGGACTTGTCCCGCGAGAGCTCGAGACCGTGTACCCGGCCGGCCACTACGATGTTCCGGTCACCGGTCACTGGGACGCCGAGGAATATGCAATCATTTCGAAGATCCTGGCGCAATACTTCCACCGGTTCAAATACCGGCGAATCATCGCACACCTTGACGGCGGTGCCCTTGCGGTCGCACGACAGGCAGCAGAGTTGTGCGGGATCACTCTCGAATGTACGGGCGAAGATAACCCGACCGGGGGTTTGGCACTCAAGGCACTCGATACGGCGCTTGCTGGAGAACACCGGATCAAGGACGATCGTCTCCACGGCATGGCCTCGTGGCAGTTCGGGTGTAATCTCGATATTAAGGGAACTACCCTGCGGGGGCATTTCCCGGAAGTGTTTTACAGCAAAAACAATGTCCAGATCTTCTCGATTGATACGGTCACCGGGCTCCTCCGCCCCACCATTGACGGCTGGAACCTGATCCCTGAAGGATACCGCGTGATAATCGACGATTTCATTCCGGAAGGAGATGTGCTCGCGCCCGGGGTCGTCAGCGCCGACAATCAGATCCGTGAAGGTGACGAGGTGCTCGTTGTAGGCCCCCGTGCCCATGCAGTCGGACGGGCAGCCCTCTCGGGAGAAGAGATGCTGCAGCTCCGTCGCGGGGTTGCCGTGCGTGTGCGTAAAATAAAGAAGTTATAGATTCAAAATATACGATACATTGCAGACCATATATGGAGTGAAAAGGTTGTTGCGTAGCGAAAAAGCCGGACAAGGGTGTTGGAAACCATGAGCACGCCAGTTATTGTACAGGAACTAACGGATATAACCCCGGCCGGTCCGAAAATCTCGCAAGCCATATCGGTTGTTATTGCCATTCCAAAGGAGCAGGCCCCGGGAGAACAGCGTGTAGCGACTGTGCCGGAAGTTGTCCAGAAGCTCACAAAGTCGGGGTACGAGGTCAGGATCGAGCACAATGCTGGATCGAACGCGTACTATGACGATAACCTTTTTGTTGCTGCCGGAGCGAAGATCGTATCCAGCCGGATTGACCTGCTGAAGGGTGCACGGATCGTACTGCGTGTCCAGCCCCCGACCGTTTCCGATGTCGAACAGCTCGATGAGGGCACGATCATCATAGGATTCATGAACATGACCAACAACCTTCCGGTCGTCGCCCGGATGTGCGACCGGAAGATCACCGCCTTTGCACTCGAACTCGTCCCGCGGATCTCCCGCGCACAGAGTATGGATGCACTCAGCTCCCAGGCAACAGCTGCAGGGTACACAGCGGCAATCCTCGGAGCAGATAACTGCCCGAAATTCCTCCCGATGTTGACAACAGCAGCGGGGACGATACGACCGGCAACAGTCCTTATCCTTGGAGCCGGTGTCGCCGGCCTCATGGCGATCGCCACGGCAAAGCGGCTTGGCGCGGTCGTCGAAGCTTACGATGTCCGGCGCGCAGCAGGCGAGCAGGTCCGGAGCCTTGGCGCAAAGTTCCTCGAACTCGAGATCAATGCGGAAGGTGCAGGAGGTTATGCCCGCGAACTGACTGCAGAGGAAAAAGCAAAAGAGCAGCAGATGGTATCAGCCGCTGTTGCCCGGGCTGATATCGTCATCACGACAGCCGCGATTCCTGGCCGGAGGGCACCACTCCTCGTAACCAAAGAGACTGTCGCGACAATGCGGCCGGGCGCAGTCATTGTCGATCTGGCCGCCGAATCGGGCGGGAACTGCGAGCTGACCCAATATGGCAAGACTGTCCAGGAGCAGGGTGTCATGATCATTGGCCCCCAAAACCTCCCTGCCCGGGTCCCGTTCCACTCGAGCCAGATGTACGCAAAAAATCTCCAGTCATTTCTTGCGCTCCTTGTCGACAAAGAGGGAGCGCTCGTAAAGGAGTTTTCTGATGAAATCCTGGTCGCGAGCCTTCTCGTCCACGAGGGCAAAGTACATCACGGACCGACGCGCGACCTTCTGGGAGGAGAGAAAATATGACCAACATTATGGCACTCTGGCCTGCGGTTTACATCGCGATGCTCGCGGCATTTACCGGCTACGTTGTCATCAGCCGGGTACCAGTCATACTCCACACTCCACTGATGAGCGGTTCGAACTTCATCCACGGGATCGTACTTGTCGGTGCTATGGTCGCACTCGGCCTCGCCACAACTCCCCTGGAACAGGCTATCGGCTTTGTCGCAGTCATACTCGGCGCGGCAAACGTCACCGGTGGCTACGTCGTTACGGAGCGAATTCTTCAGATGTTCGACCGTAGTGGGAAGAAGCCGGGAAAAAGGAGCCTGAAATGATCGATCTCACGTGGGCGATCGACCCGGTCTACATTGCGACGATATTCTTCTTCATCGTCGGCCTCCAGCGGATGAGCCACCCCCTCACTGCCCGGAGTGGTATTGTCTGGGCAGGCGCGGCTATGCTGATTGCCACGTTCGTAACCTTCCTGACACCGAATCTCACCAACTTCGCCCTTATGGCTATCGCAATCGTTATTGGCGGGGGCTTTGGCTATATCGCGGCAAAGCGCGTTGCAATGACGGATATGCCCCAGATGATTGCACTCTACAACGGCATGGGAGGCGGTGCAGCAGCTGGGATCTCAGCAGTCGCACTCCTCGGCACAACAAACGCCGCTACCGCTTCTCTGGCAGTTGTTGGCGGCCTGATTGGTGCCATTTCATTCGCAGGGAGTGTCATCGCCTTTCTGAAACTCCAGGGATTGATGCGGCCGCGGCCAATTACTTTCACGGGACAGCAGTTCGTAAACATGGCGTTTCTGACTCTTGCTATCATTTCCGGTGTACTTGTCGTATTGCAGCCGTCATGGATCCCGCTCACCGTCTCCATATACCTCCCACTCTTCTTCATCCTCTCGTTGGGATTTGGGTTCCTCATGACCCTCCCCATCGGCGGGGCCGACATGCCGGTTGTGATCTCAATGTATAACGCCTTCACCGGGCTTGCCGTTGCACTCGATGGGTTCTCGTTTGCAACCCCCAACTATGCGATGGTTATTGCAGGCATTATTGTTGGCGCTGCAGGTTCACTGCTAACGCTCAATATGGCGCGGGCAATGAATCGCTCGATTTCAAATGTTTTCTTTGGGGCTTTCGGCGCGACCGAAGAGAAAGGGATTGAGATCCAAGGCAGCATGAAATCGATCGATGCCGATGACGTTGCGGTCATGCTTGCCTATGCAAATAAAGTTATCATCGCACCCGGTTATGGAATGGCGGTCGCGCAGGCTCAGCAGAAAGTCAAGGAGCTGACAGATCTTCTCGAGAGCAAGGGCATACTGGTGAAGTTTGCGATTCACCCTGTTGCAGGACGGATGCCAGGGCATATGAACGTCCTACTCGCTGAAGCCGGGGTTGACTATGGTCACCTGTTCGACCGGGACGAAATAAACCCGGAGTTCCCAAGTACTGACGTAGTCCTCGTGATTGGGGCAAACGATGTCGTAAACCCGGCGGCGCACAGGCAAGGCAGCCCGCTGTTCGGCATGCCAATCCTCGACGTTGAGCAGGCAATTAATGTCATTGTCCTCAAGCGCGGACAGGGAAAGGGATTTGCCGGAATCGAAAACGACTTGTTTTACCGGGATAACACGCGGATGCTCTATGGCGACGCGCAGGAATCCGCGGGGAAACTCGTACAGGCTCTCAAAAAGCTATGAGCTCATTTCCCCTCCGGCATTCTCTCGGGGATTGCTCCGGTATCACCTAAGAAAAAAATCATATCCCCATTTTTAGGAAAACCAAAGATTTTTTTCCTGCAATTAAGCACCAATACTTCCGGCAGACGTAACGTCGCTGTTTCTGAGAAGTCTATAATTTTTTGAGATTTTTTAACAATGAAATCACTTCACCAAGGTCGGGTACGGAATGAACCGGGTACGCCTTGAAAAGATGACTTTTCTGCAGCTCATCAATGATGACATTTGCCCTTTCGGAAAAACCGTTTTTTTCCCGGAAGAGGCCATATTGCTATGCTTACAGTCCCGTGAAGCCAGAAATCACAAAGCGGGGGAATGGATGTTATTCCCGGGTTCGCCGCCCATGCTTTTTTGAATGGATGGAATCAACACTGATGCTAACTGCAACGGTGTCAAGTGACAAAAAAATTTCATGGTTATTTTCCAGTGATTTCATCTGGGCGGCACAGTACTCCGTCCATGCGAGCGGTGAAAGAGATAAGAGCTCTCTTTTCCATATTTTCATAAAAATCGAAGGTTTTGTCATTCTGGACTTTCAATGAAAAATTTTTTGCCTTATCTCCGTTTGGCAAGCATAGGCTGTTCATCCTTTCATCATCACTATTCTCCGGTATTTATTCAGGTATCAGGCTTTGTATAGCAATCTGACGATTCGGGTGAATCAGAAAAATTTCGATCTCTGACAGGCAACCGTCATTAAATTCTTGGCTGCTGCTGGGTAGCACAATGGAAGGTACCGAATCCTTCAACCATAGCCCGGGCATCAATTCCAATCACTTTACGGCTGGTAAAGAGGCTTTGGAGACGGTCCAGAGCTACGCGGTCCTGGGGGTCATTGAAAACCGGTACAATAACCGCAGTATTTCCAATATAAAAATTGGTATAGCTTGCGGGGTATCGCCCATCTCCTCCGGTAATTTTTGCCGGCATCGGCAGTTTTACAACAGTAAGAGGTTTACCGTTCTGGTCAGAAGAACGCTGCAAAATTTCATAATTTTCATGCAGGGCTGAATAATTTTCATCGGTATTGTCACTCTCGTAGGCACACACCACCGTCGATGAACCTACAAAGCGTGCAATATCGTCGACATGACCATCAGTATCATCACCAGCAATACCCTTATTTAACCAGATAATTTTAACTGCCCCAAGATACTCCTTTAAAAACTCCTCAATAATAATGGGAGATAATGATGGGTTCCGGTTTGGGTTTAAGAGACAGGATCGGGTAGTCAGTACGGTTCCTCGTCCATTCACATCGATAGATCCTCCTTCAAGCACGATTCCTGGAACGAAAAGAGGGTACTCAAGCCTGCGGTTCATTA
>PMDE01000141.1 GCA_003154335.1 Methanoregula sp. | reverse complement strand
CCTCCCCGATACTGAGGAGACTTTCGCACAGCGGCATAAATTTTTTTAAAAATCCGGTTTTTTCCTCGAAAAACGCCGATTCCATCGTGCCTGGTACCTTATCGGAAAGGATCAGGCACAAATCCAGGTGCTGGAAACGAACGATCGTAGGAAAGATACCGAAGAATTTTCTGCAATTCAAAGATAAGACTCTGAACCCGCTGTATTCTCTGCTTCAAGCGTTCAAATCCTCAGTAGAGCATCAGCATGACTTAGGTCAAAACACGGACTTTGCCATTAAAATATGAAAATCCGGTCCCCTGCCGGGGTCGGACAAGGTTTTGTTTATCTTCTTACGCGATAACCAGCCTTTATGAGGATAAAAGTTACCTTCTCGTCCCATATCTTATCGTCGGCCTCGATAAGGGGATCAATACATTCCATCCAGAGCCGGGACAGTTCAGTATCATCAGAAAAGAACGAGCGCTGGTACATAATCCTGCCTGCTCTCGATCCCCGCGAATTCAGGATAAGCAGGCGCCAGCACCCGTAATCCCTACAGATCTCCGGGCGGGTCAGATGGANNAACTCATAGTCGCTGAGGGTTTCTTTGATCTCATGGACCCGCCCCATGTGGTGGCAGCACTCCCCGCATTGCTGGCATTCAAATACCATTGCACGAGTCCCCCGGATCACCGTACGCTTTGCCAGATGGCAAGCCCGAACTCAAGGGCAATCAGGATAATGATCACCCATTCGAGGAAATTTGAGTGCTGGATCCGGACTTCATCAGAAAGCATCGAATAATTTTCACGTATGACATCAATTTTACGTGTCACACTCTCGCTCCACTGGTTGCTCCTGAGCACTTTTAATGCGGTTGCATAGACCCGGGCATAATAAACATCTTCAGTAACTTTGATCAGGTTATCAACTTTTTCGATAATTTCAGAAATTTCCGCATAAGTCTCCATCTGTTTTGCCATGATTGCATGGTATTGACGGCTCCGGCGGAACTGGGAAAGCCTGTCAGCATGTTCGATATCATCATACATCTTTTCCATCTCTCGGGTCAGTTCCCGGTCATAATAGCGCAGCTCAAGCACCTGCACATTGGCAAATTCAATCAGGTCAATCAGATCGGTGGGGCTTTCCGGGTTGCAGAGGAGGGCTGAATCCCAGGAGAGGATTGAAAGATCTTCAGTTGTATAACTCAAAGAATTCCTGATGATCTCTTCCCTCATCTGGGGGGAAATATTCGCTTTCTCCCCGATAAGGAGGGGAACGGGGTCGATCAGATCATCACGGCGATCCGTCACGTATACGGTATAGTCTTCAAAGAAGTCGGGATTTATTGCGAAGTTTTTGATATGGGGTTTGATGATCTCGCCGAGTGTCTTGAGATACTGGACGTAGAATTCTAATAACCCCTCCTGGCCGGCAAACAAAAACGCAATCTCCTCAAGCGTAGAATAATGTGCGTCCCGGTTTTCATAGATGAAACAGAAGCTGATTGCACCGATATCATAAACTCGGGCAACCACCGCGAACTCAAACGGTCGTCCTTCCCGTTCAACACGGATAGGGTGCATCTGGATCATGAGAGGGGGATCCTCGATCATGATGGACTTTTGTTTGACCCTGACAAAGCTGGTCCGTGCCGTGTAGTAACTTTGAGCGAGGGCTCGTTCCAGCCAGTCGAGATCGATCTCCCTGCCGATATCATAAATCCGGTAGAAACGGAGTGTAATCATTCTGCTCTCCTCAAGGATGTATCTGCTGTTGTGCAGAGTTATCGTTGCTGACGGATAATTATTTTCTTCCTATAACCCGGAACACGCAGAGCAGGAATTAAGTCCTATCGCACCGAACCTTCAGATCATAGTAAATGAACCAGCCCGCCACAGATACTCAAACAATCCTCCGGGAAATATCTAAACCCCCAGGAAGCTGCAGTTCTCTTCCTGATAGTATTAGTATCATCAGGATTGACCACCTTTCAAAAATATTCAAAGAGAAGAATCGTATTGTTACAGCCGTAGATGATGTAACATTTGAAGTGAAGAGAGGGGAGATCTTTGGTCTTCTCGGTCCCAATGGGGCAGGAAAGAGTACTCTTATACGCGTCCTGACGACTCTCCTCCGTCCAACTGCCGGGACAGCATGCGTGGACACATTCGACATTGTTCGTGATCCCGAAAAGATCCGGAGTATCATCGGTGTCTGTCCCCAGAACAGCACCCTTGACGTTGAACTGACCGCGTATGACAACCTTGAATTTTACGGAAAACTCGTAAATGTTGATGACAGCATCCTGGATACGAGGATCTGGGAGCTCCTCGCAATGACCGAGCTGACGGATAGGGCCTACATGAAAGTCCAGACATTTTCCGGGGGTATGAGACGGAAACTGGAGATAGTCCGTGCTTTTATTCATCACCCGCTGATTCTGTTTCTCGATGAGCCGACCATCGGGCTCGATCCGGAAGCCCGACATGAGGTCTGGCAGCAGATTTCCAAGCTCAACGAAGAAAAAACAACGATCATCCTGACAACACACTACATGGATGAGGCAGAAAAGCTCTGTAACCGTATCGCTTTTGTGGATAAAGGGAAGCTTATTGCCCTTGATATTCTGGAAAACCTCAAACAGTTGATACCTGCAGGTGACCTTATCGAAATTGGTTTTGATTCCATTGATGAAAAGATGCTACCGGTGTTACGGGAGAATACACTCATCAACTCGGTCGATGTCAAGGATCACAAATTGATCATCTCTGCAAAGAACGGCAGCAAACTGTTACCCGAGATTGTTGCAGTTTTTGAAAAATTTTCCACCCCCATGACCTCCATATCGATCCGGTCGCCTTCCCTGGAAGACGTTTTCATCCATCTGACCGGCAAAAAACTGGATGAGGGGGGGCACCAGGAGACAAAGCCTTCACGCGGAGGCCGGCCTTCATGATCCGGGGAGCGGTAGCGATCTTCAAGAGGGATTTTAAGAAATTTTTGAGTAACCCGTTTGTGGTCATCATGACGCTGATGATGCCCATTATGTACCTGGTCATTTTTGGCAATGCTTTCGGGGGTACCATCAGTCACGTTCCGGTCGGGGTTGTGCAGGAGGGGCCGCCATATAATGACACCCCGCTTTTTACCAGCGCAGCAGTGGCCCTCAACCATATCCCCCAGAAAGACTATCCAAAACTGCTGGATGTCACAATATATGAAGATGAAACTGCGGCCAAACGGGATCTGGGAAAAGGACTGATATCTGCAGTTATAGTGTTCCCGTCAGAAATATCCAATGAAAATGCAGTCCGCCTGTATGTCGACAGTTCGAATTCTATCATTCCCACTCTTGTGGAATCAGCGGTACGTAGTGTACTTGCCTCTCTTGGAGCGACTAATCCCATTGATGTCAATAAAATTTACGGGGATATTAAATATATACAGTTTTTCGGTGTTGGCGTCATCATGATGGCAATTTTCACCTCGACTATGTTCGGCGGTGGGATCGCTCTTATTCGGGACCGTGAAGCCGGGATCCACGAAGGTTATCTCGTCACTCCGGTGCAACGAACAAGTATCATCGCCGGGATCATTTCCAGCGGTACCGTCAGGGCATTTATTGCAGGGTTTACCATCTTTCTTATCGACATTTTCCTTACCGGCATTACGATCCAGAGTTTCGAATCATTCCTTTTAGTCATCCTGGTGATACTGATCGCATGTGTCGGTGTTACGAGCCTTGTAGTGTCCTTTGCGTCGCGGTTTTCTGCCCAGCAGGAATATGCTTCTGTCGTGGCATTCCTTAACCTCATCCTGTTCATGACATCAGGCGCATTTTATCCCGTTATTGGTATGCCGGAATGGTTACGCTGGATCACCATCATCAATCCCGAGTACTATGGAGTGGATGCACTCCGGGGAATTATTCTCAGGGGACAAGGACTCGATGTCATCGGTATCGATCTCATTGCATTGCTAATCTTTTCCGGGGCGATGTTCATGCTCGGTATCGCAACGTACCGCCGCACACTGGAGTAATCATTCCTAAGAACCCGTATTCTCCCCCTTTTTTAAAAAAACCGGTCAACATCATGGAGATACAAATCACAAAATTACCATTTTCGAGATACATCCGGATGATAATATCCTCAAGCATTTCCATCACATAACTAAAAAACAAACAAGGCCCGGCATGCCGAAAATGTCCCCGATGTTTCCCGGCCGCTCTATCACGATAGGGAGTGCATTGCATCAGTGCCATGCCAGATTATATTAATTGGCCAGAACAGGGATCTATAAGGAAGATCCGACAGACATCACCCAGATAAACACCTTTCAGAGGATCTTCCGCTTCCTACTATTTTTTTTATCCTTGAAAAATCAAACCTAATATTTGTTCTGAAAATTGTTGATTGAAAGAGTATTGTTATATTCCCTACTGGAAGATAGATAGATTCGTCCCGCGGAAAAATTTTCAGCCGCTTCCTGCACTTCACGTTAGTTTTTTTAGAGTCAAATACTAAAAAAATCGTGAAATCATTCTGATTTCAGAAGAAAAATTCACGTTCTTGAATATGTTGAAAGTTTCACAAGAATGCCGGATTGAACCAATACGCGTTTGGTCTGGTTCTGAATTCTCCAGGAAGAGGGAGGAGTCTTTTTTCTATCCGCTCACCGGAAAATAACTTTTACATGAACAAATACGTAGATATCCGAAGTAATCGGGTGTTCTCAGTAGAATCTATCAAAATTTTCCTGATATATATATTGGTTATTACATTGAACTGTAAAACAAGTTGAATACTAGAATGTTTACGATTGAGAATATTTT
>PMDE01000071.1 GCA_003154335.1 Methanoregula sp. | reverse complement strand
TGATAACAAATGCAAATGTCTGGATTTCGGTGCTTGCCCCTGACGGAACCATCAGGATCTGGAACGATGCTGCAGAGGCGATCAGCGGTTACCGGAAAAATACTGTCACCGGAGGCAGGTCAGTATGGAAGTGGTTGTACCCAGATAAGGAATACCGGAAAAGAATCTCGGCCGAGATCCAACGGATTATTGAACGTGACTCCTATCTTGAGAATTTCGAGACAGAGATCCACTGTGCTGACGGGACAGCCAAAACGATCCTCTGGAACACAAGAAGTCTGCGGGAACCTTCGGGTGCTGTAAATGGGTATATAGCGATTGGACGGGAAATCACGCGACGAAAGGTAGCAGAGGAACAGGTCAGGAGAAGCTCTGAGATTTATCACGAGTTCTTTACTACCTCCCGGGACTGCGTATTCATTACAACACCCGACGGCAGGTGGATCGATTTCAATGACGGAGCTTTGAATCTGTTCGGGTACGAAAGTCGGGAGGAACTGGAGATGATCCCAATCATGGAACTCTACCAGAATCCTTCAGACCGTGTCAGGTTACTGGCTCATATCAGGCAGTATGGGTTCGTAAAAGAACACCCGGCGCAATTACGGCGCAAGGATGGGACTATCATTGATACTCTCATTACGACCGCCCCGCTTCACAATGATGACGGGTCTCTTCGCGCCTATATCGGCACGATTCGCGATATCACCGCGTGGAAACAGGCCGAAGAAGCCATCAGAAGAAGCGAGAGGGAGTGGCACACAACCTTCAACGCGATCAATGATGCAGTCTTCCTTCTCGACAATGATGGAAAGATCCTCAGGCACAACCAGGCTTTCGAGGCATTGACCGGAAAAACGGGAGAAATTATTGACGGAAGGTATTGTTATGAGTTCATGCACGGGACACTCTTTCCAATCGATAATTGTCCAAATGTCAGGGCGCAGGTAAGCAGGCAGCGGGAAAGTCTTGAACTGAAAGTTAATGACCATTGGTTCATTGCCACCGTAGATCCCATTCTTTCGGATGACGGTGAGATTAGTGGGGCAGTCCACCTGATCATCGATATCACGCAACGAAAAGAATCCGAAGAAGTACTTCGCGAAAGTGAAGAAAAGTTCAGGTCCATCTTCAATTCCCTCAATGATGGTATCCATCTCCACGAGATCGAACCCGATGGCAGCCCGGGAAAATTCATCGATGTAAACGATGTAGCCTGCAGGATGCTGCAGTACTCCCGCGAGGAAATGCTCAGGAAAAGCCCGATCGATTTCGCCACACGGTTTCACAAGCCGCCAATAGACGAAGTACTCCGGGATCTCAATACAAAAGGTTACGCATTCTTCGAGACCGGCCATGTCAGGAAAGATGGGACCGTTATACCCGTCGAAATCAATTCACATGTTGTTTCGTTTTCCGGCACAAAATTTGTGGTATCTGCTATCCGGGATATTACTGAAAGAAAAAAGATCTCAGAGGAGCTTCACAAATCGCATCTTCTCCTGGAAGCTGTTCTTGATTCAATTCCCCTCGGGGTCTTCTGGAAGGATTCGCAATTGCATTATCTCGGCTGCAACAGGGTGGCTGCCCGGGACGCCGGACTTTCCAAACCCGAAGAAGTGATTGGGAAAACTGATTTTGACCTTGCCTGGCGGTCCCTTGCTGATTCATACCGTGCGGATGACACCCGGGTGATGAATACCGGAATTCCCCGGATAAATTATGAAGAGAAGGTAATCCAGCCGGATGGCCGGGTTCAGTGGGTAAACACCAATAAAATTCCCCTCTACGGTATAAATGACACGATTTCAGGAGTTGTCGGCACCTACGAGGATATAACAAAACGCAAAGACGCTGAAAAGAACCTCGCATACAGCAATACAATGCTCAGGACCGAACAGGAAACATCCATTGACGGGATTCTCGTTGTTGATGAAGCGGGAAAAATACTTTCCTTCAACCGCAGGTTTATGGATATCTGGGGGATCCCCGAAGATCTGGTCAATTCCCGGGCCGATGATCCGGTTCTTGCCTATGTCATGGAAAAAGTGTCCGATCCGGAACAGTTCCTTGACCGGGTCAGGTATCTTTACGATCACCGAGAGGAAAAGAGCACTGAGGAGATCCCGTTAAAGGACAACCGGGTATTCGAACGGTATTCTGCCCCCATGATTGGGGAGAACAATACGTATTTCGGGCGGGTCTGGTTTTTCCATGATATTACCGGACGCAAACGGGCTCAAGAAGACCTGACCCGACTCAACCGGAACCTTGACGGGCTGGTTCAGGAACGGACTCAGGCGCTCGAAGAGGAGGTAGCCCAGCGAAAGAAGGCTGAGGAGATTGTCCGCGCCTCGCTTGAAGAGAAGATTGTGCTGCTCCGGGAAGTCCACCACCGGGTGAAAAACAACCTCCAGATCCTTATCTCCCTCTTCAACCTCCAGTCGCGGACCTTTGCTGACCCGCAGGTCATCGCGGCGCTGCAGGAAAGTGTCCAGCGCATCCGGGCTATGTCAATGGTCCATGAGAAGCTGTACTCGGGCAGGGATATAGCCCGGATAGAGTTCATTAACTATTTGTCATCGCTCGCCAACTCGCAGCTTTCGTTCTACCAGCTAAGCCCCGGCAAAATAAAATTAGAAGTTAATGGCGGGAAGATCATGTTGGATATCAATACAGCAATCCCTCTGGGCCTTGTTATGAACGAGCTTGTTTCAAATGCACTCAAGCATGCATTCCCCGGCGACCGGAGAGGGATAATCAGGATCGACGCAACCGAGGTTGAGGACTGCCTTGAGATCATCTTTGCCGATGATGGTATCGGTATTCCGTCAGAATTTGACGATAAGGCCTCCAAGACACTAGGGTTGCGGCTGGTCAATATCCTTATCCGGCAGCTTTCCGGGACTATCACCCGTAACCTTTCCGGGGGAGGTACAAAATTTACCATCACAATTCCATTTAAGAAACTTCGATCAGATGGCGACAGCCAGGCTATGGTATGAGAAAAAACACCATTCGGTCCGCTTCTCGCATCTTTTTTTCATTATGCTCATCTCGTTTTTCAAGACAAGAACACCTTAAGGTTCATTACATCATCACGGAATAGTATTATATAGAACAGGTTTATATTTCAGGAATGATTGTATCATCTATAATTCACTGATGTTATTTCAGCTATATCAGGATCGAAAGGAGAACTGCTGTGCCATTAAACGATAGCTCATATACAGAAAGTAATTTGCATCTTGTTCCCGGTAAGAGGTGTTAAATGTCAGGTCAAATTGAAAATCCAAAATCCCCATACAAACCTGACATTAAAAAATCCTTTTCTTACAATACTCTCACCATTATTTTTGGTGCCATTGCCGCACTTCTTGGCGTTATCGGGATCATCGGGCTTTCTTTTGGCATCGTTTTTTTATCCGGTATCCTGCCCGAATTTAAACCCATTGCCGTATCAGCAGCACTTGCATGGATTTTTTTTGGTCTGATACTCGCGTTCCATGCAAAAAAACCGCTGACGGGAATTACACTGACCATCATTAAGGCGGTTTCCCTGGTGATCGCTGTAACTGCAGTACTGGGCCTTTTCCTGAACCTTTTAGGCTGGAATTTTTTTGTCGAAGACCTGATCAACGGTTTAGCGTCTCAGTTCATGTCCGGGCAGGTTACTCCAATCTCGCCGGTAGCAACGGTTTTTATCATCCTTTCCGGAATTGCACTTTTCCTTGCGCTGGGTCCTTCCCGAAATTTACCAGAAAACCAAAGGTCAAGGAATGTTGCTGGTATTGTCGGATTTTCGATCGTGCTCATGAGTTTCACGTTTCTGCTCAGTTATTCTCTCGGCGCACCACTTCTCTACAAAACCACCATAATCCCAATCGCACTCTCTTCTGCCCTTGCTGCACTCTTTACCGGATTGGGGCTTGTTACAACAGCTGGACCATCATCCCTCCCACTCCGGTACCTCACTGCACACTCTATCCGGGCCCGGCTCCTCTGGTCTTTCCTCCCTCTCATCGTGATTATTGTTCTTGCCCAGGGTTTGCTGGACGCAACAATTGTTTCCGTTTATCATGTTGACAATGCCATCGAAATCTCGATTGGGATCATGTTATTCTGCCTGATTACGGCATACATTGTCAACAATATAGCCGGGGAGGTAGGCAGGCAGATTGAAACCGAAGAGGAAAAACGCAGGAATGCCGAAGAGGCACTCCGCGAGAGTGAAGAGACATTCCGGGCTCTGGCAGAAAATGCCAATGACGGAATCCTGGTAGCAGTTGGCACCGGGATTCATGTTTTTGCAAACCGCCGGGCAGCCGAAATAACGGGTTACGGTAATGACGAACTGCTCAAGCTTACTATCAGAGACCTTTCTCACCCCGATGAATTTCGCCGGAAGATCCACGAAAGATACGTCAGAAAACTGGCCGGGGAAGCCGAACTCAGTGAATACGAGACACGAATAGTCCGAAAAGACGGGAAAATCTTACCGATAGAAATTACGTCTGCCAAAACGGACTGGAGAGGTCAGGCCGCCGATCTGGTCCTTATCCGTGACATTTCAGCGCGCAAGCAAGCTGAAGAAACACTTCGGGAAAGCGAGCTGCGCCTGCGCAGATTCTATGAATCTGGTTTATTCGGGGCTATATTCTGGACCATGGACGGCAAAATCACGGATGCCAACGATACCTTCCTCCGGATGGTCGGTTATTCCCGGGACGATCTGGAGTCCGGCCGGATCGACTGGCCATCGATGACCCCCCCCGAATTCCGGGATCTGGACGAAAAATCCGTCAAGGAACTTACTTCAACCGGTTTCAATAAAACTGCGTTTGAAAAAGAATACATACGCAAGGACGGGACCCGGATCCCCATCCTGATCGCCGGTGCAATGCTCGATGAAAAACGGTCCCGGGGTATTGCTATTGTCATTGATATCACCGAACGCAGGAAAACAGAAGACACACTCCGGGTAAGTGAAGAAAAGTACCGGACACTTTTTGAAAATATGCTGGAGGGGTTTGCTTACTGCCGGATGATCTATGACGAACTCCAGCGCCCGGTTGACTTCATCTACCTTAACGTCAACCGTTCGTTTGACCGGATTATCGGTGCAAAAACCGTGACCGGAAAACTGGTAACGGAAGTATTTCCCGGAATCCGGGAAGCATACCCCCAGTTGTTTGAGATTTATGGAAGAGTTGCCTTAACCGGCCAGGCGGAATCATTCGACCTTGATTTCAGACCTTCAGGTAAGTTATTGCATATCTCTGTGTATTCTCCCCAAAAAGAATATTTTGTTGCTATTTTTGAAGATATTACCGAGGTGAGGCGTGTAGAAGCGGAACTCAGGGAAAGTGAACAACGTCTTCTCCTTGCTCTCGATGTATCCCGGATGGGAATCTGGGAACTGGATCTCACACTTCATTCTGCTCACCGGACATTGAGGCATGACCAGATTTTCGGCTATCAGACTCTCCTGCCGGAATGGACCTATGAGATGTTCCTGTTGCATGTCATCCCGGAGGACCGAAAAGACGTTGACGAAAAATTCAATGAGGCCATTGCAAAACAGCAGGTCTGGAGTTTTGAATGCCGGATCCACCGCAGTGATGATATTGTTCGATGGATTATGGCCTTGGGAAAGGGAGAATATGATCCAAACGGTAAGCCCGTCCGTATGCTTGGAATTGTTCAGGATATCACTGACCGTAAACAAGTGGAACAGCAGCAGGAGATACTTATAAACGACCTCGAACAGAAGAACGCCGAGCTCGAGCGGTTCACCTACACGGTATCCCACGACCTCCGGAGCCCGTTGATCACCATCCATGGTTTTACCGGACTGCTGGAGAGCGATATCGCTGGTAATAACGCAACAGCAATTGCTCATGATCTGGACCGTATCAACGCAGCAGCTACCAAGATGGAGGAACTCCTGCATGATCTTCTCAATCTTTCAAGAATCGGAAGGGTCGTAAACCCTCCCGAGAAAATATCCTTC
Source organism: Methanoregula sp. (assembly GCA_003154335.1). Classification (GTDB taxonomy): domain Archaea; phylum Halobacteriota; class Methanomicrobia; order Methanomicrobiales; family Methanospirillaceae; genus Methanoregula. Next base: position 1,043 of record PMDE01000071.1, on the reverse strand, counting down.
ACGGTTCTTGCTCAGGAGGCAGTGGATCTGCTGGCTGGGGTAATCAGTGAAAGGAAAGTTCAGGTCATCGTTGATCCGGATATGCCGGTTGTAACGGTTGACCCGGCCCGAGTCCGGGAAGCAATAATGAACCTTATCGAGAATGCAGTCAAATTCATGGGTGACCAGCAGTACCCGGAGATCAGGATTGGTATAGAGTATAACAACAACCGGCCGGTATTCTTTGTCCGTGACAATGGGATCGGGATTGACCAGAAGTATTTTGGAAAATTATTCCACCTGTTCGAGAAACTGGATGCGAAAAAGGAAGGTTCCGGTGTTGGTCTTGCCATTGTCAAACGCATCATCGAAGTCCAGGGGGGCAGAATCTGGGTGGAATCTGGTGGCCCTGGCAAGGGAAGCATCTTCCGGTTTACCCTTCCCGTATTATAAAGGGAGACAGATATAATACCTAAAAAAGAAGAATGGAGTGTGAGCGAATTATATGGTGAAACTGAATGGGGAGCCCCTGGTCATTCTCTTAGTCGAGGACAATGAATCTCATGCCGAGCTGGTAATGAGGAGCATGCGTGACCAGCGTGTTGCTAATATCATCTATCATGTCATTGACGGGCAACAGGCGCTTGACTTCCTGTTCCACAAGGGGGATTTCACTGATGAGAAAAAAAGTCCGCGACCAAATCTTATCCTTCTTGACCTCCGGCTTCCCAAAGTGGACGGCCTTGAAGTTTTAAAGATAATAAAGGATACCGAAAATCTTCGCCGGATCCCTGTTGTCATTCTCACCAGCTCGGATGCCGAGACCGATATTGCCCGCTCTTATGACCATAATGCGAACAGTTACGTGGTCAAACCGCTTGAGTTCAAAACTTTTATCAAACTGATGGGCGACCTCGGGTTCTATTGGCTGGGCTGGAATGCACAGCCTCATCTCGAGTAAATATGTCTGAACACCCCCCAAAAAAACCAAATAAATCTGGATCACGGAAAACTGCCGGAAAAGAAACGGTCCATATTGTCATCGTTGAGGATGAAAAGGCCCA
>PMDE01000029.1 GCA_003154335.1 Methanoregula sp. | reverse complement strand
GTGCATTGCAGGGTCGGTAACCAGGCCGGGTGTGTTGAAAGGGTCGGCAAAAATCTTGTACAGAAAGAAGTTCCATGCTCCCTGGCTTGTCTTGTCTGCCATGAACACAAGAACCGGATCACTTTCNNCATTCTGTGAAGGTATCCCGTGCGAGCTTGTGCACCTTTTCACTGTCCACACCATGAGTGTGGGTCATAATCAATTCGATGTCGTCACCGCAATGGGTGACAAAGGAATCAATGAGCAGTTTACCTTCCTCATCCCTGAGGATCTTTGCTGCTTTCTCCAGCAGTTTCGGGTGGGTACGGGAGTGTCCTGGGAAACTTCCAACATCCGCCCTGATAATGGAAATTGTGGTCTTTTGCATGAGAAATCACCCTACAAAATCTCGTCAGCAGAAAAAAGGTACGGTGAATTACCCGGAAGCTTTTCTCACAAGTGTTGCTGTTCCATATGAACTGAAGGCTTTGAAAAAGACGAGACTCTCGGCATAGGCCATCGCCTGGATCGCCTGTTCGGTATCCTGTTCTACCGCGTACAGCTCCTTAAAAAATTCCTTTATCGCAAACTTACAGTTTCCATCAAATACCTGGCTTTCTTTTTTCCCGGGATTTAAAGGACTGTACTTCTCCAGCGTCCAGTCCCTGATATTTTTATACAACGCCGGTTCATACACTTTGAGGGTAGAGAAAACGACATCCTGCCAGAATGTTCCGACATTTCCCTTCATGATATCCCCTTTGGGGAAATGCTGGTTGATAAGGTCCCGGGGTGTACCGGTAATCCCGTGTTGGGCAATGCCCACCTGCAGGTTATTCTCCCGCAGTGCACGGGCAACAGCCTTCGTCTGGGGGATATCGATTGAAAGCTGTTCAATCACATTTCCTTTTTCGTCATATACGTGCCCGTGGGTGCTCCCGTTGGCAATAGCCAGCACATGGGGATGTACATCNNCTCCCGATCTCCCCTACTTCCACTTCCAGGCCAAAATCCTTCCCCTTCATCCTTTTTTTGATGTAGAGAGCAAGCTCCGATGTGGCAATGATATTCTTTTCCAGCTCTTCCCTGACGTTTTTCCCTTCAAAATTGAACAGGTGAGAGGCATCGATGGCAAATGAAGTATATCCTGCATCGATCTGGGCATCGATCAGCTGTTTGGTTCCGGCGATTTCCGGGGAATCTCCCGTCTTTATCGTGATATGATCTGCATGGAGAGCCCAGGTACCAAACCGGGTTGCCTTTGCTGCCTCACCTATCTTTTCGGAAAAATCCCTGGGTGTCAGGCCGGTATACCCCCCTTTCAGATCGCATTCAGACCGGGCCAGTTCCATGAATACTGCAGAGTCTGTGTCTTTTGCGGCTTTGAAAATTCCTTCAGCGACAGTCGTAATCCGGGTATTGGCTGCCATAATGATTGTTTTTTTGCCGGCTATCCCCCGGAAAATTGCTGAACCGGGGATTGGACCATACTCATTTTCTTTCATAAAAATGATCACTCCTGTATTATTATCCCTCAAGCATAAACTTTTCAATCAGTCTGATCTCTTTTTTGCCTCCCACGTAGATAGGAGTGATCTGGTCGATTGCAGAGGGGGTTATTCCTAATATATCCTCCCGGCCATTACTGATTGCTCCCCCGGCTTCGGCGATGATCTTCCCCATGGGGTTTGCCTCATATAACAATCTCAGTTTTCCTTTTTCTTTACCTTTGAACCCGGGATAGGTAAAAACGCCCCCTTTATGGAGGATCTGGTGCACGTCTGCGACAAAACAACCGCTGAAGCGGAGTTTATAACCTTCCTCTTCGAGGGTTTCTATCCACTGCGCGTGGGCCGGGAGGTAATCCTTTCTCTTTGCGCCAGGAGCGTATATTTTTCCGCCGGGGATCCTGATATCCTCCTCTTTTAACACGAATTCCCCGGTCACGTCAAGGACAAATTCATGAACCCCCTTTCCTGTTGTCAGTGTCAGAATCGTAAGAGGCCCGTACAGGACATACAGGGCCGCAACCATCCGGGCACCTTTTTCAAGCACGTGACCGGGGTAGATCCCAATGATCGAGCCAACACAAAGGTTCACATCAATAAGGGATGAACCATCCAGAGGATCTATCACAACCCCGAAATTGTTTTTCGGATCTTCAATAGTTATCAGCTGTTCCTGTTCTTCCGTAGCGATATATTGGACAAGGCGGGACTTTGAAAGCCCTGAAACAAATATCCCGTCAGCGATCTTGTCCAGAGCCATCTGCTCTTCGCCAAAGGTATTCCTTGTCTGTTCACATGCCTGTGTTTTTGTGCAGGTACTGAAAAAACCGTTCTTAACATCCTGAGCCAGTGTGCTTAAAAGGAGAATTAATTCTGAAAGGTTTTTTTCCGTTCCCGCATTGGTAAGGAATTCTTTGAGTATCATGGTATTACCTGCCTCTGCCTTGAAAGAGCGTAACCTCTGGATTATCAGGTCGGATGCCCTGATTTGTGTAGTCGTTTGATCGCGAGGTTTATCAGGCTTATCATGCTCCCGGAAAAAACAGATCCGGGGTATTGATGACCGGTGCTTTGAGCATGACGATTTTTTATACTTTTTTATTAAATTCCGGAGCTGCCCACAAGGATCCTCTTCCGTATAAGAACGACCTGGTTACCAGGTATCACGGTTCATTTAGAAATTTCATAAAATTGTCCTGCTTCTTTAAAAAAAAGTGGTTTGAAAAAAGGGCCGGTAAAAGGAAATTTGCATAAAAATATATGAGACGCCTGCAGAAATCCGGTTCCGGAAAATAGTATTCTTCCTTTTTTTTGGTGAAGAAAGATCTCGTTTCTCCTCCAGGGCGATCAGGCAATCCAGGCAGGATAACGATGATGATTCCTATCAATGCTGCAGGACCATTTGGAATCTGTTGCCCCCGTGGTTCTCGTTCCAAAATTGCTCGTCATCCGGACAATAAGATGGGAGACCATTTCTTCCACCTTCCGTTCATATCCCGCGGATCTTCGAATATTTTTCTTTTTGCAGATTATTTTTTATCTGTTTTCTTGTCCAGTTCTTCGGTCAGTTTTGTGATTTCTGTAAAGTCTTTCTTTCGCTGATAGGTCGCTTTTCTCAGGATGCCAATAAGTGTTTCATCAGATTTTTTACGCGCTATTGCAGCCCGGCTGATTGCAGATAAGGCCTTGTCAAGTATAGCGCGCTGGTCCANNGCATCTGTCCTTTCCTGTTCGTTGCTGGTGCCCATCAGGACGATGAAATCACGCATTGCTGCCATCTTTGCTTCCCGTACAAGGGCTTCAATGTCAGCCCCGACGTATCCCTGAGTCTTTTTTACCAGTGCTTCAATGTCGATATCCTTTGAAAGAATATTTCCGGTATCTCCTCCGAGGAAAACTTCAAAGATTTTTCTCCGGCTTTCCTCATCCGGTGCAGGGACATAGATGTGACGTTCGAGACGTCCCGGGCGAAGAAGTGCTTCATCGAGCATATCCGGGCGGTTTGTTGCCGCAAGGATTGTCACATTTTTGAGTTCCTCCATGCCGTCAAGCTCCGTAAGAATCTGGCTGACAACACTTTCAGTTACGTGCGATGATCCCTGGAACGTTCCCCGCCTGGGCACAAGGGCATCGATCTCATCGAAGAAGATGATCGAGGGGGATGCCTGCCGGGCCTTGCGGAAGATCTCCCTGACTCCTTTCTCTGACTCCCCTACCCATTTTGAGAGCAGTTCGGGGCCTTTTACTGCAATAAAGTTGCACTCGCTCTCATTTGCCACTGCTTTTGCCAGCAGGGTTTTACCTGTTCCGGGGGGGCCGAAGAGCAGGATACCTTTTGGAGGCTTGGTCTGGAGCCTTTCAAATACTTCGGGGAATTTAAGCGGCCATTCAACTGCCTCCCGGAGTTCCTGTTTTACATCCTCAAGCCCGCCGACCTGCTTCCAGGTAACATCCGGAACTTCGACCAGCACCTCACGCATTGCGGAAGGTTCGACGTGTTTGCGTGCCTGGGCAAAATCCTCGTTGGTGACCTTCAGCTGGTCAAGAACTTCGTTGGGGATATCCTCATCGATCTTGATCCGGGGAATCACCTTACGGAGCGCATGCATTGCTGCCTCCTTGACGAGAAGTGAGATGTCAGCTCCGACAAAACCATGAGTAGAATTTGCAAATTCTTCGATTTTTACATCATCGTCAAGCGGTACGCCCCGGGAATGGACCTGGAAAATCTCCAGTCTTCCTTTCTTGTCGGGAATGCCAATCTCGATCTCCCGGTCAAACCGCCCACCGCGCCGGAGAGCCGGATCGATCGAGTCCGGCAGGTTGGTTGCGGCAATGACAATAACCTGGCCCCTTCCTTTGAGCCCATCCATCAGGGAAAGGAGCTGCGCAACGACACGCCGTTCAACTTCTCCCTGGACTTCCGCCCGTTTGGGTGCGATGGAATCAATTTCATCGATGAAGATTATCGCCGGTGCATTCTGTTCGGCTTCTTCAAATTTTTCCCGCAGCCCTTTTTCGCTCTCCCCATAATATTTGCTCATGATTTCAGGACCGGAAAGGGAAATGAAGTGAGCATCAACTTCGTTAGCGACTGCTTTTGCAATCAGTGTCTTCCCTGTCCCCGGGGGACCGTACAGAAGAACACCCTTGGGAGGCTGGATACCGAGCCGCTCGAAGATCTCCGGGTGACGCAGGGGGAGTTCGATCATCTCACGCACAAGCTGAAGTTCCCGTCCAAGACCTCCAATATCCTCGTAATGAATGTCAGAGACTTCTTTTTTGCCTTCTTCTGGTTTATATGGCTCCTCTTTGAGTTCGATGTCGGTTTCCTCGGTAACAATTGCTATCCCCTTCGGGAGGACTTTGGCAATGACAAGGGTTATGGAATTCCCGATTACATCGATCCTCTGAACCTGGCCTTCAAATACCGCCCGCCCCCGAAGGAGTCGTGAAAGGTACTGTTCACCCCCGACAAGCCGTATCGGTTGCGTGGGCTGGATGACCACTTTTTTTGCATACTCTGCTTCGGATTTCCTAATCCTGACCTTCTCGTCGATGCCCGTACTCAGGTTACCCCGGATATTTCCGTCTATCCGGAGCACAGCATACCCGGTATCCTGCTGAAAACCCGGCCACGCAATAGCAGCTGCTTTCTTTTTTCCCTGGATCTCAATTACATCCCCGGAAACCAGGCCGAGCTTCTTCATTATCTCAATACTCACCCGCGCGATGCCCCTCCCTGCATCCTCGTGCGCAGCTTCTTTTACCGTAACTTCTGTAAAATCCTTATCCGTCATCGTAAATTCTTCCCGAATCTCTATGGGTTTACCATAAGTTAGTGTTAATTACTCTATAAACTAACTCTTGGGTGCCGTCCTGTCCCGCATCCATTTCATCATAGCCTTCCGTTATCATAGCACTGCCGAACGAACTGGCTGGCATCCTCATTCAGAACATTATCCAGAACACAAAATTTTTTTTCTTAATCCAAATCAACTTTACTTGTTTCCATAACAAGCCGGATTTCATTCAGATTTCAAAAACAGAGTCTTTATCTCATCCTTTCAGTAACCGGTATGGTATGAGTATTATTCATGATGCCCGCCGCGGTATCGTAACTGATGAGATGAAGACAGTCGCTGAACAGGAAGGAGTCACTGAAGACTTCGTCCGGCGGGGAATTGCAGAAGGTCACATTGTTGTTCCCGTCTCTCCATACCGGAAAGTCAGGATCTGCGGTATTGGAGAAGGCCTCCGCACAAAGGTGAACGCTTCCATCGGTACATCGACAGATATTGTCGATATCGGGCAGGAACTGGAAAAAGCCCGGCGTGCGGAGCTTGCTGGTGCAGATACCCTCATGGAACTTTCGACTGGCGGGGATTTTATTGAAATCCGGAAACAGGTCATCGCCAGCACAAAACTTTCCGTCGGGTGCGTGCCTTTGTACCAGGCATTTATCGAAGCCGCACAAAAAGACGGTGCTGTTGTCAATATGAAAGAAGATGACCTGTTCCGTATTACTGCCGAACAGGCAAAACTCGGAACAAATTTCATGGCCATCCATACCGGCATCAACTTTGAGACCGTCAAGCGCTTAAAAAACCAGGGCAGGCACGCGGGTCTCGTTTCCCGGGGCGGGGCATTTATGACCGCGTGGATGCTTCACAATGAGAAAGAAAATCCTCTGTATGCTGAATTCGATTACCTGCTCGAGATAATGAAGGAGCACGAGGTCACTCTCTCGATGGGGAATGGTATGAGAGCCGGGGCAGTTCATGATGCGACTGACCGGGCTGCCATCCAGGAACTTCTTATCAACGCCGAACTTGCTGACAAGGCGCACCGGGAGGGCGTGCAGGTAATTGTTGAAGGACCAGGACATGTGCCTATTGATGAGATTGCTGCAAATGTCACTCTTATGAAACGTGTCACCAACAACAAACCTTTCTATATGCTCGGACCAATTGTGACCGATATTGCGCCAGGATACGACGATCGCGTCGCTGCAATAGGTGCCGCAATTTCATCATCACTGGGGGCCGATTTTATCTGTTATGTTACCCCGGCCGAACATCTTGCCCTCCCGACCCCCGATGAAGTGTATGAAGGGGTAATCAGTTCACGGATCGCTGCCCACGTGGGTGATATGATAAAGCTCAAAAAGACCCGTCAGGCTGATCTCGAGATGGGACATGCTCGCCGCGATCTTGACTGGGAGCGCCAGTTTGCAGCTGCCATAAACCCTTCCCGTGCCCGGGCTATCAGGAAGGAACGGATGCCCGCAGATTCTGATGCCTGTACGATGTGCGGAGATTATTGTGCAATAAAAATTGTAAACAAGCATTTTGCTTTCTGAATTGTCAGAATATTTTCAGGCGTTCTTATTTTTTTGGTTCAATGAACTGTTCAGGAATGTTTCATAACGAGGGATATTCACTCACTCATTTTCGGCCTTTCCGGATGCGGAAACCTCAGAACCGGAACTGGGCAATTATCCAAAAAAGGCCCTGGGGCAATAAAAGGGAGCGAGGAATAATCCGTTGTTCATCTTCAGGTCCTGTTTCGTTTTCTGGTATCGTGAAATTCTCCATANNACACTCCTGTTCATGTTCAAAAAAAAGTATTGCGCGATCAGGCCCGCAACAAACGATCCGCGCTCTCGTCGTCAGAAATTGAAGAAAAAAGCAGCAGTATCTGCAGGTTCCTGCGCGATCTCTTAAAAGAAAGTGATCCCGTAATGGTCTATATTTCAAAACCTCTTGAGGTAAACACTAAGGATCTCATCGATTTTCTCCTTTCCAGCGGAAAACGGGTAATCGTTCCGGTAATCGAAAAGGACACCCGAACCCTTCGACTGTCGTATATTACGGGTAATTCAGTCATGGTCAGGAGCACCTTTCATGTTCACGAGCCTGTCGGAAATGAGATGCCTGCACTGCCCTGTGAGGTAAAAACCGTTGTTGTGCCGATGCTGGCGTTCGATCAGGCAGGCAACCGTCTCGGCTATGGGGCTGGTTATTTTGACCGGTTCCTCGCTGGTCAACCCCATCTGAAAAAGATCGGACTTGCGTTCACGTGCCTGGAAACCGGATGCGTGCCCTGTGATACAAATGATGTTAAAATGGACCTGATTGTAACGGAAAACGGTATTTTTTCCTGTGGGAATTACTGCGGGAATTATAATGAAGCGGTGGCAGGACCGGATAAAGACCCAATACACTAAAATATCCTCGTTATAAACTAGTAGGAACGGTGATTTTATCCAGATAAATTTCGGGGGATTTGTCTCCCTGTCAACGATCGACTGGCGGGGAAGGGCGGTATGTACCCTTTTTTTACGGGGGTGCCCCCTCCGCTGTTCCTATTGTCAGAATGAGGCAATCCAGGGGGGAAAAGACTGTCGCGAACTGGAAGAAATTTTTGCCATGATCCGGTCCTCCTCCCCCTTTATCAGTGCGGTTGTTTTCTCCGGGGGTGAACCGACGATGCAGAGAGAAGGACTGAGCGCTCTTGCACAATTTGTAAAAAAATTACCTCTGGCGGTAGGAATACAGACAAATGGTTTTTTTCCGGATGTGCTTGAGACGCTCATTTCTCAAAATCTGGTGGATAAAATTGCAATCGATTACAAAACAACCTGGGAAGGATATACCGGTTCAACCGACCCGGTAGTGAAAGAAAATTATGAGAAAAATGTGTTAAAATCAATTGATATCTGCAAAAAATCTTTCGAAAATAAAAAACTGGGTGAATTCGAAGTAGTTTTTACCATTTTTTATGAAAACCAGGAATATTTGCAGGAAATATCCGAGAAAATAGGCGATGTTCCGCTTGTCCTCCAGCAGGGCGAGCACAAGGTGGCCATCGCAAAACCCCTATTACCTGAAATGACCCAAGGGGAATATATCTGCAAAAAACGAATACAACAGGAAGAACATCCCCCGCTTACCTTAAATGAGATCAGGGAGATCGCTGACAAACTGGAAAAAAAAATACGGATTCGAACACGTGAAATTGGAGAGATATCCTATGAAAGTCATCGGCGTCGTCGGGCTTCCCGCAAGCGGTAAAGGCGAGTTCTCAAAGATTGCTGCGTCCGTGCATGTACCCGTTGTTGTAATGGGCGATATGATCCGGCGTGCTGCCGGAGAGGAAGGTCTTGAGCCGACCGATGCAAATCTTGGATCGCTGGCAGGAAAACTCAGGTCGGAACGAGGTATGGACGCAATTGCTTTCCTCTGTATTCCCGAGATACAGCGTCAGGCTGCGCCCCTTGTACTTGTCGATGGAATCAGGGGCGATGCTGAAGTCATGCTGTTCCGGAGAACCTTTCCGGGATTTTATCTCATCAGCATCGATTCATCCTTTGAAACACGACTGATGCGGATCAAGGCACGGGGTCGTTCTGATGATTTCGAATCAGCCGAAGAACTGCGCACACGGGATATGCGTGAGCTGGGCTGGGGCCTTGGTAAAGCTATCGGGGATGCAGATATTCACCTGAGTAATGAAAACACTCTGGAGGAATTTTCCCGTTCTGTGCACAGTCTTCTAAAACACCTTGGCGGTAGTCCATGAGTATCAGGCCGTTTTTTTCATCCTCGGCGAAAGTCTGGGACGATATATCCTGGGTATATGGTATTGAGGAGGCGGGGTACCCTGGCTGGGAGATTGTAGCGGATGGCAATTACCGGCTCGATAATCCCTCATGTTTTTCAAAAATTGAAGAAGTGATCACATCCACCAGCCTGGGAATCAGCGTACATGCACCGTATGGTGATCTGAACCTTGCCACGCTCAATGATCCCATATGGCGCGAATCGATCCGGCAGATCTGTACCTGCATAAAACACGCGTCAGCGCTGACTGACCGGGTCACCATACATCCCGGTTATCTTTCTCCGGTTGGCAAGCTGATGCCCCAGAAAGTCTGGGATCTCCAGAAGGAAGCGCTCCGGCAGATCGGGAAATGTGCACAGGAATATTCGGTNNGGTATGACGGAAGGTATTGAGGGTATTGGTATGACCTTTGATTTCGGTCATGCGAATACCGTAGGAGAGCTGGGCAATTTTCTCAACCATATTTCACAGGCAAATCATATCCATATTCATGACAACAATGGCCTATCTGACGAACACCTTGCTCTCGGTGAGGGGAACATCCCCTGGATAACAGCTGGAAAAACGATTGCGAAGGATTACCAGGGTATCGTCGTAATTGAAGGAAAATCGATCAGTGAGGCAAAGAAAAGTCTCGCGGTCTTTCGGAGATGTTTTATTTGAGCGGTGAAACATTGCAGGTCTATTTCCTCGGCACCGCCGGGGCATTGCCGACTCCCCAGCGCAATCCGCCCTGCATCATGATCCGCCGTGGTTCGGATACGCTTCTCTTTGACTGCGGTGAAGGTGCCCAGCAGCAGATGATGCGGTCCCGGTGCGGGTTTTTAGTCAATGCAGTGTTCATTTCCCACTGGCATGCAGACCACTTCCTCGGCCTTTTCGGTCTCATCCAGACCCTGTCATTTAACGGCCGGACTGAACCGCTTACCATCTACGGTCCTGAATGGGTTCATGAATTTGTCACCATTCTGCGCCAGGTTGCACGGTTCAATCTCAAATTCTCCCTAGAATCCGTTGAGCTCGGAAATGCTTCCTGGGTGCGTTTTAACGGGTATACGGTCACCGCTTTTTCAGTAAAACACGGGATCCCTTCCTTAGGGTATATCCTTGAAGAGGATCCCCGCCCGGGCAGATTCAACCGTGAAAAGGCCATCGGGCTTGGCATCGCTCCGGGGCCGCATTTTGGCCGACTCCAGCGCGGCGAGACTATCCGGCTTGGAACCGGACCTGATTCAATTGAAATCCGGCCCGAACAGGTTTTGGGAGGACCAAGGCCCGGCCGGAAAATTGTCTACACCGGAGATACACGGGCTGTTCATATGAATATCCGGGATATTGCCCAGAACGCAGACCTCCTGATACATGATGCAACCTACGATGAATCGGAAGCTGAGCGGGGCCCTGAGTTTTATCACGCGACAGCAGCACAAGCCGGAGAAGCAGCATCAGTTCTTAATGCACGGACCCTTGTTCTTGTCCATACCAGCTCACGCTATACGGATGCGCTGGCACATATGAGTGATGCAAAGAAAAAATTTTCCGGGTCCATCATTGCGCCCAATGATCTTGAAATGGTTGAAGTAACCTTCAGGGACGAAATTTAACGATATATGCATAAAGCCTGAAAAAAACGTGACGGATCATTGGTAATAATTATTCATCGCCTTTGCCCTATGATCAGCAGCAGGAATTTTTCCGGCTCGGTTCACTCGATTTTCCACGTTCGCCATCCATCCGGACAGAAGGAAAAAGGCGGTAATCTCAATACTATTTTTTTCCGGGCGATTCTCTGAGAAAGACATGCAACAGGCCATTTTTTTATGGGTATAGTCCCATTCCAGCGAC
>PMDE01000074.1 GCA_003154335.1 Methanoregula sp. | reverse complement strand
GAGGGGAAACCCATGCAGACAAGAATAAAAGAGTACCGTGCCCGTTTGTCCATGACCCAGGATGACCTGGCGAAAAAAGTCAGCGTGCGACGGGAGACAATTGTCTTTTTGGAGCAGGGAAAGTATAACCCTTCCCTTCGCCTTGCACACGATGTTGCCCATACCCTTCACGCAAGGATAGATGACCTGTTCATCTTTGATGATGAGCCGGAAGAAGAGGGCCCGGAACACCGTGTGGTACTTATTGATTAAAAGAAATTTCCTGAAGAGGAAGACGCCTGCACGGATTCAGCAGATATTCCGGGACATTCACTTTTTTCCGGGGGAGAACATAAATCTCCGAGAACCAGTATTGCAGCTTGTTTATCGAGCGGCTGGTTATCATTCCCGCATTTGGGAGAGTATATACAGGACGGGCATCCCTCATCACACCCGCAGTCCTGGATCAGTTCATGTGCGCTTGAAAAAATGTCAGGAAGGATCTCATAAGCTTTCTCGGCAAGTCCTATACCTCCTTCATAGCCATCGTATACAAAAATTACGGGTTCGCAATTTTCCCCAAATCCGGGAGATGATAATCCCCCGATATCCCAGCGGTCACACATTACATGCAGGGGCATTATTGCGATAACAGCGTGTTCAGCACCATGCAGACCTCCCGCGGGATCGAGTTTTGAACCGGCCAAACGCTGTCCGGTATCCGGTGTGGGAATAACCCAGAATGCCTTTGTCCTGAACGTAATCGGGGGCAGAACGAGAGGTTCCACTCCAATAATGGTGTCTTTGCGTTTGATCTTGTAGCTGGTATATTGTTCAGTTACTTCGACGTCACCATACGCACATCGTGCCCCCTTGATAACCCGGGTCTCCAGGGTCTGAATGATGGAGAGATCAACAACTTTGAGCGGCTGCGTATAGTAATCTACATCGCTTTCCGTTACCCGGACGGTATGTGTTTCCAGGTCCATTTCGCTTACCACGTACGTCTCACCCTGATGAAGCATGATAGCGCCTTTGTGTGCCTCGCGAAACGCCTGGCCCCTGTCCATTGTTTCCAGCAGCCGGCCATGGCACATNNCCGGAATATACCCACCCACGACTTGTTTTCCGAGTGAGATCACTGGACGCAAGATCTGAAAGGAGTTCAGGAAACAGTTCACCGAAATACTTAAGGTCGTCTGTTTCGTTCAACGGCAGCTCGGCGGCAGCGCACAGCAGGTGCCCGGAAACAATATAGGGATTTCCGGTATCGATGATTGCGTGCTCGTGCGACCGGCTGAAAAAATGGTGGGGATGATGCATAAAATACTGGTCGAGAGGATTTGCAAACCCAACAAGAATCGCAAGTGAATCGCCCCCTTTTCTCCCGGCTCTCCCGGCCTGCTGGCGGGCTGACATCATGGTTCCGGGGTACCCCGCAATGATAACTGCGTCAAGTGATCCGATATCGATCCCGAGTTCAAGCGCATTGGTCGACACAACACCTTTCATCTCCCCATCCTTCAGACGGCGTTCAATCAGCCTTCGTTCTTCAGGCAAATAACCTGCCCGGTAGGCCGATATCGATTCTGCAAGACGGGCTGATGACCGACGTGCATCTTCCCGTGCCCAGAGTGTTACCAGTTCTGCCATTTTCCGGGAGCCGGTAAAACAGAGTGTCTGGAGGTTCTCTTTCACACAGGATACCAGGAGATCCTTTGTTTCCTGGTACGTGGAACGTTCGCCAACCCCATCGTAAAACGGATTATAAAGAACAAAATGTTTCCTCCCCTGCGGAGAACCATCCTCATCAACAAGCTCAAACGGCAGTCCCGTAAGCCGGCCGGCAAACTCAAGCGGGTTGGCCAGGGTCGCTGTCGAGAGAATAAACTGTGGCGATGACCCATAATGATGGCAAAGTCGCAGCAACCTCCTGATCAACAATGCGATATGGGACCCAAAAACCCCCCGGTACCGGTGTGCTTCATCGATCACAATAAATTTCAGGTTGGAAAAGAACGGGCGCCACTTTGCATGCCAGGAAAGCACCTGGTGGAGTTCATGGGGGTTTGAGACGATGACCCGTGAGTTTTCACGGATCGCTGCCCGTTTTGACTGAGGGGTATCACCATCGTAAATTGCCGGCCGGGCCGGGATACCCGTAAACTGCGACATCTGTTCAAGGGTTGAGAACTGATCATTGGAGAGCGCTTTTGTAGGGTACAGGTAAAGTGCACGTGCCCCGGCATCTGACTCCAACTCTTCGAATACCGGAAGGTTGAATGCGAGAGTTTTGCCACTGGCTGTTGGTGTGGTAATAATCACGTTCTTCCCGGACCGGATGCGGTTGACCGCGTCGCACTGGTGGGAGTAGAGGCGTATCCTGTGCTGCTCCAGATACGACTCAAGGGCTCCACCAAGAGGTACGTTAAGAGTCCCGTATACCGGAGGAACTGGTCCGGTTACTTCTGTATGCACCGTCCGGTTCCGGTATACGGGGTTGACACCCAGCAGACGGATAACATCAGCAACAGCCATAGGACTCTCCTAACAGGTGGAAAAAGAGCAGGGCGAGCGAGACGATATCCTGTTTGTTGTGTTCAACAACCGGGACCAGCGGACCACAGTTACCGGTACGAAGGTAGGTTTCGTAGAATTCCGGAACCATCTGGCCGGGAATATCGTCGGCACGGCTGATCCCCAGGATTGCCGTTTCAAGGGCAGCAAGGCGAAGGGAGGGAAGCTGATCCTTCCATCTCCTGCGGCTGAAATGGAGTACATCGAAGTGGGGTATCTTTCCCGGAGAGCCCATACCATAGTAGGCAAGCCGATCTGATACGTAGGGCAGATCAAACGATTTGCCGTTGAACGTTACCAGAGCAGTGCGATCGCCGGACAAATGTTCAAGTGTCGCGGTCAGTGCCGACTGCTCTTCATCGATATCACGGAGAAGGTACTGGTGGACGACAAGGCGGGAGTTTTCAATGGTACCAACGCCGAAAAGGATAATCGGACGGGAAAAGAGACCCAGGGTTTCGATATCCAGAAAAACATAATCTTCCGGTTCATGGAGGCCGGCCGTCCCGAGGACACAAGGGTGGGATTTTGCGTGCCTGCTGCCGATCAAATCCATAATTTCTGCAGAACTGCCGCCATGCAGGCAGTTAAGCACCTCGTGTGCATATGAACGGAATTTCGGGTGCTCTGCCAGGTCCGGTAATGTCCGGTATCCTTTAGACATCAACCGGTGTTGTATCCTCGGACCGATACCATGTACAAGGGTGAGGTCTTTCAGGATATCCGTCCTGAATCTTTCCGTATCCACTGCCGGAACCCTGATATCCTGCTGGCTTATCTGCACAAAACAGGCGCCACCCTGGTTGAAAATTTCCAGTCCCGAAAAGACATTTTCAAACCGGATATCGCGGTACTTATCAACCAGGGTATCGAGCTGGTTGTGCGCCTGGTCATAATCTGAGGAAAAAACAATATTGTTTGCTAAACCGGTACCAAAAACATTCCCGTCCCGGACAACTTCGTATTCCCGCATGGTTTGCATGCGCTGCTGCCAGAGGGCACCAATCCGGGCGGGAGCATGTATGGCCGGCATCGTCAGAATACTTAAACGGTGTCCGGGATTTAAACATCCAGCCGAGGGGTGTGAAAGTAAACCGGTCCTCGTAAAAATCCGGGCTGGTCATAAAATCCAAAGCCTGCATCTGCGATTTTCTTTGACCCGGGAATTGCACACGTATAATGAGACGTTTAATGTTCACAGAGGAATAACTCTGTTTTATTGGTCGTGTTGCCGGACATCATGAAACCAGGATTTTTCGGTTCAGCGCAGGACGATCCAACCGGAAATAGTCCAAAGAATTGCATCAGGAATGAAAAAAATTTCAGATCCAGGGA
This sequence comes from Methanoregula sp., assembly GCA_003154335.1. GTDB lineage: Archaea > Halobacteriota > Methanomicrobia > Methanomicrobiales > Methanospirillaceae > Methanoregula. Next base: position 497 of record PMDE01000074.1, on the reverse strand, counting down.
AAATGACGGTTACATCCGCATATCATTCCTGCATCCTGCCGGGATCCTGCAGTATGCAGATCACAGGCTGAAATGATCGATATAAAGGGTTTTCTTATCGACATTGACGGGGTCCTCTACACCGGGGAACGGGCGATCGATGGTGCCCGGGAAGTTATAGATCTCATCAGGGACAGGAACTACAGGTTCCGGTTTGTTTCCAACAGCACCCGCAAATGCCGGAGTACTATCGCAGATCAATTATCATCTCTCGGGTTTGATATTCCCGTTGAGTATATTTTTACCCCCCCGCTCGCGGCGGTTGCCTGTATGAAGAAAACCGGAAAACACCAGTGTTTCCTGCTGACAACGGGAGACGTGTACCGTGACTTTGAGCAGGAGTGTACCTGTGATCCGGGCGGCCAGGCCGACGTGGTTATAGTCGGTGATGCCGGCGATAAAATAACCTACAACAGCATGAATACCGCGTTCCGTTATCTCATGAACGGTGCGGATAT
>PMDE01000109.1:4839-4979 GCA_003154335.1 Methanoregula sp. | reverse complement strand
TACCATTACCTTTTTATCGTTTTGGAAGGATCTTCAGACTATTCTCTCAGCGTCTATACACTGAAAAATACTAAAAAGAGGTACCATATGAAAAAATCAACAAACCCAACAACTCCCGGCCAGCAAAAGCCCGGCCCGCA
>PMDE01000109.1:0-4717 GCA_003154335.1 Methanoregula sp. | reverse complement strand
GCAAAGCTCGACGAGGGTAATATGTGGCCGACTGCGTTTGCGTTAAAAAAGGTGACTGCCGCCGAAGAGGCAAAGATCGCAGCGCTCGTGAAGAAAGCGGCGGGCTGAGTATCCCTGCCTTTTATCAGAGTATAGATTGTAATGTGAAGTTAGCATGACGCAAAAGAACCATAACTTAATTTTGATGGTAGTCGGACTTTCGCTTCTGGAGGGACTGGCTATATACCTCAATCTGGTGGTGCATCCTGACAGTCAACCCGCCCTCACTATCGTTATCGTCATTCTTTTTGCCATCGCAAGCGGACTCTCGGTATGGTATAGAACCAGAGTTCTGGGCATGACATACACATGACGAATGCAAGGGTCAAATTACAACGATTCTATCCACAATTTTAAGTGTCCCTCGCCATAGGTTAAGGGACGCCGTACCTTTGACTTTCTGTTACTATTTTTCTTCAGAGAACGTAGGGTTTTTCCAAGGCAAAATTATGAAAACGGCATATTTATCACAATTTCTGGACATACTGAAACGAAGAGATGTTACGAGGAAATGAATGACTAAATTCTGTCCAAATTGTGGAAAACCGGTAACCGATGAAATTACAAAAATATGTTCAAATTGCGGAACAGATCTTACAGCCGCTCCGCCCAGTGCTACCGATCAAGTGACTACTTCGATGAATCGGCAGGAAATATTGGGACGGGCGATCCCATTTTTTGCAACCAAAAGCTATGCGGTCCAGACCCAGACGGATTATGTTGTTGCGTTTGAATCCCAGAGCCGCGATGTCAGCTGGGTGATCTTTTTAGTGCTCTGTTGTCTGGGACTCATACCCGCGGTAATTTACTATTATTGGTTTACCCACCAGCACCAGGTCACGGTCTCCTTAAGCGGAGCCACGGATATCAAAGTCACTGCCATCGGAAATACCGAACAGGCAAAAAAGGATGCTGCAGAATTCATGAAAACGTTAGTATAATTTATTTTCACTCACTTTTTTGCTATCGTTTTTTTTATTATAATTTATCAATCCTGCAGGCACTCTCATCCTGTTCGATAGCATTCACGCTGACCAGTTTTGTTTTAACTGAGTATGCTTTCGACAGGATGTAGATTCCTGCACCGGATACCAGGAACAGAACTGCAACCCATTGGCCGTTGATGATTGCCCAGTATAAACCCCCTAAGCCAAATCCCAATGCTATCCCTGCAACAATCCTGCAGAGGTGCTGAATGATAAGAACTTTTGATAATCTTCGTAATTGTGAGATCAGACCAAATGCCAAAGAGAGAAAAATACTTTCATAGCCTGACGGTCTCAGGAATATCAAAACCAGGAACGCTGTTGGGTAAGCCAGGAAACATCCTGCACAAATTCTTCTGTTGAATAAAATTATTACATCGTTATTAAAACACGGAAGATCAGGATGATGAGAAAGTAAAAGTTCTTTAAACTCCTGTGGATTTAAAGAACCCCTCATAGTATACTAATAAAACAGTTTGATAATTGAGCTTTTTGACAAATACATCACCATTCAGATTTCCTGTACGATGTTATTCAGCCTGCACGGCGATGAATGTCGCAGACGAATGAGATTTCGGAACCGGTAAACCATCCTCAAGAAGTCCCCGGATATGCATCCCGATTGCCTCATGCATGTGTTCTTTTAGCATCTTCCCGTGTCTTTCCTGTAGCCACACAGCCGGGAAGATCCGGTGAATATGCCGAAAAATTCTTTCCTGCTTTTTCTATAACGATGAGAAACCTGAACAAGTTTATTCCTTCATCAGGGCTGCTTTACCCTGGCGTAAACTCCCCTTAATCCACCGGTTCCAGCGCACCGTACAGCAACCGGATCTCCGGCTCAAGTTCAGGGAGTTTGTGCTGGATGACATCCCAGACAATCTCATAATTAATGGCAAAATAGCCGTGGATTACCTTATCTCGGAGCCCCGCCATGAACTTCCAGGGGATCTTCGGGTGCTCCTTTTTTACCGTGTCCGGGACATTCTTTGCAGCTTCCCCGATAATCTCCAGCGCACGGGTCACTGCATGTTCTGTTGTTTTATCCCCGGTCAGATCTTCGTAGGTGAGAGATGGACGCAGGGAATCAAGGTACTCCATTTCATCAAGAATATGCTGAAGATATACCCGCTCATCCTTCAATCCAGATCACCTCGTGTTCAACCCGGGACCGGATATATTTATCAATACTTCCCACGGTCAGGAGATCCACCTTTCTGCCGAAGAGTTCTTCCAGGAAATATACAAGCTGCATAAAATTATCAAAGGTTGCCTGCCCCTCGGCGAACTCAACGAGTATGTCCACATCGCTCGTATGCTTCTGTTCCCCGCGGGCAAACGATCCAAATATCCCAATCCGGTTTACTCCGAATTGTGAACGGACTGCCGGTACTGCACGGCCGAGTCTCTGGAATACCGGACTCTTCCGTTTCCGCCGTATAACCAGCTGCGATGCCATACCTGTCCTCTCAGTACCTGTTTGTTTGGCGATGGGTATAAAAAAGGATATGGTTCATGGGCTGTGCTGAAGAAGTGCGGCAAGAGGTGAAGCCCTACCTGAAAACGTCCCCCCCGTAAATCTCACACTACTTTTTTTCCTCCATGTACAAATCACTAACCGCTTAGCACACTTTCGCCGTGCCTACCCTCATTGAAATAGTATGGGACATCGCCACACTTCATACAACAAAAAATCCAACCATTAACATCAACACCTCATGAACTTCGAAGATATCAGCAGCATAGAAGACCTGGAGATAGTGTCAGAAGCCGTTATCTGGCAGAATTTTGAACGGCTGGCGGGTTTCATCTTCGAGAAAAATGACTTTACCGTAAAAGTCAACACCGTAAAAACCTGCAATAAAAAACGAAGGCAATACGACGTCATCGCCCGGAATGACAGCCGGATATTCCTGGTAGAATGCAAGAAATGGGCCGGCAACCGTTACCGGTTATCCGCACTGAAAAGGGCTGTAGGGCAGCATAAGGAAAGAACCATGTTTTATGAAAGTATTACGGATGAGGATGCGATCCCCGTTATCGTTACCCTCATAGAAGAACAGGTACTTGTCCATGAGGGAGTTCCCCTCGTGCCGGTACTGAAACTCAACGCCTTCATCGGCGAACTGGACCTGCACACGGACGGGAACCTGTTTGGTGATTATGAAGAATACAGGGAGTTCGATGAGGACGATATAGCGGCGGAGTCCGGTGAATGTTCATTGGAAAGGGAAGGAGAATAATGATAGAGGAGGCGTGCTCGTGGTACTTGCCGTGACCTGCGGGTACCAACTCGGCCGGATGCTGTTTCCGGCAGGGTTTGGTAACGGAATCACATTCCGGGGTGAGCCCACGCGGCGAGGGACAGAGCCCCGATGATCGTCAAACCCTCACTTCCGGTAATACTCCTCATAACAACTCCTGCACAACGGCTTCTCAAACGATATCACGCTCAGGGTAACATCGCTCCCGCACCCGTGGCAGAACTTTTCCCGGTACTTATCATTCTTAAACCTGGACCAGCTCCTGAAGCATGAATCGCAGTACGGTTTCTGCAGGTCGAATTCCGGCAGCGCCTTCCCACACCGGATGCACCATGCAGCTTCCCCACTGACGGTATCAAGAATTTTTGTGATTATTCCCTTACGGGGAGGTTCCGTTGGTTTGAACACCGTCTTTTTCGGGGGTTTTTGGAAAAGGTCTGCGTTATAGTGGGGTCTGGGTTCAGCAACCACGGTAGTGACATGGGGTTTTGTCTGGCGTAGTAACAATTTGATTTCCTGTATGACATCGTTGTATATTTCCCGGTCATCCGTTTTTGAAAACCGGATCCCCATCTCCCAGTTGTGGGTCTGGGAGTGCTCGTGAAGGTTCATCGACGTGATCAAACCCTCCTTCTCGTTGATATAACATTTCGAGTGAAGGTTCGGACAGTGAAGCAGTTCTAAGTTTTTCAAATCTTTGAAGAACAGGAGGTCCTCGTCCCTGAGCTGGTAGTCTGATCGATAGATCAGGGTAACCGGGAGATTTTTGTCCTCAACACTTTTCAGGTAATTTTTCGTCTGGATGGGGATCTTAAGATAGGGCGAGATTATGCACAATTCCTGTTCTGCATTTTTGATGATGCAGGTCAGGGCAGACTGGACACCGGGGCCATCAAGAAATTTTGCCATTTTCTGGTTGCATACGTATAGTTTCTTTTTACTTAATCACAAACATTTTTTACATTTAATTTTAAATTCCATATTTTATTTTTTGTATCTTTTCTATATTTAAACTTTTTGATATTTATCAGGATTTGGTTTAACAGAATACAGCTAAACAAGAAACAAATTTTCGAAATTTTCTTAAAAATAATGAAAATGTCTCAGTTACATTTATTATAAATAACGAGAATTTCTTTTTATGGCAAAAGAACGCATCCACAACCCAAAAACCCATACCGACATGAGAATACGGCAACGGACAACCGTTAACGGAAAAAAAGGCCAGATAATGGGAAAATGGAGCCCCAGGGATTAGGNNTGCAAAGGACCGGCCGGGTGACGGAAGGGAACCGGACTATGTCATAAGCCTGGCCGAACAATTTGGTTACGTTGCAAAACCCCGGAAAAAACAGCGACAGTGATCAACCCGGTTTCTGGTGAGATCTTTATTCTCACGCACACGGCATGTCCCCGGTGACCATCGTC
>PMDE01000070.1 GCA_003154335.1 Methanoregula sp. | reverse complement strand
GTTACAATCTCAACCGAGTCTAAAAGAAAAGAAATCACGGCGATGGTCGGTACCCTTGAAGCACATACCAAAAATATGTGCCGGGGTGTTGGTGAAGGCTTTGAATACCACATGAAAATGGTTTACAGCCACTTTCCGATTCAGCTGAAACTTCAGGGAAACAGGCTCGAGATCGCCAACTTCCTTGGGGAGAAGAAATCACGGTATGCAAGGATCGAACCGGGCGTCACTGCAAAGATCGCGAATGATGAAGTTATCCTGACAGGGATCGATCGCGAACTTGTAGGAACATCTGCAGCGAACATTGAGCATGCAACTCATATCCGCAACCGTGATCCGAGAGTATTCCAGGATGGTATTTATATTATCCAGAGGGGTTGAGATCGATGACCACAGAAGTAAAACGGTTAATCCGGGTTCGGACAGAGAAGGGTGCAACCTTCAAACGTGATGGATTCGGTAAGAAGAGACAACTCTCCGATTCCTGGAGAAAACCCCGTGGACAGCACAATAAGCAGAGAGAGCAGAAAAAGGCAAAAGGAGCCCTCCCAAAACCCGGTTTTGGAAGTCCGATCGCGGTACGGGGGATGCACCCCAGCGGTTTTTTCGAAGTACTCGTCTCCTCTGTCAAGGAACTGGACGGACTGGATGCGAAGACCCAGGCTGTCCGCATATCCGGCACAGTCGGAGATCGCAAACTTATCGTCCTTCAGGAAGCAGCTGGTTCAGCAGGACTCAAAGTACTGAATGTTAAAACTTTCAAAACAAGAGAAACAAAACCGAAAAAAGTCGATGCAGAACGTTTTGCAGGGGCACAGAAGAAGAAGGATGAGAAGACCTCCCAAAAATCCAAGATATCTGCCGCTCCGATCAAGAAGGATGCCACAAAGGTAAAACCGGCAGCGAAGACAGAAGCAAAGAAGGTTCAGGCAAAAACTGCCAAGAATTCAGCGAAACCGAAGGCGGAAAAAGCAGAAAAACCGGCAGATAAGCTCGAGAAGAAGGCAACTGCAAAGAAAGCAGCAGCAAAGCCTAAGGTAAAAAAGGCAGCAATATCAGCCGTTGCAAAGACCGGGGCCAAAACCCCCAAATCAGGGGTGAAGAAAAATGAGTGATGTTGCGAACCAGAAACGTATTACTGCCTCGCTGTTGAAGTGCGGCGTAAATCGTGTCTGGCTTGACCCGGCCCGTATTTCGGATATCGAAAATGCAATCTCTCGTGAAGATTTGAGAGGGCTTATCACCGACGGTGCAATAAAAGCACACCAAAAAAAGGGTGTAAGCCGCGGCAGGGCACGTGCACGGATTGCACAAAGGTCATACGGTCATCGCAAGGGCGCCGGAAAAAGGAAGGGTGCAGCAGGAGCCAGAAATCCGAGCAAAACAGCATGGGTCCAGAAAATCCGTGCGATCCGAAAGGCGCTTGTTGAACTCCGCGGTGCCGGAACAATTGACCGGCATTTATATCGCATAATTTACAGGAAAGCGGCTGGCGGGCAGTTCAGGAGTGTTGCGCATATGAAAGCACAAATGGAGATCCTCGCAGGGAGGATGAAGTAACATGGCAACAGGATCACGGTATTTTGTCCCCTTCCGCAGGNNTGGCAACAGGATCACGGTATTTTGTTCCCTTCAGAAGACGAAGAGAGGGCAAAACCGATTACTATAAGCGAACAAGGCTCGTCGTCGCAGATGCACCACGAATGGTGGTGCGCAAGACAAACCGGCATATCATCATCCAACTTGTTACAGCAGAGATGGATGGAGATCGCACGCTCGTTGCAGCAAATTCTGCAGAACTGGAAACATACGGATACAGCGGCTCAACATCCAATACACCTGCAGCATATCTGACCGGGATGCTCTTTGCAATAAAGGCGAAAAAAGCGGACTATGGCAGGGCTATTTTGGATATCGGACTCAACCGTGCAACACCCGGTGCAAGGGTCTTTGCAGCACTCAAGGGTGCGGTAGAAGCAGGATTGGACGTACCGCATGGAGATAAGATCCTCCCTTCAGATGAACGGGCAAAAGGCGCACATATCGCCGCATACAACAAAAATGCAGGAGATATTGTTACCCTTGTCGAAAAAGTCGCAGACGCCATAAAAAAGGAGATGGTGTAAATGGCTTATGAAAGAGAAGAGTGGCGACCGGTTACTGGTCTTGGCAAGCTCGTCGTGTCTGGAGAGATTAAAAGTATCGACCAGGTACTTGAGAGCGGCAGACCGATCAAGGAGCCCCAGATTGTCGATGCTTTCCTTCCCGATCTGGAAGATGAAGTTCTTGATATTGCCATGATGCAGCGGATGACCGACTCAGGACGTCGCGTTCAGTTCCGTGCTGTTGTCATTGTTGGTAACAGGAACGGTTACATTGGGTTTGGTCAGGGTAAGGATGTCCAGGTTGGTAATGCAATCAAGAAGGCGATTGTAAAGGCAAAAATGAATATTATCAAGGTACAGCGCGGTTGCGGCAGCTGGGAGTGCGGATGTGATGTAACCCATTCTATTCCGATGCAGGTTCAGGGAACTGCAGGCAGTGTCCGGGTAACCCTGAAACCTGCTCCGCAGGGTATAGGACTTGTTACAGGAGATATCAGTAAGAAAGTGCTCGAGCTTGCAGGTATAAAGGATGTATGGACCTTTGCACGTGGACAAACGCGAACCACGATTAATTTTGCCAAGGCTACCTTCAATGCACTCAACGAAACAAATATGACACGGACAGGGAGGTCGCCGTAAATGTACGCGGTCGTTCAGGTCCGGGGTGTGGTGAAAACCCGCCGGGATATCAAGGACACACTCAAGATGCTGCGCTTACATCACATCAACCACTGTGTTCTCGTTCCGGATTCTCCGGAAAACCTTGGTATGATACGTAAAGTAAAGGATTATGTCGCTTATGGTGAGGCAGATGCGACTACAATTGAAACCCTGCTGACAACCCGTGGGAGGGTAATTGGTGATGTGCATCTTACCGATGAGTATATTAAATCTAACTCAACCTATGGTGGCATTTCTGAATTTGCACAGGCTCTTGCGAAGGGTGAAACAAAACTACGTGAAATTCCGGGACTTAAACCTGTGTTACGTCTTCATCCTCCCCGCAAAGGTTACAAGACTACCAAACGTACCTTCCCTCAAGGCGGGGCGCTTGGCTATTATGGTCAGGAGATCAATAATCTTCTCATCAAGATGAGGTGATGCTGGATGCCAACCAACAAACGTTCGAAATACCGCGGATCGCGTACATGCGGTGGCGGAACTCACAAAAACCGGCGTGGAGCGGGTAACCGCGGCGGGAGAGGCCGGGCCGGAATCAACGCTCACCACTTTGTCAAGTGGTACAAAGAAATGGGAGGCCCCGTCTTTGGTAAGGACGGTTTCTCGAATAGTTCTCAGATTACCGTTACGGTAATGGATGTCGGGAATATTGATCAGATCGTACCCTCACTGCTGGCCCAAGGTATTGCAAAGGTAGACGGGGATGCTATTGTGATTAACACCGCCGACATGGGCATCAATAAGGTGCTGGGCAGTGGAAAAGTCACAAAGAAACTGAATATCTCTTCTCTGGCATTCTCTGAAGTGGCAAAGGTCAAGATCGAGAAGATGGGCGGAAAGACGCAAATCGTCTGACGTCTGCCCACATTTTTGGTGAAACTATGGGAAACCTCCTGGATCGAATGGAACCCCTGCTCGCTGCAATGCCTGCAGTCAAAAGTCCCGAGGGACACGTTCATTTTAAGAATAAACTGATCTGGACCCTGGGAATTTTAATATTGTATTTTGCCCTGACGAATATACCGGTATTTGGACTTGCCCCTACAAACCAGGATCTGTTTGCTGCTTGGCGGGCGCTCCTTGCTGGTGCAAGCGGTTCAATAGTCCATCTTGGAATCGGGCCAATTGTCACGGCGTCCATCGTGCTCCAGCTGCTCAAAGGAGCAGATATTCTCCATATTGATACAACTGAAACTCGCGGACAGGTCATGTATATGGGTCTGCAGAAGATCCTCATCCTGGTCATGATCGTAATCGAAGCTGCTCCAAACCTTGTCGGCAGCTTCATGGTTCCCGATCCGGTTATTGCAAACCAGTTTTTTGGAGGTAACCTGTTTGCCGTCTCTTTGCTTATTTTTATCCAGATCTGTATCGGTGGTGTCCTCATCTTCTTCATGGATGAAGTAGTGACAAAATGGGGTATCGGTTCTGGTGTGGGTCTCTTTATCATCGCAGGGATATCACAAGCGATCGTGAACGGTTTTATCAACTGGGCCCCAATTTCTGACCAGTACCCTGTTGGGTTTTTTCCACGGCTTATCGCCATCGGGCTTGATGGTGGGAGTTACCTCACGTACTTCAGCAAAGATGTTCTTGCATTTGTCACAACGATTGCAATTTTCTTAATTATTGTTTATGTTGAATCAACGCGCATCGAAATCCCGCTTGCTCACGCCCA
>PMDE01000095.1 GCA_003154335.1 Methanoregula sp. | reverse complement strand
AGAGGAACTTTCATTCGGCGCCTCTGGTCGATCGGTTGTCTGACAAGGCAGTGCCGAGCAGCTACGCGCCAAGGGATAAAAGCTGAAAGCATCTAAGCTTGAAACCCGGCCTAAAAAGAGACTCCGTTGAGGACTCGGATAAAAGATCCGTTTGATAGGCTTGGGATGTACGCACGAAGGTAACGACGTGTTCAGTCCGCAAGTACTAACGTCCAAACGCTAGTGCTCACCACGTTAAACCCAGACGAAATTCTGTGTGCAAACCTTATATCCTATCCTGACATAAAGGATAAGGTATCATTTTACACGGTCGCCAAGGTGGCGGAGCGGCCACGCGGTTGACTGCAGATCAACTACACTCCGGTTCAAATCCGGACCTTGGCTTTGGGGTTTTTACCCCTTATTTGTGGTGATAGCGGCCATAGCAGTTGGGGCACACCTGGTCTCATTCCGAACCCAGAAGTTAAGCCAACTCACGTAGTCTACGGTACTGAGGTACGCGAGTCCTCGGGAACTTTACTAAGCTGCTATCACCTTCCTTCCTTTACAGATCAGGCTGTTTCTTGCAAATGTTAGTTGACGAGTGGAAACTCTTTTCATAAAGTAGTGTTATTCATATATTCCTCTGGAGACAATCAGGTTCGTGGCCTGAATGACACATATCATTTAAAAATTCTACCAAATCAAACAAGGATTCAAGGAATGAATGGAATTTTTTCTTTGAATATCCGGAATTGATTTTTTTTAAAAATGAATATTACTGGACTTTGATCTCCTTTTTTCCAGACCAGAGCCCATGAAGGTTACAATATTCGACGGCATGAATTACCCCTCCTTTTTGCAGTTTCACTTTGAGAACTATTTCCGGTTGGGTCGCGTTGGGGGTTAATGAAACCTTGGCGAGGACAATGGGATTAAATGCTCTTCCTTCTTCTTCCAGTGTCACCATTATCCACCGTATTGAGTGTTCTAGTAAATTTGGGTGAGGACCTACTGTCACCCTAATGTCGAAAATTTCATCCAGTTTTACTTTTGCGGGAGCATCGATTTTTGGTGTGTGGCTTTCCCGTTTGCCGAGCGCTTCCCCGGCAGCGGCGTCATACGTATAAATCAGGTTTCCGAATATATGTTCAGTCATGGATTACCTCATTATTTTTTTAGTTCAGCAAATCAATCGCTTCAACGAATTCCCTTTTCATTATCGGGAACCGGGCAGATTGATGCGCAGCATCTTGCGCAGGTTTAGGATCAACCATACCGATATATAAAAATTCGGACATGGGCAATTTAAAATCGGTCTCGCGTTGTATCGTCACCATTTTTTTTCAGTTATACAGCTCCTTACCTTACATGTGGTATCAATGAATTTCTATCTGTGAAGTGCTGGTCGTAGATTCCCTATGAGTTTACTATTTCGAATTGATGATTTGGTCGGACAAAAAATTTTTCCGGCGATTTGGAAAAAATTCTTGATCTTATCTAATGTAATCCGGAAAAAAGGAATTCGAAAAGGGCAATGATCACCTTCTTTTTGCCCTGTAGAAAACCTCAATGACGAGAAATTGTAGGAACCTGTGAATGTTGCAGACAATCATTTTCCCTGCGATTTCCTTCATTTGAATTGTGAATCTGCGAGCTTTTAGATCGCCACTGAACTTTCTTTTCAGGACGGAAAACTTGTTTTTGACCAGTTGCCGCCCTTCGGTATTTGACATTATCGAACTGAACTGCCATTTCCTGACGGTAGATTCCCCCGACAACCTCGTTATACCAGGAACGGATCGGAATGATTAAGTGCAGGTCTTCTCGGATCTGCCGATGAATTGTTTCAGAGTCATACCCGATCCATAATATAACATTCTGACCGTCTTATCTTGTGACATTGTCGGAGTAACCTGGTTGCATGCCGGGTATCGTGAACCCGGCTTTTCGAAGCGATGAACCCGGTGATAACCTGTTGATCGGTGTCAACCGAAATCGAAGTTTTCAGGAAATGTTTTCAAATCTTCCCGGTTCTGGCTGAGTAATAATGACTCGAATATTTGCTTGTAAACCCGGACGAATCAATCGCTGTGATTGTGATCGGATCGTCGTTTAATAGAACAGAATCAGAGTTTTCCTGAACGTATAGCGGAGATACACGGGTTTTATCCGGGAGAAGAACTTCTGAAGCGTAGTAAAATGAGACACAACAGAAAGATCCAGTTCTGATTGGATCGATTCCATGTCTCCGATATCTTCAATGAAATCCCGGTAGTGCTGGTTTCGATAGTTTTTGAAGAGAATCAGGACGAGAAGCTGGTATTGGGTGTAGATCTTTTTCGAATATTTACAGGAATAAGGATTGATTCGTATTGTTTTCACGATTGAAAACGCTGCTCGGATAAACCTGATATTCCGGCTTGCTGATTTCTAGTTGTCTCCTTGCTTTTTGAACACACATCCAAGTAAGGAGACAATGTACCTTAGATCTTTTGGTCAACGGTACCGTCTGTTTTCGATAGGATTTCTACAGAGCACTTCTTTTTAATTCAAAAGATACCCGCCGCGGGGATTAACCGGATGATAAAAAAGAATGAACCGGTTTTATTTATCCCCAGCCAACCAGTTCCTCAGTTATATCGCCGCTAGATGATGTCATTACCATCTTAACGAATAGAGGAACACCAGGAGCCGTCCAGTATGTAGAAGTCGATCCCTGGATGGTTGCCGTATATTTCATCGCTGCAGGATACGTCCCGGCTGGAACGGTTACGGGTTCAATACCTGCAAATGTATATTGTACTGTCTTGTCTGTATTCGGGTTAGCGGGCACCTTGCTCGTGTCCGTTGGCGGGATATCTTGGTCCATAACCGTTTGTCCGTTCGAGACCATTTTCATGTGCCCTCCAAGAGAAACACCTGAAGCCACATACATGTCGGTAACCGTTGTGGCGGCCATTGGTGTCGTTATCGTGGATGTCATTCTGGTATGGGTCGCGGCCTGACCCTTGTAGGTCTCCTGTGAGACTTCAGTTTTGATATCCGATACCATTTCCTTTGATGTTGCCTTATACTCGAACCATTTGTAGCTGGTAGTGCCGAAAAGGTTTGCACCGCTGACAACTGATCCGACTGACGGTACCGATGAAGATCCTGACGGATTACTCCCTATTGTGGTAGAGGCGGGTGTTGTTCCGGTTCCGGATGTAGTCGGGGTGGTGCCCGCACATCCTGCGATTCCAACTGCAATCACGACAAGCACGATTGCGATAATAGTAACATATGTAATCTTCAAAACTGCTCTCCTCCGGTATGGAAATGCCTGACAACGATTCTCCAGAAATGGAATCCATTGCCGGGATTAAGATGCTAATTTATATGCGGGTATATTAAATATTTTCGAAAAAAAACTGTCAGAAATATGTTGTTATTCTCTTCTTTGTGACGGAACAATTCTTTTCGTGAATGTCATATCCGGGATTTTTTTCAAAAAAAACAAGGAATCGTTGAAAAGATCAGGATCTTTTTCATGAATGGGGCCATGCACCCTCCTCCTTTATCTGTCCCTTTGACCATAACCAAATTAATGATTAGCGTTTCAACCGCAGACGTCCTCACCCTTATCAAATTCCACTCTTCTGATCAAGCTAAGCCTCTTCCTGCAATACGGAAGGACTACTCCTCATTTCACCTTGAATTGCAGGGTGAATTGGGAGAATATATGATTACCGAACGTGTTGAGCTGTCCAAAGGTGTTTATGGCTACTGGATCGATATACCCGAGGCGGTATTGGATTGTACGATCCTTTTTTTCCATGGGGGTGGTTTCAATCGTGGATCGACAAAAGACCATATGGGATTGTGTCTGCGTATTGCCCGGATTGCACAGGCTAGGGTTTTCTCCCTTGATTACCGGCTGGCACCGGAATTTGTTTTTCCCGCGGCAATTGAAGATGCGCTAGCTGCTTACCGTTACCTTCTCAGTCATGGCAACCTGCCCCACCGGATTATTCCGGTTGGTATATCTTCTGGTGGCACCCTTGTGCTTGATCTTCTCATATCAGCACGGGATACAGGTATTCCTCTTCCCCGTGCAGGAATCTGCATGTCTCCGGTAGTCGATGCTTCTATTGGGGGTGATTCAGCGAAATCGAATAAGGATAATGACTGGGTCTCGGATGTGCAACTCAATGAAACCCAATCCATGTACCTTGCCGGATCTGATCCCGAAAACCCCCTTGCATCACCTGTCCGCGCCCGGCTTAATGGACTCCCGCGTCTTTATGTTCAGGCAGGGACACACGAGGTGCTGCTGTCAGATATTGCATCTTTTGTAGATAAGGCACGCTGGGCAGGAGTTCCTGTCCAATTCGAACTCTGGGAGGGAATGTTCCACTGCTGGCAGATGTTTGCACAGCACATCCCGGAGGGCCAGAGAGCAATAAATCACATAGGTGAATTTATCCGGGATGCGATGGCCCGATAATGCGAAAAATATCGTATCAGGAAGTAAGTTACAATCTGCTGCCATTGGCAGGGCGTCTGCAGACCGGACCCAATTCCGACACCAGACCCTACCTGATACCTTATCTCCTATACCCACGAAAGCGGCAGGTTTTATATCGCCGGTTGTAATTATTGCACTGAGATATGGGCATTCCGGGTATTGCCGGCATTTTCCGGATTGAGAAACGGGAAGCACATGCATGCTTGATCAAAATTTTCTATGAATAGCATTTATTTCAGCCCGGATTTTTAAACAAATCTTCGACAAGTACCTATCGGGTCGATACATGGTATCTTTGTTACTGCACTCTACACCTATGCACAGACCGGCATTGTTCCTGCTTCTTTCGATAAGGACCTGATCCAAAATGCTTTTTTTCAGCGGCATTCCGGACCGGGCAATATCTGAATAATTGGGAAGTGGTGAAAAAATAGGTCAAAGAAATAATATCTCACTGGTATTAAACAGTAATTTCCGGCTCCAGAACGATAACTCCTGAAAGATAGTGTAGTATCTTTGACTCATCGCTGTGAGGTTGGGCGCCAGGTCATGTCTCAACTTACCTCGTGTTTTTTGTCCATTCTTAAAAAAAATTTTTCCTCCAAACGGATTATTATCTGTTTTTATCTCGTCTTTAATAGACCCGGACCAATATAACCCGTACTTTTGCTAAAACAGGTAATATCCATAGTTTTACAACCCGTGAATTCCCATCCCTTGCATGGAAAATTCAGGTGCATGGGAAAACCTTCCCGGGAAAACGCCTGCCGAGAAGCTTGGTTCTCTTGGTGTAACGAAAGATGCTTTTTTTAATATTCTCATGCTGGATGAGATCGGGCGTACCCATGGAGTCAAAGTCATCTTGTTTTTTGAAGATGATCTTGCACATTCCCGCTCCCTCGAATCCGTTATTGAGGAATTCGGTAATGTTCCCGAGTATGAGCGTCCCTACATCAGTATTGAGAGTTTCCTCCGGTTTACCCGGGAGAATGACCCTTCCTTTGAACAGACAATGCGGGAGTTTCCTCTGATGATTAAGATTGTTACTACAGGTGAAATGCAAACAAAGATGTCCGGATCCGTTCGTTACATTACCGGGCTGATGCCATTTCTGGATGAACTGGACGTCGATAAGGAACCCTCAGCATGATCCCCACCTGCCGGATATTCCGATACAGAAAAACACAGTCATTTCCTGACGGGCTCTACTAATAGGAAATCAGTATATTAACAGACTGAAACAAACCGTACACGGAAATAACTGGTATCCCTGATGACAAAAAGATCTTCAGCGTTCATTTGGCAGTTCGTCCTAGGCTTGGGTTTTCTTTCGGGGCTGTGGACAGCGGCAGGCATCGATCCCGGTGCAATTGTGCTCAATGTTCTGGGAACAATTATCGATACAATATACTCAGATCCGTTGGTGCGGTCAATACTCCTTCTCCTCCCGACAATTCTTCTCATCGTTTCTATCCTCGGGGCTTACAAGAGAGGAAAAGTAATTGGACTTGGCTCAGTCATGGTTGCCTATATTGCAGGACTTTTCATCCTTATATCGATCGTGATCTCGTTTGTCCTTCTGGGTACTGCAGTGATTACCGGCTATCTGGCAACCAACCGGCGTTTGAGAAGAAAACTGACAGGAATCTGACCTTCACCTTATAAATTCAAGAAAGATCAACCACTTAAAGCATGAGCATGTTCCCCAAGAAAAATTTTTTTTTAGTGGTTGATTCACTCCTCCCCTCAAAATATCTTCTCAAATTTCGTAAATTTGTTTTTTTTGAGCCATTCCTGGGAAATGATATTGCGACCCGGGGGCGGCTCTCTCATTATGGCGATGAGGAACGAAAAAAATTTGCAAAAACCTTAAAAATAATCCGCGATGAAACTGAACTCCTGTTAGAAGACATCGAGGCATATCATATCTTCATGGCTGTGAAACGGACGCAGAAAGTACCGGGAGATATTGCAGAAGTCGGGGTATATAAAGGTGGTTCTGCAAAGATTATCTGCTCGGCAAAGGGGGAGAAACACCTCCATCTTTTTGATACATTTGAAGGTTTGCCGAAAGTGGAGGATATCGATATGGTATGGCCGTTCTATGAAGGGAAGTTTGCGGCATCCTATGACCGTGTCAGGGATTATCTGAAAAATGACTGCAATGTATTTTTCTACAAAGGCATCTTTCCGGGAACCTCCGGCCCGGTAAAAGAAAAAAAATTCTCCCTGGTCAATCTCGATGTCGATACCTATGAGAGTACAAAGCAGTGCCTTGAGTTCTTCTATTCACGTATGAGCCCGGGAGGGATCCTGCTCTCCCATGATTATATGACTGCACCCGGGGTGAAAAAAGCCTTTGATGACTTTTTTTCAGGAAAGACAGAACCCGTGCTTGAAACTGCGGGCTCGCAATGTCTTGTCGTTAAAATGTAAAAGATAAAAAAGTTAAGACCGATCATTAATCGTTAACAATCAATACTCCGAAGATCACCAGCATCAGGCCGGCAAGCACCACAACTATACCAATCAGCCCTTCCACAGCAATAATTACCTCAGGCAGGAATGCCCAGACCGCATAGGCTCCCACTGCACATAAAACAAGTCCAATGATCAGTGCTACAATTCCCATTTTATCCATCGTGATACCTCAATCTCCTTGTTTTGTGAATCAGTCCATATAATTGTATTGCTGGATGATCCGCAATATTCGCCACCCGGAAATTTTACGGAGTGGAAAAAAAGGTTAAAACAAGATAAATGCTCACCTTATTTTACTTCAATTATTCGTCTGTTTCTTATATGAGATACTTCCAAAACAATTCACAGTATTATTATCGCTATCAGGGCAGGGGCAGTACGGGAGATTCGCGGGGTCCGGTTTTACGTTGAAAATGCGGTATTGTGTCATCTCTTTACGAAAGGAGTTCTCGGGAGACGATTATTAAAAATCGATTTCCACGGGTAGGGAAGTGCGAACATGAGCAGCATTGCTGCTATTATCGGGACTGGGATCGTTCCCAAGGCTGCCGCCAGAGAGTAATGGTCCGCGATCAGGCCGTTTACGGCAACACCCAGCCCCCCGAACCCAATTGCAAGACCAAGCATCATACCGGAGGCAAGCCCTATATTCCCGGGGAGGAGTTCATGGGACATCGCAACAGCTACGGCAAATGTTGACCAGAGGAAGAACCCGAAGAAGAGGAGTGCCATGACTGCAATGATACCGGTGCCTGCAAAGAACAGGTAAAAGAACGGAATTGCACCGGCAAGGCCTGCTATCATGAACTCTTTTCTGCCGATCATGTCAGATATGTGGCCTCCCATAACCTGCCCGGCAACGCCGGCAAGGAGCATCAGAGTCATGATGACACCTGCCATCATGAGGCTATATCCCTGGGTAACAAGGTACATTGGAAGGAAGGTAATTGCTGCAAATACTGCCCATGCCCTGAGAATGGACACGATCATGAGGATCGCGAACGGTTTCATGGATTGCGCAGCGCCTTCTTTTATTTCCAGCCTGGCAAAGGACTCGCATGCAGCAGGAATTCCCCCGGGAAGGAGATATTTGAGCGCTGCAACCATGAACAGCGCCGGAAAAATGAGGAAAATGAGCCCGGGGAGTCCCAACCAGAAGACAAGAACTCCTGCCAGGACCGGCCCGATCGCATAGCCAAGATTGCCCCCCACAACAAAATAAGAGGTCACCCGACCCCGGTTCTCTTTCATGCAGAGCCGGTTCACGAGACTCAGCGCAGCCGGGTGGAAGCATGCGTGCCCCAAGGCTGCGAGGATTGCAAAGACCATAATAAGATAGTAATTTTGAGCGATCCCCATCAGTGCGATAAACAGTGCACTCACAAGCAGGCTGGTGCTGATGCGGACAGAAAATCCTTTTGTATCGGAAAGCCAGCCGACAAGGGGCTGGGTGAATGAAGAGGTGAGATTGTAAGCGGTGACAAGCAGCCCTGCAGTGAGATAGGAGTAGCCATTCTCAGAGATCAGCAGAGGGAGAATAGCAGGGAGCACCGGCATGTATATATCGGTGACAAGATGTGCTGCGGCAATTCCTGTTATTGTTTTTCTGATGCCATCCTTATTGATTTCTATTTTCGTA
This sequence comes from Methanoregula sp., assembly GCA_003154335.1. Taxonomy (GTDB): domain Archaea; phylum Halobacteriota; class Methanomicrobia; order Methanomicrobiales; family Methanospirillaceae; genus Methanoregula. The sequence goes on along the minus strand of PMDE01000095.1, from coordinate 9,345 downwards.
TCAGCCGTAGGATCTCGACCTCGATTTCCTGTATATCCCGGGTATGAAAGGAGAACGTGCGGCGCAGGGGAAAGACCCCCCGGATCCGTTCGTCAATATCTGCCCGCCCCGCGATGTATGTTTCTATAAATTGTACAGAACCGGCATTAAATATGCTGTACGTAACCGGAGCGATCGAGAGAGCCCGGTCGATAAACGGTCGATCGGCATGCGCTGTCTGCGCACCAAAAGGCGGGTTCATGACCACCGTGTCAAAAAAGTCAATATGACCGGAAAGTTCTGCGTCGCGGACATCGGCGAGTCGGAATCCAACCTCAGCGCCGAGCATCATTGCATTTGCTTCAGCGCTCTCGATAGCTTTTGGGTCTATATCGATCCCCGTTACCTTTTCCGCTCCGAGCAGAGCAGCACCGATTGCGAGTACACCGGTACCACACCCGAGGTCCCCCACAGATTTTCCTTCAATATCCCCCTTCATATGAGCATGGTAAAGCAACCGTGCCGCAAGAGTTGCAGGTGTCTGATACTGTTCAAGTGCAGCACACGGATTGCTATACCCTGTGAGGCGCTGGAGCGTCATTTCAAGATGTCTGAGTTTCATACGATCTCGTCGATTGCATAAGCGTCCCACGAACGCTCACCGCAAAGAATTTCAAATTCCTGAGGCGAAAGAACCGGCACCGGAAAACGCACCTGGTCATCATACGCGAGACGCGGGCAGGCGGTATTTACATAACATTCAAAACCAAGGTTCAGCAGCTCATCCGGGGATATCTCCCGCATGGTAATAATGACCGCAGCAGGGGAGAGTTTTATCAGCCGTTGAGCAAGGTCCATCCTCTGCTGGCCACTCTTGGTGCTGACAATAATACCCACTCTCTTTGCTCCCCTGGCTTTCTCAATGACTGCAAATCGACGGCGCAAAAGTGCATCACTGCTCACTTCCTGAACAGTTCCGGCAAGAGGATCAAGTGCAATCACCCGGGCACGGGTGGCAAGAGCTATCCCCACCGGATGAAAAAGTCCTGTCCCTATAAAAAGAATCTCGTCAACACCGTTCACTTTCGCCGCTGAAAAACTACAGCCCAGTACCTGGCCGCGCTCGGGTGTGCGTCCTCCCCCATCTGCGACAATACAGGTAATCCCCTGTGACTGCAGGAATGTTTCGATTGCCGGAATAACGTGGACATGCTGGACCGTAGTGACAAGACCGATCGTGTTACTGTTCAGGAAAGGGAGTGCTTTTTCGAGGACCTCACTATCAAAATCGATTTTCCAGGGTTCGAACATGACCTCAGGATGCTCATTGACGGGAGCATGTCCGAAATGGACAAGTACATCAGTAAACCTGAGCGTATCCAGTGCAAGATCACAGGCACCATAACAGGGATCGCCACTCACGATCACATCAAACCCGGCATCTTTCAGAGCGGTTGCGATAGCGGCAGACTGCCGTTTCAGTCCCTCGGGAAACTGGAGAGCGATGCGTTTTGCCCCTCTTTTTTTCAGGCGTTCTATAAGATCAGAGGTGTCGTTCAACCACATACACCTTGTCGGTCACTTCAATCCTGACCAATGACTTATATGGGCGACCGATATCGGGTTCCCCACGCTGGACTGCGATACAGACGTCCGCAACATTGGCACCGGCAATGCTCAGAGCCTGCAAGAGGGCTTTCATAGTGCCACCCGTGCTCACCACATCGTCAATGATCACGACCCGATCTCCTTTATATACACCATTCAGGTAGAGCTCCCCTTTGGAATAGCCGGTAGCCTGGTGAACAGCTATCTCTCCAGGCAATTTGTATGCTCTTTTACGCATAATGGTCATAGGAATATCAGTCATTGTCGATAGGATCGAACCGATATGAATGCCCATGGCCTCGACAACAACAATCTTATCCACACCCGTCAGATCGAGCATTTTCACCATCGCGGTGGCCACTTCGCGAAGGAGGGCAGGGCTGATAAGCGGTACGCCATCGGTTATCGGATGGATGAAATAATTATACTCTCCCCGTTTTATCATGGGACAGGTCTCAAGGGATCTTACCAGTCTGTCAAGCATACATTTCTCCTGTGTCTTTTAAAAAAGCCTCAATCCGGTCGAGATGAACGTGTGGCATACAGACTATCCGCAGGTGTCCCTGTCGTGTCCACGAGACCTTCCATGGTTCAGGTATTCCCCTACAGGTAAAGGTCGCAACGTTTACATCTGGCGTGACAGCCCTTGGGATCCCGAACAGTTCCATACCGGCGATCAGGCGATCAGTATTCTTCATGCATCCTGAAACTACTGCTCTCATACCTTCCTTACCGAGATAGTCCAGCACGGCTAACGCCCCTACAACAGGAGCACCAGGTCGTGTGCCGGCAAGCGTGTATTCCTGTTTGACCGAAAGGTAGGGGGTATCGATATTGAGGGAGTGGAGCAAGTCTGGGTCCCGGGTAATGAGGCAGCCGGCAGGAATGGTACTCATGCCCATCTTGTGTGGGTCAACGGCAATGGTCGAAACACCGGGAAGAGCAAAGTCAAAGGGGATCGGATTATTAAGGAAAGGTATTACCATACCCCCAAAGGCTGCATCCACGTGGAAAAGTACGTCCTGTGCGTCAGCAATTTTTGCCAGATCTGCTATCGGGTCGACCATACCGTACTCCGTGGTGCCTGCAATACCTACGAGACAGATCGTGTTTTTATCGATCTGTTCTGCTGCTTTTTCTGCATCCATACGAAAATTCCGATCCAGTGGAACGGGTCGCATTTCAAGAGAGAGGAGATCACAGGCTTTCCTGAAGGAAAAATGAGCTGATTCAGGTACGACAATATTGGGATACACAACTTCCTGTTTTGATACTTTTGCAAGCCGCAATGCCTGGATATTGGACTCGGTCCCCCCGGATGTTGCGTATCCCCCGGCTGTCGGGAGATGGAAAAGGGTAGCAAGCCGTTCAATAAGGAGCTGTTCAAGAGATGCAGTGCCCAAAAAAAGGCCGGGGTCCCCGAGATTGGTCTCCATGAACATACAATGCGCTCGCACTGCTACCGGGTGGGGAATGGTACACATAGAGCTCAGGATATAGTCATGATCCATATCCTCCCTTTTTTTTTGGGAGAAAAAAGTGAAGATCTCTTCTTCAGAACAACCCTTATTCAGCATCGCGTATTCTCGCAGCCTCAAGGATGATACGCTTTTCTGTACGGGCAACCGCCTCACGGATCTTGGCGATCGCATCAATGTTGGCCGAAATACTTGATATCCCATGCTCGACAAGCCACATAGCCATCTTCGGGTCAGAGCCTGCCTGACCGCAGATCGAGCATTCTACATCATATGCCCGGCACATCTGGATCGCACTGTGAATAAGGTGGAGTACTGCGGGGTGCTGGGGTTGGTACATGTCTGCAACATTTTCATTGTTACGGTCGATTGCGAGCGTGTACTGGACAAGATCATTGGTCCCGAAGGATGCAAACCTGATACCGCATTTGATGAAATCTTCGATCATGATTGCGCTTGCCGGTATTTCGATCATTATTCCCAGCGTAACCTTCTCGACATCGACCCCGTAGGTCTTCATCAGCGCCTTAGCAGCGACAAACTCATCCGGATGGGATACCATGGGGAACATGATACCCAGGTTCTCATAGCCCTCTTTCCAGAGACGTTTGAAGGACTCTATCTGGAGACGGAACTGTTCCGGGCTCTGGAGGTCACGCCGGATTCCACGCCAGCCAAGCATGGGATTATGCTCATGGGGTTCGTTTTCCCCACCCATCATGTTCCGAAACTCATCCGTCGGGGCGTCAAGCGTCCGGACCCAGACGGGCTTGCCCGGGAAGGCATCAAGTACAATCTTAATACCATCATGGAGTTCCCTGACAAAATCTTCTTCCTTGTTGTTAGCAATGAACCACCCCGGTGTTTTATTGAGCCCGAGGATCAGGTGTTCGATCCTGAGCAATCCCACACCATCTGCACCGGTTGCCGCCGCCCGGGCCGCAGCCTCGGGGATGGAGACATTCACCTTCACGAGCGTAGCAGTTATGACGGGGGAAGCGGCTACTGCGGCCGGTATTGCCTGGGCCTGTTTTGCCGGAACTTCAATTACCCCTTCGTAGACATTTCCTTTCTCACCATCAACCGTAACAAGCTGCCCGTTGGTCAGCACACTGGTCGCAGTCTTTGTTCCGACTACTGCCGGTGTTCCCAGTTCACGGCTTACGATCGCGGCATGGCAGGTCAGGCCTCCCTCATCGGTAACAATGGCTGCAACCTTCCGCATCGCTGGTACCATGTCGGGATTCGTCATCTTCGTGACAAGAATATCCCCTGCTTTTACCTTGCCTGTATCCTTTGCATCCCGGATTATTACCACATTGCCCGAAGCAATGCCCGGAGCCGCACCCTGCCCCTGGATGAGTATCCGTGCGCTATTACTTTGTCCCGAACTGCTCTTTGCCTCTTTCCTGTTCCCGATAGTGGTAATCGGGCGGGACTGGAGGATATAAATGGTACCTTTCACGATGCCCCATTCCACATCCTGGGGAATTCCATAGTGATCCTCGGCGATTTTTCCATACATACCGAGCTTGCTAATCTCTTCATCAGTGAGTACCCGGGCATCCTGCCGGAGGCCGGTAATGTTCAGAAGCTTGGTTCCGTGGTCCCCGTCAGCAACGATCTCGACTTTCTTATTCGAGATAAGCGTGTCGATAACCTTTTCGGACCGCTGGTCGAAGACATATTTGTCCGGGGATACAGAGCCGGAAACAACCGCTTCACCCAGTCCCCAGGAACCTTCGATTATTGTTAATGGCTCTCCGGTTATGGGGTGGGATGTAAACATGACCCCGGCCTTTTCTGAATGTACAAGTTGCTGGACGACTACTGCGATGTTTACTGTGTGGTCATCGAAGCCCTGCTTTGCACGGTAATATATTGCCCTTGCCCCATAGAGTGAAGCCCAGCATCGCTGCACGGCTTCGAGAAGAGCATCTTCCCCCTTGATATTGAGGAATGTATCTTGCTGCCCTGCGAAACTGGCATCCGGCAGGTCTTCTGCAGTAGCGCTTGACCGGACTGCAACAATAAGGTCTTCTGCAGACATCTTTCTGTATGCTTTCCGGATCTCTTCTTTGATATGAGGCGGCATTTTTGCCTTGACCACCATGGCTTTTGCCCCATCGGCAGCTCGTTCAAGTGCCTCATTATTTTCGACATCGAGTTGATCGTACGATGCAAAAATCTTCTTCTCCAGTCCGGTCTCGACTAAAAACCTTCGAAAGGCCTGAGCAGTCACCACGAAGGCTTTCGGAACCGGGAGTCCAATGGATGCCATCTCACCAAGAGAAGCCCCTTTGCCCCCGACCGATATTATATCTTCCTTCCTGATCTCCTCGAGCCACAGAATATTAGGCACATCCTTCATGCTCGCACCACTTATGATGTCACCTTCTTCTGTATTATAATTATTATTACCCGGTTTTTATTCAGACTGCATATCTCCGGAATACCGGTAAGCATCAGTTCAGCGGTTAAAGAATAATCCTCTTTAAGTATGCTGCATATAGTATATGGGTTTTTTATGACAAACATGAGGGTGCTCGTCAGCGATCCGCTGGCTGAAGAGGGACTCGGTATCCTTAAAAAAGCGTTCGATGTGGACGTCAGGACCGACCTCAAAGAAGACGAACTCTGCAGCATCATCGGTGATTATGATGCCCTGCTGGTGAGGAGCGGTACTGATGTTACTGCTAAAGTGATCGAGGCAGCGAAACGGTTGCGGTTTATAGGGCGCGCCGGCGCCGGCGTGGATAATATCGATACCGATGCGGCAACCCGCAAAGGAATTATTGTTGCAAATGCACCTGAAGGCAACACTCTTGCTGCGACAGAGCACACGATGGCAATGATGCTCTCCCTGGCGAGGAATATCCCTCAGGCGACTGCCAGCCTGAAGAAGAAGGAATGGAAGCGCTCAAAATTCATGGGCGTCGAACTAAATGACAAAGTCCTTGGTATTGTCGGATTCGGAAGGATAGGACGCGAGCTGGCGAAGCGGGCAAACGCACTGGAAATGAGATGCGTTGCCTACGACCCGTTCATCTCAAAAGAGCGTGCTGCCCAGCTCGGGGTGGAGATGATGTCGGTGGAAGATCTGTTCAAAATAGCTGATATAATATCAGTCCACACACCTTTGATCAAGGAAACAAAGCACCTCGTCAATGCAAAGAGCATCGCTACCATGAAAGACGGTGTCCGGATTATCAATTGTGCCCGTGGGGGCATTATTGACGAAAAAGCGCTCTATGACGCGATTAAAAGTGGAAAAGTTGCAGGCGCAGCACTCGATGTATTTGAGACTGAACCCCCGCTGGAGTCCCCCCTTCTCACCCTCGACCAGGTCATTGTAACTCCCCACCTTGGAGCAAGTACTGTTGAGGCACAGCAGAATGTTGCCATCTCGGTTGCCCGACAATGCATAGAAGTTTTGAACGGGGGTGCTGCAAAATACGTGGTGAATGCACCGATGGTACCTCCGGAACAGGCAGAAGTACTCGAACCCTATGCCCAGCTTGCCGAGAAGATGGGGAGGTTTGCAATCCAGATTGCTCCCGGGAGGCTGGAGTCTGTTGAGTGTATTTATGGTGGCGATCTTTCGTCCTATGCAGCCAGTATGAAATTTGTTACCCGTCTCGCGTTGAAAGGACTTCTCGATCCCATCCTTCAGCAACCGGTTAATATCGTCAATGCGGAATTTATGGCAAAGGAACGGGGCATAACCATCAGCGAAACAGTCACTCAGGAATCCCACGGGTTTAAGAATTTAATAACGATCCGGATCAGGACTGACAAGACTGAAGAGACCGTGAGTGGAACGGTATTTTTCAAAGGCCGGAGCCGGATTGTGGCAGTTGGCGGCTATACCATGGACATGATCCCCGAAGGCTATGTTATAGTCTCGCGACACCTCGATAAACCCGGTGTTATCGGTCGGGCCTCTACCATCCTTGGGAAATGCAATATCAACATCGCCGGCATGCAGGTCGGGCGGATCAACCCCGGTGAACAGGCGATCATGGTGCTGAACGTTGACAGCGAAGTGCCCGAAGATGTTATGGACGAGATTCGTTCCATGCCGGGAATTTTTACCGCAACGTTTGCAAAAATTACCTCAGAAAAGATCTGAAATCCTCTTTTTGATATATCCACTGTTTTGTCAATGTGTGAGATTCGCCCAAACGGTGCCTCTTTATGAACTTCCAATATGTAATTGGGGAACCGACCTACTCCATAAAAGCCGACTTGACCAGATCTCATTCGGTTTCATTGTTACCTTCATATAAATTTGACGGTTGGATTGGGGGGAAATGCTACCGATAACTCCTACCGTTAATACTGCCTTATCGTGATTGGCTTTGTCGAGGGGAAGCGTCTGCTGGAATTACCGCAGGAAGTGGGGAATATCTTCAAAGCTTGTCAATGATTACTGAGCTTTGCACCGGTTCTATCAGATCACTAACGATTCGGTGCAGCAATAAACAAAATTCCCCGTCAGTAAGCGCACGATCTGATCTGATCATGAGATTGCCTGATTGAATCTGCACCAATAAAAAGCGTTTTCAGATAGGGATTGAAAAGAAATGAAACGATTTTCAACTGATTGTGGCCTAGAGAACCATCTTGCTAGGTTTATGAAACAAGGGAATCTGAAGAATTTCTCACGAGGAGATCGGATAGAGATCGGAAAAATAATTTTTCAAAATATCATAAAGATCAATTCGATTTAAGTTCGTTGATAGGTGTATAGAATTTTATGACTTTCAGAGATCCCCTAAACTCTCTTTTAATGACAGAGAATACAGTTTTCACTTTGTTCTATGATGGTAGCAGGATTGGTCAAATGATTTGAATGTTCACGTCGAAAGACTCCGGGGGTCGGATTTCGTTTTCGGATTCTGAATGGCGAAGAGAATAAGTGTTCAGATCATCTTTTATCAGTCTGTGAATAACTTCAGAATCGTATTTCAGCTCCCCTGGTCACCAACAGATGTTTTTACGAACTCCATTCACAGGTAGTAACGTTTTCCCAGTACCCGGGCCATAGCTCCCAGTCCCATCCCCACACCCCGCAAAAAGGTCTCCAGAATTTCTCGAAATGTGCGGGATGCCAAACTTTTGTTGTACTGCAAGTCCATACCGGGTCAGGAGTGGAATTGGGTAAGAGTACGGACGAGTTACGGACAACGAAGCCTGAACTTGCATGGCCGACAAAGGTAATTGATGAAAGGTACCCCTGGTCTATAGTTACGATGGCATATTCTGAATGGCCCCCGTTTCCGTCCAACAAGGTGACTCCGTAATTCCCGGGGGTGAACCTTCCGCTATATACCCCGTCTGGAGGAAAATTTACGATCGTCCCTTGGACTTTTTTATAAGAGTCAAAAATGTCTTTCTGGATTAATTGACCTGATATGAAAGGTTTCGTATCGGTTATGCGATCTATTTCTATTTTCTGGCTGAAAATTGCATTGTGGCGTATATCGGAGATTTCAAGTGTTCCCATCCCATCGGCGGGTTCTCGAGTTAAGGGGGCCAATTGTCCTGCAAGTGCTGGAATGATCAAAATCATCAATGAGAATTCTGCAAGAATAAAGCGATTTTTGATCATGTTACGAGATCCAGTCATCTCCAATTATTCTCTGCCAAGCTAAGATTATTTTTTAATCGCATTCTGAACTTTCAGAATGATATCTGCCGAAAGAACCGGCATTTTATGAGTGGGTTCGGCGTGGTCGATAAATTTTCTCATCAGCTCGTGGTTGGTTGTTCCATGCGCTTCAAACGGGCAATCGATCCCGATGTCTTTGCACATCAATGAGGGCATTTGTGTTTATCTCCTTGATTTCCTTTTTTTTACTTTGATTCGAGTGAGATCCATATGAATAAATGCAACGCACTGGTGCTTGGCACGCGCTGATTAATCATTATCCTGAATTTTCCTCAGTCTAAAATAATGGAGATAATACCGGGATGTACTGTCGCTGCTCACCAAAGGTAAAGGGGTGAAGTCTTGTCAATTTCGAATTTAATCGCGGGATTACGTATCAAACCGGGGCAGATTTTCCTTTCGAACGTACAAACACCCGGGATATGTTATCTGCTCAAAAAACGTGCGTATTTTCTCATTAGAATGAGAAATAATGATTTGTGGTGACCGGAAATCTTTTTTTTAAGAAGTCAGATGAATAAAAACGCGTAATTCCCTGAAATTTTTGCTCTGTAGAAATCCTGTTTTATGGAGCAATATCACCGAAGACTCGGCCGATTGTTATTG
>PMDE01000127.1 GCA_003154335.1 Methanoregula sp. | reverse complement strand
AAAACCAATTATAGCACAGGTCGTCCGGGACACCGGTGTCCTGATCAATGTCGAACGGGCTGTCATCGATTCATCGGAGGGTGAAGCCCTGATAGATGTGCCGGATGACCAGTGCCGTCTTGTCAGCGATTCTCTGATCAGCCTCGGCGCAGATGTGCAGATCCTTGAACATGGTATCAGTGTAAATGAAAGTGAATGTGTGGATTGTGGTGCCTGCGTCAGTATCTGCCCCCGTGAAGTTTTCTCGCTCGGTGCCGAGGGAAAACTGCACCTGGCCGAAGAAAAATGTGTGCTCTGCGGCAAGTGCATTGAAGCATGTCCGCACCACGCACTCACTCTTCCGTTATGATCCGCGAATCCTTTCGGTTCCGCGAGACCATTGCTACGATCCTTGCCGATTCTCCCGGTCATATCAGGGCTGCAAAGTCGGGCATGCTTCAGGCACGACAGGCACTGGAAGCATACATCGCCCGCGATCCTTTTTTCCAGGCTACGTTCGATCCTTATGTTCCGGATTCGGATGAACTGATAATCCTCAGGATGGCTGAGGCGACAAGGAAAGCCGGTGTCGGGCCGATGGCTGCGGTTGCAGGCGCAATTGCATGGGCCGGTGTTGAGGAAATGACAAACGCCGGAGCCGGGTTCGGGGTGATCGATAATGGCGGGGATATAGCCTTTATCAGTGACCGCATTCTCCGGGTAGGTATTCATGCCGGTGAATCGGTTCTTTCCAACCGGTATGCTTTTGAGGTCCCGCCGCAGGAAAAAATACTGGGTATCTGCACTTCATCGGCAACTGTCGGACCTTCCATTTCTTTTGGCATGGCAGATGCAGTTTCTATCTTCTCCCACGATGTCGCCCTTGCTGATGCATGGGCTACGGCGGTCTGTAACCAGATCCGCCCGGGTGACCATTCAGTTATCGATGGGATAAACAAAAATGAAGTCTCTGCACTCTGTGCCATTATGGGAGACATGATGGTGAAATGGGGCGATCTTCCTCCTATTGTCCCCGCAGTTGTTGATGAGCAGCTGATAAGTGCGGGTGATCGGTGATAATATCGTGTCTAAAGAATCCTGCAACTTGCCATTACGAATGTTCATTCGTCAAAAGAGTACTAAAATTACCTGATATAAAATTATGAAAGGACCTCCCGGGTCCAGGGTTGATCATAAAGAAAAAGGATCTGTATTTTTTTTAATATGGAGGATTTTCGAGATATTTCATTCCCTGATTATATGCTTTTTTTCCGGTAAATTCCGAGACCGTACGTTCGCCATCTGAAATGACGATCACTGGCTCGTGGTTTTTTACCTGGAAGGTAAGATCCAGCAGCTCAACTTCATCTATCTTTACTCCCCTTATGAGAGATGAGGCAGGCTCGAGTTCGAGCCGCTCGCGCACCAGATCATCAGGATAACTGCGGAAATAAAAATAGAATACCTGGTAGGCGTTCAGCAGGTCGGAGACCAGCAATTCGTTTCGCCGTGCAGGATCCAGTACCTCAAGCCGGCGCGAGATGCAGGAAACGTCGTCCTCGCATTCCAGAAAAAGGCCATCAGCGAGAACAACCAGTGCGTTATAAGGAAGAGAAGATCCTTCAGGACTCATCGTGAGTCATTGGATGCAGAGACTTAAAAAAATAAGTAAGCGGGTATCGCACAATCCAGCAGCTGGACAAAACCCTTATTCACAACTATGGGGAATGAATAAAGGTGAAAGAAGAGGATACCGACTGGTTGGTGTATCACCTCATTGCAAAGGGGTCACCAGCAACGGTGGAAAGACTGATCTCTGAAAGTGGACTTGGGGCCGGGGCAATTGAGGCATCACTTTTACGTCTGGAACGGTATCTTCTGGTTGAGCGTAATCAGGGAGTTGTGCGGGTGCTCAGTTTTGGCGAAGCACTCATACGCTGCCAGCTGAAGTATGAGGATGATCTTCCCTATTGTATCGAAAACGGTGTTATAAAAGCGAGGAAAAAAGATCATGTCGGGAAGTGAAGTCATTATTCTCCGGATCGGTCATCGTCCCGAACGTGACCAGCGGGTGACAACCCATGTCGGTCTGACAGCCCGGGCTCTGGGAGCAAAAGGGATGTACCTTGCCGCTGCTGATAAGGGGGTTGTAGAAAGTATCGGGGATGTAGCAAGCCGCTGGGGGGGAGACTTTTTCTGCCAGGATAATGTGAAATGGCGTACCTGTATAAAGGACTGGAAAGCGAAGGGGGGTACTGTTATTCACCTTACTATGTATGGTCTCAATCTGCCGGATGTAATCGATCAGGTAAAAACCCACAAAAAGATTCTTGTTATTGTCGGGGCTGAGAAAGTCCCCGGCGAGATTTATGGCCTGGCGGACTATAATGTAGCAGTCACATCCCAGCCCCATTCCGAAATATCAAGCCTTGCCCTTTTTCTGGATCACTATTTTTCCGGGCAGGAATTCCGGAATGAGTTCCCGGGTGCACAGATACGCATTATCCCGACGCCAGCCGGTAAGCATACGGAGGACTAGTGAAGGGGAGGGTGTTGATCGCGGGGTTTTCTACACGGCATGTAGCGCAGTCTGCAGCACGGGCCGGCTATGAAGTCTGTGCCGTGGATCATTTCTGTGATCAGGATCTTGCCTGGTACACCAAAGACCGGGAAAAATTTGAAGANNGGGACACCACGGGAGATATCAGGACTTTTTCTGGATAAACTGGACACCCAGCATTTTTTTGAGTCAAAGGATGTCCCGGTACCCCGGCTTTTACCTGAGGGGAAATATCCTGCCATGGTCAAACCCCGGAAAGGTTCAGGTGGGTGGCGAAATAAAATCGTCCGGAATCAGGCAGGATTATCTGCCTGGGTGAACGAGAATCCGGATATTTCCTATCTCCGCCAGGAGATCGTCGAAGGTGTTCCTGCAAGCGTATGTTGCATGAGCGATGGGTCATGTGCACGCGCTATTGCCGCAAACGAGCAAATTTTGCGGGGGAACGGAGAATCCGCATTCGGCTTCCGTGGTTCAATTACCCCTTGTAATCACCCGCTCTCCGGAGACATGATACATAAGGCAGAACAGATAGCCGCTGCGAGCGGGTGTATTGGCACAATTGGGATCGATTTTGTTCTCGGTAACAAAACTGCGTACGCAATCGAGATAAATCCCCGGTTCCAGGGAACGATCGATACCGTTGAAATGGCGTATGACTGCAACCTGTTCAGGTATCATATCGATGCCTGCAGCGGAAAACTTCCTCCTTTCATGGACTCACCCCACCAGGTTGCGGTGCGTAGCATTCTCTTTGCCGACCGGGACCTGACCATCACTTCAGATCTCAAATTCCTTGCACCCGCTGTTGCAGATATCCCATGGCCTGGGACTTCGTTTGAAGCCGATCAGGCCCTGATCAGCGTCTATGGCTGGGGTCAGAACCGGGAAGCGGCATTGTTCATGCTGGATAAGCATATTAGCACCGTCAGACAATACATACGGTGATGGATCCCATAAACGACCTGCTCAACGATCCCGCAATTCGTGCATACCTTCACCGGCTGGTAAAGGATGATGGCATTAACCTCATTGAACGGTTTCCGCGTGAGGGTGAGTATAGCGATGAAGACCTTGCCGCACGGACCGGTATAAACCTGAACACCGTCAGGCATACATTGTATACTCTCTATGAAAAACGGCTGGCCGAATATCACCGGATCAAGAATAATGAGACAGGCTGGCTGACCTACCTCTGGCAGCTGCGTACCGATCACATCTATGATGCAATAAGAGAGGAGATGGAACTGGTTCTTTCAAAACTCTCGCGGCGTGAAAAATATGAGGAAGAAAATGATTTCTTCATCTGCAAGGACTGCCAGGTGCTTTTTACTTTCCCCCTTGCCATGAGCTGTGATTTTACCTGTCCGAGTTGTCAGAAATCAGTTACCCATTTCGACAACGAAATGCTGTTACGCGCTCTCAAACACCGGATTGGCGATATAAAAAATTCACTTGGTCATGCCTGACCCAGTCGATAAAAAATATGAACAGCTTTTGCGTGAAGCAGGGTGCAGCGAAAAAGTTCTTACTCATTGTCGGGCGGTAACCGGCGTTGCACTCGAATATGCCGGGCGCAATCCCCTTGTTTCAGGGGATCTTGTACTGGGTGGAGCCATGCTCCACGATATTGGCAGAGGGATAAGCCATACGATTTCGCATGCCCAGTCCGGCGCCGATCTTTTGCGTTCCCGGGGGATCAGTGAGATGATTGCCCGCATTGTAGAATGCCACACAGGCGCCGGACTTACCGCCGATGAGTGTACCCTTCTTGGGTTATTTCCCCGTGACTGCATACCGGAGACGACAGAAGAGAAGATCGTCTGCCATGCCGATAACCTCATTGAGGGAAGAAAACGGGTGAATATTGACACCAGTATTGTATCTGCAATCCATCTTCCAAGAAAGGTGAGAAAAAGGATGTATCGTCTTTCACTTGATGTTGAACTGCTCTGCAGCTAAAAAACCACAAGAGAAACTTACTGAGTACTTGGTGTCTCTAGATGATGACCTGTTTTACCTGGGTCAGGGCACGGATCTTTTCGATAACTCCGACCGGCATTATTTTTTCAATAATAATAACGAGCTTCGGCTCTTCGGAAAATTCCGGGTCAGTAACAAAGATTTGCCGGATTGAGATATCGTGATGGGCAAGTACCTGGACGACAGCTCCGACAATTCCCCGCTCGCTCGCATTTTTCGGCAGGACGGTAACCACAGAAAACCCTAGTGATTCTGCAACCCGGGAAAGGTCTGGCGTCGCTCTCATATTCAGAAATATGCCCCGCAGGAACGGACGCTCAAGAATGCGGTGCGCGGTAGAATCCACAACACGTCGATCGGATCCGATCACCTTGGCTACCGCGGTTGCAGGCACTTCGATTCCATTACAGCTGATTCGTCCGTCCTCAGTCACACCGAAACCGTTTTCGAGAAGGAACCTCACGACCCGGCTCTGTGAAGGTGAATCATTGAACTCATGGAGGATNNTCCTTTGTCGGTGGTCATTGTTTCATTCCGGTATAATCAAAGACTGTTTTTCCCCGGCTGTCAAAAATTAAAAATCTCCTCCCGGGGATTCAATTTGCACAAGATTTTATTAGATAGACAACCTCTTTGTTATAGCACAAAGGCGAGGGTAGCCAAGCCAGGTCAAAGGCGCTAGGTTGAGGGCCTAGTCTCGTAGGAGTTCTTGGGTTCGAATCCCATCCCTCGCATCGCTTTTCGGGTATTTTTTTTTGCAAAGCTGATTTTTTTTAATTCTGGTTTTTCCCTGGAATTTTTTTCGGTGGACGTTTTTTACCCCGGGTTTAAAAAAATTCCTTCTTTTTTTCAGGAAGGTTTACGGTCTCCATACTTTGATGATAACAAATGCCGATAGATATAGAGAACCTCATGAGTGCTCCTCTCCTTGATAAGGCAACGCTGGACCGTCTGAAAGAAAAGACTGCACGCCTGTCGGTCATTTCCAACACAGGACTCGTCCTGATGAAATTCGTCGTTGGATTTGCAATCGGGTCCGTAAGTATAATATCAGAAGCAATTCATTCGTCGATGGATCTCATCGCTGCGGTGATCGCTTTTTTCTCGGTGCGGAAATCTGCCGAACCTCCTGATGCACAGCATGAGTTCGGTCACGGAAAATTTGAAGATATTTCAGGACTGGTTGAGGCCTTGCTTATCTTTGTGGCCGCGATCCTGATTATCAGGGAAGCCCTGGTAAAACTTCTCGGCGAGCCAACCGATTCTTTCACCCCGGGTCTGATCATTTTCGGTATTGCCGTTATGGGTATCTCCGCACTGGTGAACTGGACGGTTTCCCACCAGCTGATGAAGGTTGCAAAACAGACTGAGTCTATTGCTCTTGAAAGCGATGCATGGCACCTGCGCACTGATGTCTATACTTCACTGGGAGTATTCGTCGGGCTCATCCTTATTCGCTTAACGGGTATTACTCTCTTCGACCCTCTCGTTGCCCTGGGTGTTGCGTTCGTAATCATGAAAGCCGCATACGATCTCACGCGACGTTCTTTGTCCGATCTCATTGACCACAGCATTCCCGATGCTGACGAACACCGGATCCAGGCAGTCATCTGTGAGCACGCCGGAGATTATGCAGGCTTTCATGACCTGAAGACGCGGCGTTCAGGTCCGGAAATTTTTATTGAATTCCACCTTGTTGTACCCGGAACATCTACTGTTCTGCAATCCCATGATCTTGCAGACCATCTCGAGTCTGATCTGAAAGTCGAATTCCCGAGAGCATCCGTCACTATCCATACCGAGCCCTGCAATGAAGGGTGCACGAGGTGCGGGACATTCTGCACGTTTTCCGATGAGAATAAAAGTCCCGGACAACTGGAGAAATAATTTTCATTACCCCTGATCATATTTTCGCAGCCCTGCTGTTCGGAAAATTCATGAGATCCACTTTTATTCGGAATACCCTGAGCACTGCCAAAAATTAAAGGGCAGTGGGGATCGGGAAGCTTCGGAAATTTTTTTCAACAGTTTGATTTTTTATGCGCTTCCTTCCCCAACCCGGGGATATCCTTTAACGGAGTAAAAATTTAGGGTGACTTAAATATCGTATCATCGAAAAATATCAGGGTTAACCGATGGTTGGATGGGAATTATCCTATCATAATTGATCCTTTATTTTTGCCTGAAAATCGTAATTTCTCCCGGACCGGTATTTGAAAATCAGATTCCCCCATGAGGGAATTTACCTGGTTAAAATTGGAGAGAGAAAGGGATCAAAACTCCCTTATATTCATATTTTAACCCGGAATATGCGTGCTGCCGGTATTACGGTACCGGAATACCGCCCGGAGTACAAACCCGACAGGAAGCACCGAAGCTGAGGCGAGAATGATAATTGCCCACTGAACCAGGGTAAGCGGAACGGTCCCAAAAATGGTACCGCCATACTGGACAATGAACACCTGGGCAAGGACAATTCCGCCCATTACTGCAAAAAAAACCGGGTTGCCTTTNNGCGAGGATAAACGCCGCGAAAAATACCGTCATGATCTCTTCAGGATTATTACCTCCGATAAATCCTGTAGCGATCTGGAGGAGACCGCCCAGGATAAAAAAAGTCCCGGTGATTAGAATCGAAATCCACATAAACGGTGTAACGAGGTTCGCGTCGCGCGGTACAGGCATTCGGTTCATCAGACCACGGTGCGGGGCTTCCGAACAGAGAGCAAACGCGGCAAGCGTATCCATGATGATATTTATCCAGAGTATCTGGATAATAGAAAACGGCTCAGGATATCCCAGGAGCGGGGCTATGAACACAAGGAGGCAGGCGCTGAAGTTGATGGTGAGCTGGAAGAGAATGAACCGCTGGATGTTCTCGTACAGTGATCGTCCCCACCATACCGCGCTCGTAATCGAGGCAAATGAATCATCGAGAATGATGATGTCGCTCGCCTCACGGGCCACTTCAGTTCCGGCGATTCCCATGGCAAGTCCTACGTCAGCATGTTTAAGTGCGGGTGCGTCATTGGTCCCGTCACCGGTTACGGCAACAACAGCACCGGTCTTTCTGAGTGCCTCGACAAGGAGGAGTTTGTCCATCGGTTCCGCACGGGCCATCACATCGAGTCCGGGAGCTGTTGCAACCTGTTCATCATCTGAAAGAGAACGGAATGTGGATCCGGTTATTATCGATCCATCCTTGTGTATCCCCGCTTCCTGTGCAATTGCCTGTGCAGTTTCAGGATTATCTCCGGTAACCATCCTGACACGAATCCCTGCACGCTGGCAGGTTGCAACCGATTCCGCAATATTATCCCGGAGAGGATCGCGTATACCTACAAATCCGTCCCATATCAGGCCGCTCTCGCTCTCATCACCGCTTTTTATCTCCTTGTGGGCAAATGCAAGGGTTCTCATTGCCCGCAAAGCAAGCACACTGACCCCGGCAAGATCGGGTTTTTGGATGCAGAGGGAAGCAAGGATCTCAGGAGCCCCTTTTACCAGAAGCCAGGATTTGCCCTCAGCGTGCACAACGGTTGACATCCGTTTGCGGTTGGCATCGAAGAGGTATTGTTTTGTAACATTCGTTTCCGCCCGGATTTGCTGGTAGTCGAGGGAGTGTTCCCTCAGCCATCGAAGGAGAGCGCCTTCAGTCGAATTCCCGATAACTATGATGCTGCTGGAGCGTTCTTCGAGATGAGCAGTCCGGTTTACGGCAGCGTTCAGGGTGATCCATCCTGACGGGGTCGTTGGGAGACCGATCGTGTGCACAGGGTTGCCCGACGAGGATTCCACGACTTCCATCTTGTTTTTTGTGAGCGTGCCGGTCTTGTCCGTGCATATGGTTGTCGCAGATCCGATTGTTTCGCAGGCAATGAGCCGGCGGACGAGACAGTTCGCACGCGTCATCTTGCGCATTGCAAGGGACAGAGAGAGGGCGACACTCATCGGAAGACCTTCCGGTACAGCCGCGACGACGATCACGACAGCGAGCATGAAATAATGGAGGACATTATTTGCTGTCGTGATGTTGAGCCCGGTGACTTCTCCGGTAATAATTCCCCGGATGAGCATGGTTCCGCAGATAAGTACGGCAATAGCATAACCAAACCTGCTGATAATCCGGGCAAGAGATTCGAGTTTTCGTTCAAGAGGTGTCTGGGTTGCATGGTCGATCCCAAGGGATGCGGCGATTACACCCATATGAGCTGAGTCACCAACTGCCGCTGCAATCATCTCTCCTTTTCCGGCAGTAACAAATGCTCCTTTTAAGACCCTGTTCTGCAGCTCTTTTTTTACCGGTTCAGTTTCCCCTGAAAATGCGGATTCATCGGAAAAGAGATCATCGGCCGACCTGATCCAGCCATCTGCCGGGATTGCATCGCCTGCTTCGAGTAAAATGAGGTCCCCGATAACAATTTCCCGGGACGGGACCGATGAGGGATGGTTGTCACGAATTACCTTGATCGCAGTATCATCCCGGTGTGCGTTGAGAACTTCGAACTCACGGCTGCTCCGGTACTCATTGAAAAATGCGATACCGGTTGCAAGCAGGACTGCGATAATGATCCCGATTGCATCCAGTAACCCACTTCCCCTGATGAGAGAAACAATAGTCGATATCACCACAGCGAGAAGGAGGATCCTGATGATAGGGTCATCGAACTTTTCCAGGTACTGTTTCCAGAGTGGTTCCCTAGCCGGTGGCGTCATCTCATTTGCGCCAAATCTCTGCCGGAGTTCAGCCACCCGGGATGTTCGAATGCCGGCGTCACCGGTAAGCTCGAGTATTTCTTCAAATGTCAGCATTCAGATAAAGTCTCCCGTTCTCAATCCTGCGTTTTTTACTCTTCGGATATTTTATGCATGGTCCTGAAAAATATTCTTACCTGCAGATGAGAAAAGAATGTCCGTATCCGTGTTCATCCCTGTCTCTCTTCCGGATCCCGGAATTTAACCATAACCGGTGTTTTTAGATACGTCTGTGCTCTGAATCATTCTTTTTTCGACAGTTCATCGTTCTTTTCTGCCGAGTATTCTCTTACCGACCGGATAACGCCGAAAATGATGGATCCAACTGCAAGAAGTGAAATTCCGATAATTGCATAAATAATATAACTGAAGTTTTCCTGGACAATGGGAATGCTGCCGAAGAAATATCCAGACAACGTAAATGCACAAATCCATAATACCCCCCCGATGATGTTGTAGGTGAGGAACCAGCGATAGCCCATCTTTCCGACACCGGCAAGGAATGGCGCGAATGTCCGGATAAAAGGAATAAAACGGGCTATCACGATTGTTAAGCCCCCGTACCGGGTAAAATACTTCTCTGTTTTTTCAAGGTGTTCCCTTTTTACAAAGCTGTACTTCTTTTCCAGGACCTTCATCCCGAGAGTATGGCCTATCCAGTAATTGGCAGAATCACCGAGCACCGCAGCAGCGATCAGTGTCACGATCAGTATCTCCGGATTGAGATATCCCGCCCCTGCAAGTGCGCCTCCGACGAAAAGAAGTGAGTCTCCGGGAAGATAAGGGAACACAACAAGACCTGTCTCACAGAAGATAATTACAAAAAGGATCAGGTAGGTCCAGATTCCGTATGCCTGAATAATCCCCGGCAGGTATTTGTCAAAGTGGATAACGATATCGATGAGGGAAATAAATGGATCCATTTCCGGTTACTTTGTATCCGGGAGGCCATAAAGAATTCCTTTGATCGAAGGAAGGAAACCCCCTTGTTATCCCGGCAACCACCGGTGTAAACCAAAAACAGGGTGATTTATTGGTTCCCTGATACGGGCGTGCAGTCTTACGATTCTTTTGGAGGAAATCAGGTCATGAGAACCCATTACTAAAAGATGTTCTTTTAGGAAATGATGATGCCTTCTTTCCTGAAGCTTTCAACAATCTGGACATTCATGTAGTCCTGGATAATACTGTTGTAGAGAAAACCGCTGGCGTGGACTGTGACCATAAAAGTCATCGTCGATTTATCCATCTTCAGAAGATATACCGTGGGTTCTGGATCAGGAGAAATTACATCAGCCCGTTGTGTTACTGCCCGATCAGTAATCTCCATGAGTACCCGTTTGACCTGTGCGATATCTGCAGCATAGGAGACCGAGACCGGGATCTGGATCCTGACCTGGGGATTGGGCATAGAATAATTATGGACAACACTTGTTGCAATTTTTGTATTGGGGATTGTTACGATATCTGAATCAAGCGTCATTAACCTTGTACTTCGGGGACCTATCTGAATGACATCGCCCAGAACATCATTTATCAGGACACGGTCCCCGATTTTGAATGGCTGGTCGGTAATGATCACTGCTCCACCAAAAAAGTTGGAAAAAAGATCCTGGGCAGCGAGGGCGATGGCGATACCCATGATTCCGGCCCCCGCAAGTAAAGGGGTGATATTGATATTGAACGTGGAAAAGATGTACATAAGCCCGATGAACCAGATGATCCATTTGGCAATTTTTTTGAGAATTTCGACGATACGATCATCAAGCTCGGTCTCGGTTTTTTCTGCCAGTGCTACTCCGTATGTTTTGAGAAAACCATCAACGAATGTAGCGATTATCCATGTCCCTACGAGGATGTACCCGGAAGCAAGCACCTTAGAATCCGCAATCCACTGGAACTGGGGATAAAGAGTTAATGAGTGCTGGACAGCAAGGAAAAACGGGATAAAAAATGCCAGCATAACCATTGCAGGTCCCAGTGAATGCACAAGCAGATCATCCATCTTTGTTTCTGTCTGTTCAGCCTTTTTTTTGAGCCAGATAAAAACAATATGGACGATAACCGCAGCAATAATGCCGATACCAAGGTAGGTGAGTGAATCGAGCAGTACCTGATCCATCCTGTATACTGGAATCCGTGAGAAGATCAATTTTTCTCCCCCTGAAAAAATACGTCCCGAGGAATAGAGCATTGGAAGGGACAATAGTGTTGGAGTATTCCGAGGTGAAATGCTCAAAGGGCCGCAATGCCTGTTCCCCCCGCACCTCCTCTTGCGCTCGCGATAACTCTGGAGTAACTGTCANNGCGATTACCGTTATAAAAAAATGATACTTCTTTGGTCGCCACGATAGGATCAGACTTGTTTTTTGAAAAAAAATTCTGCCAAATCGGAGAAATGGAGTTTAACGCAATACCTCATTTTCTTGATCGCCATATATGAAAGAAATCAGGGGGAGTGTGAGGCCGCCGTGTTAAGGAAGATTTATGGAAAGAAGTGGAAAATCCTTCAGCTTTCTTCTCCCCCAACGGTATTTTTCTCAGAAGGAAATCCAAATCCGGTTTTTGATATTTTCAGATTTTCCCCAGGGATCAAAAACTTCCTTCGCATTATTCCAAGCACAAGCATGATATAACTCAGGCTCGCACGTTCAGGTATGCAGTTCAGATTAACCTTTATTGTGATCCTGCTCCTGTCCGGGGCGGTAGTCTTGGCCGGTTGCACAGGTACCGGGACTTCTCCGGTGACGAACCCGGGCACCGGAACACCGACTGGATCCACGACTACTGGATCGGGTTCACCTGTCAGCACGTTGACTGTCGGACCGACAGATATTGTGCCAAGTTACAACATGGTCACGGTGGATGTTGGGGTGAAAGATTATCTCGGGATCATTCCCGTCATTTTCCAGGGCGGACTTGGGATGATACACGTGAAAAAAATTGATGTAAAGCTCACACGGACGGATGGGAGCACGCAGACAACAACCCTCGGGACCAATAAAGGTGATGAAGTGGATCTTCAGGGAACACGTGGTGAATTATCCGCCAGCGGTCAGATTGACCGCGTCGAAGTATGGGTCAGTATGGATAATGGTGACACCTATAAAACGAATGATGTGCTCAGGGAATATCGAACGCGGTAAATTCCTGTACAAATCCCAATAGGATTGTCTTTTTTAACCGCGGTCTTCTCACGAAAAGGATGCTCTAGAGGAATGCAGGTGAACTGGCGGCAGATCCATGCCGCACGCAATTCGTATGCCGCTCTATCTGCTGCATGCGAACGGGAGGGATTCATACTTCACCCGGTCGATAAACCAACCGGTGATGTGACCTGTTACAGCCTGAACTCGATCAACGAATCACGGTTCCGAAACGAAATTTCCGGTTCAGATGTCATCACCATTGCGGGTGGTCCACATGCATCGGCGTGTCCGCATGAAGTCGCAGAATATGCCAATTACGTGATTGTCGGGGAAGGGGAATTTACCCTTCCCCGGTTACTCACCCAGCTCGAGAGAGGCGGAAATGGGAAAATACCCGGTGTATTTACCGGTTCTTTTTATGAACCGGCTGATTCATGTGTTCGCCTTGATGCCTATCCGGCATTTTCTGAAAAGCAGGGATATGTGGAAATCTCCCGGGGGTGCCCGTTTGCCTGCGGGTACTGCCAGACGCCGTCCCTGTTCGGGCATTGCATGCGACACCGTTCAATTGATACTATTGCCATGCACGCAAACCGCTACAGGCATGCACGGTTTGTGTCACCCAACGCATTTGCCTATGGATCAGACGGGGTACATCCACGTTGGGAAAAAATTGAGCGTCTTTTTTTAAAACTGGAAAATGTGATCTACTTTGGAACTTTCCCAAGCGAAGTGCGCCCGGAATTTATCTGCGAAGAATCCCTCTCATTGCTGATAAATTACTGTTCGAACACCACAATCCATTTTGGAGCTCAATCGGGCAGCGACGGGGTGCTCAGGCAGCTTTTGCGGGGGCATTGCGTTGACGATGTCATCCGTGCGGTGGATCTCTGCAATGAATTTTCGATCACCCCGGTCGTAGACTTTATCGTCGGTTTCCCGTTTGAAACTGATGAAGACCAGATGATGACTGTACGGCTGATGCAATGGGTTGCACGGTATGGAAAAGTTCACGTGCATCGGTTCATGCCGTTGCCGGGAACACCTCTCGCCACTTCGACCGCGCGATCACTCCTGCCGGAAACTGAAAAGATCTGCGGAAAACTTGCTTTATCGGGTAAATTAACCGGATCATGGAACGATCCTGAGATAAGGTTTTTTAGACGCTCTTCAAATCATATACCATGAAAGATGTGCTATTGATAGCAGATCTCCATGGTCAATTCGGTAAAATTGATTCATTTCTGGATTTGAGTCCGGAAGCGGTATTTATTGCAGGCGATATCACCAATATGGGTCCGGTTGACGCGGTTGATGACGTGCTATCACGCATCGATGTACCGTGTTTTGCAGTTCCCGGCAACTGTGACCCGCGTGAGATCATCGAAACGCTCGAACACTCAGATACAGTTTGTCTCCATGGCTCCCAGATCAATCTGGGGAAAATAACGATTGTAGGAATTGGCGGATCAAACCCAACGCCATTCAGTACTCCGTTTGAAATGACAGATAAGCAGATAGATGATGTATTGCAGCATGCCATGAAAAAGATGGAAAAAACTGTTCACAATGTACTTTTAACTCATGCCCCCCCGTATGAGACTCTTGATAAAATTAATGGAGAACATATTGGAAGCCAGAGTATCCGGCGTCATATAAAGTCTTTTGACCTTGTCTGTTGTGCACATATCCACGAACAACGGGGGGTAATGGATATTGACGGCGTAAAAATTGTTAATCCCGGACCCGCGATGGACGGGCATTGTGCGATGCTCCATTTCGGGAATGAGGCCCACGATATCAGGATTGAGCTGCTGACCGTTTAGCGAGCAAAAGTTCAAGATACGAAGCGAGGATCGGCTCGCCCTGTATCCCGATTTCTTTTGAAATTTTTTCGATTCGTGCCGGGACTTCCGCGTCATCCTTTTCTGCCATTATCTCGATCTCCGCGAACGTTCCCAGGTCGTTAACAGAATCCAGCGAGATCATTGCATTATCGATCCGGTAATTTTCCCGCACCTTGTCTACTTCTGCGGTTTTTATAAAACCGAGCCTCTCCAGTATTTTTTCAAAGATTTCACCGGATCCAAGACCGGTATTGAGTTCTTCCCGCGCTTTTAATCCCGCTGATTTAATTTTCGCTCCTTTGTAGGTGACGACTGCCTGGCCGTTAGAATACCTGACCCGGATTGCCTCGTCGGTAACACCAAAATCGCGATGGGGTGCATTGTAATATACATCATGTTCATGTACACTGCCGCAAAACTGCGCATGGGACTCCGTTAACCTCGTACGCACCGGATCGAGCGATGGAATCCGGACTTTCAGTTCAATTTCAAGCATGAGTTCTGCCACACGTTTATCTGTTTTCGTTGCAATTTAATATAGTCAGGTGAACCATGGCAATAAAAGAAGGAGATTTTATAAAACTGAGCTATTCGGGCAGTGTGGGCGACAACATTTTTGACACTACAGATGAAGTTGAAGCAAAAACTGCCGGAATTCACAGTCCGAATGCCATATACGGGCCTGTCACGATCTGTGTAGGCCAGAAACATGTTATTCTCGGCCTTGATGAGGAAATCGTGGGAAAGGATACAGGTTCCAAAGGAACCGTCATCGTTACTCCTGAAAAGGCCTTCGGTGAACGCGATCCCAAGAAAATCCAGTCGTTTCCCAAGAATCAGTTCAAGGAAAAACCTGTGCGTGGCATGACGGTGAAAATCGATGAACAGGGTGAAGGGACCGTGGTGGATGTTATTGGCACAAAGGTCGTTGTTGATTTCAATCCACCTCTTGCGGGCCAGACGCTGACCTATAAGTATGCGATTGAGGAGATGGTTGAAGATCCCCTCGAGCAGCTGAAGGGACTGGTACGGTTGTATGCTGGCAGGGACATGGAGATCATCATGGATAACAACAAAGCAGTTGTTACACTTCCTCCCGGTATCAATTATGACCGCCGCTGGCTTCTCTGGCGCGGCAGGATTATTCACGAAGGTTTCGGGTTAATCAGCGGAATTTCTGAAATTACTTTTGTGGAAACCTACAAACGGCCGGAAAAGAAGGAAACATAATACCCCGTATTTTTTTCTTTTTTGGAGTTGATCCCGGTATAATATGTGAACTGTACCTCTCAAATCACCGGGGTATATAGTCGATTATTATACCCGGCTCCGGAGTTAACACCGGTATTTCCTGTTTCTTCAGAGCCGGAAAAAACGATTTTTTAAAATATACACCCGGCCCAACTACTAGTATGAATACGAGAGCGCTTCTGGTGTCCGGGCTGGTGTTTATCCTTATTGCCAGTATTATGAGTGCAGGTTGTTTGGGTAATTCAGGTTCTTCTAATACGACTTCAAATTTAACGTCTGTAACGACTTTTCCCCTGGGTGCCCCGCACTATGCAGCAGGAGATATTGTCAAAAATCCAAAAGTAACTGCTGCGACGGCTTCACTGGTAATCGGTTATGACTCTGCGACGGATTCGTACGAACGGGCGATTATTTATCCCAATGCGGACGGTAGCTGGGGATATAGGAAGAATGCGATAACCGACAAGGAAACACGGGCAGTATTTGAAAAAGTATACACTGAAAAAATCACAAATATTCCACCTGCCTCCGTCCCGATCCAGACCTTGACGGTTTCTTCAACAACGGCTCCTGTTTCAACTACACAAACAAGCTCAACAACAAACACGACAACGACAACAACTGTGACGGCGTCGCCAACTGGCAAACCCACGTTCAAGAAAATTATTCCCGATGCAGGACTTGCCGGGACAGATATTGCTATAACCTCGCTCACCGGGACAAATTTCAATTCCGGAGCTACGGTCATACTCATGAGGGACGGCAACCCGAATATCACAGCTACGAATGTAAATGTTGTATCTGCTACCCTTATCACATGCACGTTCACTCCTCCAGCAAACAGCACAGCAGGTGCGTGGGATGTTGTCATTACCAATCCGGACGGCCAGTTCGTACGGTATGGATATATCTTCTCCATCAATTCTCCCGTCGACACGTCCACTACCACGTCTTCTTCCGGAGATTCACAGGGTATCACGATGGTTACTCCACAATTCACCTATGACACCTCAGTCTCGCTGACCATCACGGGTTCAAATTTCCAGTCTGGTTTTACCGCGGTAAATTCGACATTAACCAAGAGCACAGGTTCGTCGGTTACCATCACAGCGAGGGAGGTGCGCTGGGATAGTGCAACACAGGTAACCGTCTGGTTCACTATTCCTTCAGGTGTGAATCGGCAACCGGGAACATATAATCTTTATCTGACAATGCCCGACGGCACAACCCGTAACCTCCAAAATGCATTTGAAATAAGATGATAGACTAAACCAAATCAGGATACTATTATCTCATTTTTTTGAAACAGTAATTTTTAATGGGAATGACCCGGATATGAACCAACTGAGTTCAATCCTCTCTTTGGAAACTGATTCCTGACCCAGTGTGTAAAACCGATGAGAATCCCTGTAATCCGGGCGACTCATTCCTAAACTTTCCTGAATTAGCACATTCCACGAGAGCAACACTGGCATTTTTTATGTGGAACCTATCTGTTCCTCGCTCTCTTTTAGCAATTCTGCAGCCTTTATCAGATCAGTGATATCTTTTCCAACTGAATGGAATTCGGAGACATTTCCTTTTTCATCAAAGATCGCCCGGTCATTCCATCGTTGCCAGCGGACTTCCCCATCCGGCATAATTATCCGATGTTCAATACTCTCTACGGGATGTGACGGGGTCAGCGAGGCAAGATGAAGTTTCACCTTTTCACGGTCCTCAACGGGTATATCCGGGATAAAGATATTCCCGATAATCTCTTCCCGCGATTTCCCGAAATATCTGCAGTAGGCTTCATTGACAAAAACGTGTGTTCCATCGGGAAGTAAGCGTGAAATGAGCTCGGTCTGGTCCTCGACTACATTCCGGTACCGTGCTTCACTCTGTCGTAATTTCTGTTCATTTTTCGCCAGTTCCCGGTATTGTCGTCGCAACTCACTCTCGGTTGCAGATATTTGGTCATAGGCTGCCCGCAACTCCGATTCAGCCTGCTTTCGCTTGGTAATATCGCGGAAAAAGGTTAATGCCCCATTCTCGCCTCTATACCGGAATGGTGCCGCGGTCACTTCGACATCAAGGGGAGATCCATCCATTTTCACATATATCTCGTCGATGAGTTCGACGGGTTTAAGTTCAATGGTGAGTACCCTGACACGCTTATTGATCAATTCATGGAATGAAGGGTATATGCGGTCCAATGTTGTAGTACCAAGAAGTTGTTCGGCAGATGAAGCCCCGAAAAGGTGAACAGCTGCTGTATTCAGATAAACAAACCTGTTGTCTGTCTGGATATAGATTGCGTCGGGGGCATTTTCTACCAGTGTACGGAAATTTTCTTCTGAGGATCGGAGTGCTGCCTCGGCAGCTCTCTGCAGTATGGCCTTCTCGACCATGTTCGTAAGCTCGGCGAACTGTGATACCGGTTCACCCCCCTTCTGGAGGTAGAAGTCGGCTCCTTCATTTAATGCCTGGATCACGACATCTTCCCTGCCTCGGCCGGTGAAGATGATGAACGGGATTGTATTGCCGGATGCCCTGACCGTTTTTAAAAACCCGATTCCATCCATGCCCGGCATCTGGTAGTCAGAGATGATGGCATCGTACCTTTTTTCTGCGATAACCCCTAGTGCTTCTGGAGCGGAGGTGATCAAATCGACTGAAAAAAGCCCGCTTCGTTCGAGGAATAGTTTACCAATCTCGAGCAGCTCGGGTTCGTCATCGACATAGAGAATGTGATACACTGGGCTCTCCTCTGATTGCTTGGTATAGATCAACAATCATTTTATAGATTACTCTCGTTTCTGACAATAGTATGATAAAAAAATAATGAAAAAAAAAGAATTTTTTCAAAGTCTGTCACTGGAGGTAATGCCGAAATTCCCGTTAAGACCAGTTTATTTTATTGGTCCACTGCAGACCATAATCAAACCTGAAAATGAGTTCTTAACCGAAGATAAATTGAAGCACGGGTATACCGGGAGGAACAAAAACCCCGGGCAGTACTTCCTGGAAATCCAGGAGTTTTTTAGTGAAATTCTCTTTAATAAATTTTCGTGCCTCCAGTTTTGTCCGGAAGCAATCTTGTATGTACCTGAAATCCAGCGTAGTCATCTTTTTTCCTGGCGATAACGCAGCAATGCAGCAATACCACCTAATGCAACCAGCCGTTCCCCAGGCTCAAAACCGGATGAGAGAATGACAATGACTGCCCGCATGGCTTCAGCTTTTTCGATAAGTTTTGTGATATTCTCGTCTCTTAAGAGTGTATCGGCGATAAGCACCTGCTCAACAGCGCCCAATTCCACCGTCTCCTGCACTTCCTTTTCGCCATAAGCGACTGCACCGTCCTGTGATATCCTGAGGAGCACTTCATCCATCATTCTGACTTCACGGCGGAGCTGGATGTCGTTTAACAAGGAGTCTAGGGCTCCCTTACCGATTACTTCCTGCACAGCCCCGCGACCGATCCTGCGTGTTTCGACAACAACTGCTCGTTTTGCGATCTGGTCTGATCGGTTTTTGGCAAATTTTATAAAATCATCTTTTATAAACCCGGGGCCGGCGAGGATGAGGGGACCTGAGATATCAGAAATAATCGAAAGAACCTGCTCAAAAAAACCCGTGCGTGTATCTGTATCTGAACCCTTCCCGCTTCCTGAGGTGATCGTGAAAACACTTTCCGGACCATATTGCCGTAACCGGAAGAGTTCTGCTTCTCCTTCTTCCATTGTCAGGATATGAATTACGCCAAATACCGATGCTTTTACGGCTCTTTCTATCCGTTCAAGATCGATTGGCCTCCACTGTTTAATCACAGAAATTTCAAAACCGGTCTCAACATTGATTGTGTGATATGCACCAGTATCAACACCATGCTCGATAATACCGGAGAGGCGAAGACGGATTCCGTGCTCGGAAAATTCAAGGCGTTCGACCCTGATACCCAGCCTGACCGGTCTCTTCTCAACCTTCTCCGGCCTGATTTTATCAAAAGCACTTTCCACACTCCGGAATGTTGTAGCAAAAACAAGATCTCCGGGACCGATGAGATGCTGGAGATGCCACAGATCATCGATACTTTCCGGGAACAGTCGGATTTCGCCTTCCCTGTCTTTTAATTCATATTCAGCCTTCATGGTCTCCCGCGATATCGGATCCCCCGGGAGGTACGAATGCAGCAACGTGATCGGTATTCAGGATACTTTTAAGAGCTTTGATCTCTTCTTCCGACAATTTTTGTTTGAGAAACCGCAACACTTTCTTTGCCACATCATTGGGTTCAAATTGTCCGGGNNACGTTCCGGTAATAGGTGCGCTCTCCCCGGACAATAAACGACCCCCGTGAAATAAATTCACCTGATTCCGGTGTCTTGCTGACCTGGGCCGGCAGAGCGCTGTAAACATCGGCAGAAAAGTGGCCGCTGCGCCACGCGCCGGAATATGAAGCCGCAAACTGTGCGACTTCATCCATCCGCTCCGTCTTTCCCTTGACGATTACGACACTTGCGCCGTGCACATCAGCATGCACAAAAAGATCCTGACCCCCCAGGTATTTTTTTACCAGTTCTTCGTTCTGTGAGGCATCCCGCCCTCCAAGCACTACGATACCATCGGTGGTAATAAACCAGCGGAAGCGGTGGTACCACAATTTTTTCAGGGGGATGAACTCTCTTTTTTCCTCCTTCTTCTTCGGCAGGGATGTTTTCATTGCCCTGAGTGCCCCCTCTTTTTTCTTCCGGAATTTTTTAATTACATCATAATATCTACCCGCATTCTGCTCTATTCCCTCGTGGACAAAGATTTTTGCCCGTTTCCCGATATCGATCTCTACTGATGCCTCATCGGGATAGAATGCGGTGATCTTCGCCCCTTCAGGAGACGGATTCGACCTGATCAGTCTCTCTATTTCCTGCCAGGAATAATTATTACTTGCCCGATCCAGCAATCCTATCACTTTTGATACAAACTCATAATTCTCATAGAGAGCAGCGGCAACAGATTCTGCCTTTTCGATCTTTTCATCGAATTTCTTAATTGCCGATCGCTGGTGTTTCAGGATCCTCTCTTCGCGGTTCAGTTTTGGCTGGGTATCTGCGGTCTTTCGTTCTGCCTTTGTCAGGGGATAGAACGTTTCCAGGGCTTCAGAAAAGCTTTGAAACTGCGGCATATCTTCCGAGTCCCCGACATCAACAGGCTCACAGTGTTTTGCAGAAATTACCGGCNNGTTTTCTGACAGATATACTCGGCATACATTCCTCCGAGCATGCAGGTAATAGCGAGACTTCGTACAAGGTCGCGATCGTCGTTTCCTATCGCTTGTGAGAAGGCATCCAGGGATGCAGTGGGATCGGTTGGTCCAAGGGTATAGATCGCCTTTGGGACAATCTCCCTGTCCCTGAAACGGTGGTGTCGCAAAGGCTTGATAATCGTGTTGCTATCATCGGCCAGTATGATATTTCCTTCATCAAAAAGTTCGATAATGAGCCGGTAGACAAGATTGCCTTTCCCGATATCGAATATCAATATTCGCTCAAGGCCGTGCTGCCGGATGGCAAGCACCTTTCCACCGGACAGGTACTTGCGCAGGAGCATGGCAAACTGCGGAGGATTTTTTGGAGGGTCAGGTAGTTCTTTTACCAGGTGGGCCCTTCTCCCGGACTCGATGATCATCAGGTATTTTGCCTTGTTTTCTCCATTCAGGCGTATAGCCAGCGTCCGCGTGTCAAACTGGTAGACCTTGTCGATCCAGAGCGGCAACTTTTCGGACAGCTCGTGAGTAACTGCCTTAACGTCAATTCCGCTCATTCCCTGTTCGGATGCCATGGGTGTACCAAATTACATATGGCTTGCGCACTAAAAAATAAGACTACTGGTGATGCGGAGTGAGTGAAGAAGTCAACGAAGAAAAGCCTGTCCTGACAAAAAAAGAAAAAACAAAGGCAGATAAACAGGCTGAGCATATTGCCCGCATCAAACGGACTCTCACTGCGGCCCTTATCGGAATCGGAGCCGGTGCCTTATCGTACTGGTCTGGCGGCATTCCCAACTCGTCGGGTCACCAGAACAATGGATTCCTGGCACTTATGCTGATGCTTGCCGGCATCGTTATCCAGAAACATATTTTCATTCTCCTGGGTATGGATACTGCGAAGCTGGGAGCAAAAGACTGGTTTTACCAGGGGTTTATGACCTTTGCGTTCTGGTTCATGACATGGACGATCCTGCTGACCTCATTGTCCGGGTAATGAACTAATCCGTCCTTTTTTGTGATTTCATGAGAATTGCTATTGTTCACAAAGACCGCTGCCATGCCAAAAAGTGTGGAACCGAGTGTATACTGTATTGTCCCCGGGTGAGGACCGGGGATGAAACGGTTGTCATCAGCGAAGACGGTAAAGCAGTCATTTCTGAAGAATTGTGTGTGGGGTGTGGCATCTGCATCAAGAAGTGTCCTTTTGATGCGATTGATATCGTGAGCCTGCCCGAAGAGCTTGAGCATCCGACTCACCGCTATGGCAGGAATGGATTTGCCCTGTATGGCCTGCCTATACCCGTCGAGGGAAAGGTTACCGGAATTTTAGGGGCAAATGGCATTGGAAAGAGTACGGCAGTCAAGATACTGTCCGGCCAGCTCCGTCCCAACCTGGGAAACTTTGACAGCGAAGTAGCCTGGGAGGAAATTTTTAAGCGGTATTCAGGAACCGAACTCTTTGATTATCTGCAGACCGTTTCAAAAAAGATCTTAAAGATTGCATCAAAACCGCAATATATTGATTTTATTCCGAATGTTTTTTCCGGTACTGTGCAGAATCTGTTGAAAACCACGGATGAACGCGACAAACTTGCAGAAATCCTGCCAGTGCTCAAACTTGACACGATCCTGGACCACGATATCAGTACGCTGAGTGGGGGTGAACTGCAGAGGGTGGCGATTGCCGCATGCCTTGCGCGGGATGCAGACCTGTATTTTTTTGACGAAATTACCCCTTTTCTGGATATTTACCAGCGGATTTCTGCGGCTAAATTAATCCGTGACCTTGCCTCGGAACGTCCCGTCGTAATCGTTGAGCATGATCTTGCGATTCTTGACATGCTGGCCGATACGGTTCACGTGGGGTACGGCAAACCGGCGGTTTTCGGTATCATTACCCGTCCAAAAGGAGTACGTGTCGGTATCAACCAGTACCTCGATGGATTTCTCGCAGAAGAGAACGTCCGTTTCCGGGATTCGGCAGTAGTATTTGAAAAACGGACTCATGATAAGGGCTCTGATCGGGAAATCCTTTTTGAAATCCCGGTAATGACAAAAGAATATGATGCATTTCACCTGAGTGTCACCGGTGGAACGATCAGGGCTGGCGAGGTTCTGGGAATCGTCGGGGCAAATGGTATTGGTAAGAGTACCTTTGCCCGGCTTCTTGCGGGTGCTGAAACCCCCACAATGGGAAAGATCGAGACAACACTGCGGATCGCGTACAAGCCCCAGTATATCAAAGCGGACACATCTGATACGGTGGAAACGTACCTCCGGGCGCGTTCAACAAAGTTTGACTCATCCCTCTACCAGCATGAGATCATCGAATCACTTTCACTTGGCGTCATTCTTCAGTCACCGGTGGATTCTCTGAGTGGGGGAGAGCTCCAGCGGGTCGCTATCGCCGGGTGCCTGTCAAGTCCTGCCGATCTTTACATCCTCGATGAGCCCAGCGCCCACCTTGACGTTGAGCAGCGGGTCAAGGTGACCCGGATGATCAAACGCCATGCAGAGGGCAAGTCAGCAGGCATCATGGTGATCGACCACGATATTTACCTCATCGATATGATTAGCGAACGGATACTGGTCTTTGAAGGGGAACCGGGCAGGCGGGGTACAGCAGCAGGACCGTTTTTAATGCGGGAAGGCATGAACCGGTTCCTCGAGGCGCTTGAGGTTACTTTCCGCCGTGACCAGAGTGGACGGCCAAGAATCAACAAACCCGGATCATTCCTTGACCGTGAACAAAAGGCCCGGGGCGAATTTTACTACTATTCAGCTGACGAATGAATGAGCTAACGGGTATTTTTTCAGGAAATGATGCATGACCGCTCCCTTGTTTTTTAATTCAACAGACTAAAGTGTCTCCATCAGTCCTTTAACACTAAAACCCTGATTTAAAAAATTACTTATTTTTTTCGTCCTTCTTCGTATTCCACGAGCACAGGAGCAATCGTTTTTGTCGATATCGATCTTCGCACAAGTATGGTGAGCTTGCGGCAGTAAGCGATATGTGCCATCTGAAAACTGACGATCAGTCCAAAACAGAAGCAGGTGACACTGATCAGGGCGTAACTTACGAGGTCAACCATAATCTTTTACTCCAATCGTTATGTCTCCCTTGCCAGTTCATCAATAATCGGTACCACCGAGTCGGCATCGAAACATTGCTTCGCAATCACCATGAATCGTTTCATGTAATACATCATGAGAAGCTGATATCCAATAATTGCCCCCATGGCAAAAGTCATGATCCCAATTGCGATGTAAATTAACAAATCGGTAAAAAGGTCAGCCATAATCCATCTTATTGTCTTTTTCGATGTCAACCTGATAAATATATTGAATGGATAGCAGACCCGGTCAAAAAAAGAAACCATAAGAAACCGTCTTATGCAAATATTCCGGCTTCTTCATCAGGAAATTTTTTCTTGGGAGGGAAAACATCAAAACAGTTTTCTTGTTTTTTTTCCTTCGGAGAGCCGTATTCATAAAAAATGATTCATCAGGTATATCAGGGATTATCCCTCAGATTGAACCAGCAGGATACTTCGCGATTAGTGCTGGTAGTTTTACCGGGGAATACTAATGAAAACTGAAATGCCCTTGTCAAAGCCTATACGACTTTTTATCCGCCAGACAGAGGAGATCCTGGACACAGATGTATCCCTCCTGCGTAATCCTGAGGCAGACCCAAACGGGACACTTGTGGATATTTATACCTACAACGTCGAAAAAAATATAATTGTTTTTCCAGCTCATTATATGGGTCTTTTAAAAGATTTTATTATTGCAAAGCACTGCGTTCGTCTGCTCATTAAAGGAGCGGCGGCAAAAAAATCCCGTTACCTTGTCTGTTCGTTTACCGGAGATTCCGTTTACAAGGGGATGCACCAGATCTATATTGACGCGCTTAAGGATGAGGCCAAAAAAGAGAAAAAACTCCCGGTCCAGAAGCTTATCCGGATGCTCAATATCCTCTACACGAATTTCAATGAGGATCTCAATGAATTACCCTGGAACCCGATCACCAATGCCAGTGTTTATCACCGGATGCCCAAGATAAGGAAAACCCAGCTCTACTATCTCATGAAAGAAGGAAAAAAGGACATGGATGAGATGATGGAGTTTGAAGATATTATTCCACGTCGCTATTTTGTCCTAAATAAGGCGATGTTCTATGCCCGTGACCTGTATCTGGCAAAGACCCTCCCTGCAGATGAGCTGATGCCGGTCCTCAATATACCGCAGATGAAGAAGTTCAACCATCTGGAAGTGAAGGAAATGCTCACCACACGCTGGACACATACCTCATGGTACCAGTCAAAAGTTTTCGGGGACAACATGCTTGAGATCATGGAGAAATATCTCCAGAAAATTGACTGGAATGGAGAACCCGGTCTTGATTATTTCCACGACCTGTACCAAATTGGGGTAAACATGACCAATCATTTCACTTCTTATATGTCCATGAAGAGCTGGTTTGTCTGGGAAACCCCAAAACATCTGCAGGAAGCCCGGGAAAAAAAGAAGGAGTATGAATTCGAGGCATTAAAAAAGATCTTTGGTGATCTGATTGACCGATCATCTTTTGATGAGGAGCGGGGAGAGTCATGAATGGAATGTGCACCATATCATGGAGTAGACGTTTATGACTTCAAAGGAAGTTGATGCTCTGGTAAAGAAGGGGCGTTCCTATGCGATCCGCACACGATTCAAAGAGGCAATGGCGTATTATGAAAAGGCACTATCGCTTGATCCTGCAAACCCGGAAGCATGGTACCTCCGGGCAGCAGTTTTTGTCGAGACTGGCAGGAATGCTGAAGCTATCAGGGACTGTGAACGGGCGATTGCCCTCAACCAGAATTATTCTGAAGCATGGTCAAAAAAGGGACATGCCTTGTATAATCTCGAACGGTTTGAGGATGCTGTGTTCGCCTGCACGAGGGCGCTCGGACTGAACGGAAATGATGCCTCTGCCTGGTATATCAAGGGGGTCTGTCTGGACGAACTCGGGAGAAATGACGAGGCCCAGGTAGCATACGGCAAATCCCTCGAACTGGAAATTATTCTCGATATGGAAGCTGAAAAAAGGAAAGCAGGAAGATAAACTCTGGAATTCATGAAAAGATTTTTTTCATGGCAGAGTGTTATTCTCTCACCAGATCTTTTCAAAAAAACCATCGAAAAAAATATCCTCCAATCGATAGTTATTACGTCCCAGGGGCCATTTTCAAAGCTGTCTCCCCCGCCTCTGTGGGGATCCGACTTCGCGAGAGACTCAGTCTGGGGTCAGACAAACAAAAAAGTGATACCTGGAAAAAGTTAAGTAAACTGCTTATAAAACACCAAAAAAAACTATTACTCCGGGGACGTGAAAATCGATAAACCACTGATCTGAAATGAATTGAAAAAAAGTTCCTTATTTTTTTCCGGCATACTCGACTATATAAAAAGAATACGCCGTCATATCGCAGGGAGGGTCTGCGCATCGGCGGTCGCTGGGGCATCGCTGAAGCTCCCGGAGTTTCAAGAAGGATTCACCCTTGAGGTCTAAGAAAAAAGCAGGTTCTAGCCTTGTACTTTATCCGGAAAAGGATTAGCGTTTTTCATTTTTAGTCTCAGTTACGAAATTTTCTCACAAATTTGCTCGCAAGAAATAAAAAAAAAAGACCCAATCCTATTATTTATTCTTTTTTATACTATTAGTGGCGGGACCATAAAATGAAATCAATCCGCGATGTTTCACTTTATTTATAAAAAACATGAAATATTTCCCGGGAAGTATTTAACAATAAAAATGCATGTCCGAGTGTCTGTCTTCGAAAAAAGCCGGATATTTTATTATGGGATCAACCACTATGAGTTCACATGGAACTCCCGGAACTTCGAACCTGGATCATGTTTTACCTGATCTCGTTCGTTGGACTCCTCTGGTCGGCCTTCCTTTCTGTACAGGGAGTAATGCTCTGGGTGAGCCTTTTTCTCGTAATTATTATAGTCGGGATTAATTTTTTTACTGTGTACAATCAGCTACAACTGCGTAAAGCCCGCAAGGAGTTTCAGCGGAACCTGGTTAAAGGACTCGAGCGCGGTCCAAAAGAAGAGGAGGACAGCAGGGAAACCCATTGATATATCCTTTTTTGGTTCGTGAGAAACAAATTTGAACAGATCGTGTTCATTCCGTGATGTGGAAACTTTTCCTCTATATCGGATATCACTTGAGTCTTCCATGGGCCACGGCTGGTTACGTTGTTTTTGATTTGGTTATAGTCCCATTCCAGCGACTAAAAAGTTCTCATTTTTTTGAATGATACTGGCTTGCTTTGACGTCTTTGGGGACTTGCCATAGGTCGATCCCCGCCGCTGAAGCGTCCCAAATTGCGATCTCCACGAAGTAGCGGGGTCGAGGAAAAGGACTGGGACTATCGCCTCATTGATTATCCACCAGTTTTTTAGCTTTTGATTGAACCGATAACGTGAATTTTTTTCTTTATGTATTCCGGACCAGTTACTATCGTAATTTTCTCTCGTTAAAGCAGAACGATTCTTGCGGTTAAAATAGCACATATCCTTGATTTTAATCAAAGTTCGGTGGGAGGGCTCAACCGATGAAAAATTCTTATTTGTCAGGACACCCTGGAGAGAAAACTGTAGCAGNNAATCTTTTTTTGTGAAAATTTTCTGGAGGGAATTGTGCGACACAAACAGGTTTTCAACCTGCCGGCCTAGGTATTCTGTTTTGCCGATAATGTAGTAACCCCCGGGTACCAGCGCAGCATGAAACATTTTTGCCAGTTCATCCTTCTGGTTTTCGGTGAAATAGATCGTCACGTTCCGGCAGCTGACCATGTCAAGCCACCGAGAAACAGGGACCCCGCTCATCAGGTCATGAGGACGGAACCTTATAATATCCTTTAAATTGGGTTTTACCTGGTAATTCCCATCGGGGAGCAGTATAAAATGGCGGTGGATCTGTGCTTCAGACAATTTGACCATTACTTTCGGGCCGAAGATACCCTCCTGGGCTTTTGCGAGCACGACTTTGTCGATATCAGTAGCAAAGATCTGGGCAGAGAACTCCGGATTCTGTGCCATGAGATCGGAAAGTATCATGGCAAGCGAATAGGGCTCTTCTCCGGTAGAACACCCGGCACACCAGATACGCAGGCGTTTTCTTTGTTTGAATAATTCCGGCAGGATATCTTTTCTCACAACCTCGTATACTTCATTATCCCGGAAAAATTCCGTGACATTGATGGTAAGCGCTTTACGTAGTATTTCTTCTTCGGGAATGTTTGCTTTCAGGTAGGCAAGATAATCATCGAACGTTGAACAACCGGTCGAACGCATCCTCGAAAGGACCCTGCGTTTCAGATAGTCTTCCTTGTAATTCGAACATTGAATAGCCAATTTCTGGCCGATATATCTTTTCAGCAAAGCAAAATCGTCCATAGTATCTTTGAGAGTTCCTTTTGTGATCTTTGATTCAGAGGGATAACTTAATAACCGGTGCCTGACAGGAGAAGAAGATGTGCGCCTGATATCAGTTCAGGCGGAATTTCTCCATCATCTTCCGGCTGTGATTTGCCATCTCCGCGAGCTCTGCAGAAGCGCTCGCTATCTCCTGTGTCGAGGCACTGGTCTCCTCAGCAAGAGCTGCCATGTCCTCCATGCGTTTCTGGTTATCCCGGGTCAGGGAGGACACAGATTCGATACCACTCATAAGGGTGTTGGTTGCCTGCGCCTGGTCTTCTGTTGCTTTGGTGATCTCGGTAACCCCCTGAGATACAATCGTTGCTTCGGAAATGATCAGATTGAGTGCTTCGACGGTCTTGTTGACGCTTTCGATACCTGTTTTAATCTCTTCGAAGGATTTTTTCATCGAACTTGATGTCTGCTCACTCTTTGCCTGGATAGCCTTAATGAGGGTCTCGATCTGGCTGCTGGCTTTCTTGGATTCGCCGGCAAGATTCTTGACTTCACCTGCGACTACCGCAAAACCGCGGCCATGTTCACCTGCCCGTGCTGCTTCAATTGCTGCATTGAGTGCCAGGAGGTTCGTCTGGTTGGCAATATCCGTGATGAGGTTCACAATTTTGGAGATTGCCCGCATCTGTTCGTTCAGTCCTGTAATCTCATCTACGCTCTGCTTGGATATCCGCTCGACATTCTGCATCTTGGTTGTAGCAATTTTCCCGATCTCTGCTGCCTTTCCCCCTTCACGGGATGTTTTTTCTGCATGAGTCATTACTTCATGGGAAGTGCTCGCTATCTCTTCAATGGATGCAGATATATCTGAGATATCACTCGAAATTTTTTCGACATTGGTGATTTGCAATTTTGAATTATCAGCCGATTTCTGGGATGAGACGGCAACCTGTTCAGTCGCTTTTGCTATTTCTTCGGTGCTTTTAATCGTGTCGTTGATCGTTGCACCAAGCTTAGACATTGCCTGCAGCAGATCGGTGAGGACACTTTTTATGGAATCCACGGCGGAATTATAGTCTGATTTAAGCTTTACCAGGGGATCTGCTTCGTCAATGCTGACCCGGTAGGTTAGATCACCTTGTGCAATCCTGGCAAGAGCCATCTGGAGTTCAGAAGCGCTCGCGGTCAGGAGATCGGCGTTGGACTTTGCCTCGTCCATCATATCCTTGATCTTTAATTCCTGCTCGCGTTGTGTCGTAATATCATTGTATACACACATTATGGTCTGGAGTTTGCCCTTTGGATCCACCATCGGGATCCCGTATTGGCTGAGGATACGCGTCCCGCTCGGAAATTCAATTTTAACCTCCCCAACGCTCCTTTTTTGTTCCTGGATGACTTTTTTCAGACCTTCTCCCTGC
This sequence comes from Methanoregula sp., assembly GCA_003154335.1. Lineage (GTDB taxonomy): Archaea > Halobacteriota > Methanomicrobia > Methanomicrobiales > Methanospirillaceae > Methanoregula. Next base: position 12,847 of record PMDE01000127.1, on the reverse strand, counting down.
TGTTCGAGGATCCTGAAATCTTTTGCGCTCATGCTCATAAGCCGCTCTTTGGAAAGACCCGTAAGGGAGATATAAGCATTGTTGACCATGATGATTTTGAACTCTGTATTCATCAGCATAATAGGCATAGGATTCTGGTTGACGATAGTATCTGACCGGAGTTTGAGCGAAGCAACCTCGTCCATCTTCTTTTCGAGTTCCTGTTGGTTCTTTCGCTGGGCAGTTACTTCATTATATACGAAAAGGAGGTTCGTGATCTTTTCATTTTCATCCAGGATGGGCATCACATATTGTTCAAGAATGTGCGTACCGCTGGGGAGTTCAACAGTAACCTCACCGAAGGCACGTTGTTTCTTTTCTATTGCGACCCGTGCGCCTTCTCCTTTCTGTTCAAGGATTTTAATCTCGCGGAGGCTCATGCCAATGACGCGTTCGCGTGATATGCCGCTCATCTTTGCATAGGCCGTATTTGCCTCAACAACCGTGAAACCTGGATCCGTCATCAATATCGGTATCGGATTTTGCTGGACAATGCTGTCAGAAGTCCGGTGCAGTTTGGTAATTTCCTCCATCTGCCGGCGATCTTCCGTGACATCATTATAGACTATAAGAATAGTCGTCACGGTGCCACTGTTATCCAGAATAGGAATACCGTATTGTAAAAGCCGCTTTGCACCCGATGGGAATTCAACGAGAACCTCTCCAGAGGTTCTCCTCTTTTCCTGGATTGCCTGCTTAATTCCTTCACCGCTCTGATCCAGTATTTTAAAATCGCGCAACGTCATCTTGAGCAGGTCACTTCTGTTGATTCCGCTCAGGGTGGCATATGCCTCATTTACAACGCGGATGCGGAAGTTCATATCCACAAGGATAATGGGCATGGGGTTTTGCTGGACGATAGTCTCAGAACGGTGCTTGAGTACCTCGATCTCCTCGTTCTTTTTCTTCTGTTCAGTTGTGTCAGTGTAGACAAAAAGAAGGTTGGTTATGGTGCCGTCAGGGTTTAACACAGGGATGCAGTATTGTTCGAGATTGCGCGTTCCGGAGGGCAGTTCCACGGTTACTTCACCAAATGAACGCCGTTTCTCCTGTATTGCAATTTTTGCCCCGTCTCCTTTCTGGCTGATAATCCTGAAATTTTTCAGATTGGTGCGCAAAAGTTCCTTTTCGCTGATGCCACTCATCTGGAGGTAAGCGGGGTTTGCCTCGATGATTAAGAGGGTGGGAGTTGTGACGAGCATGGGGACTGGATTTTTGCTGACCATCACATCAAGTCTTTGTCTGAGTTCCTCGATTATTTGTTCAGATTTTCCGTTTTCGGATTTAATCGTGGGCACGATTATTGGAGGTGCAATTATAGTAGGTGCAATTTCCTCTTCAGATCTGGTTACAGTTTTTTGTCCGGCAGCCCCCGTAAATAACGCTTTTCTCCCTGGTAGTTCTGTCATCTTGATCCCCCCATTAATTGTCCTGCATTGGTAATTTCTGCCATTCGCTTTTCCTGATGGTTCATTTTTTTGTCAGGTCTTCGAGGACTTTTTGCATATCTATCCAGATAATCAGTCCCGTATTCTTTTTGTCCGATTCATCGCCTTTCAGTTTGATGATGCCTTTTACAAAGCTCGAAACTTCGGATGCGAGTCCCTCACCGAGGTGTTCGACATCTGATTCAGCGACCTGAAGAACACTGATGACATCGTCAACGATAATGCCGACATTACTGCCCCCGGATGCTTCCGGAACCAGGACAACGATCTTCTGGTTATCCCGTATTTCCGTGTGGGGCAATCCCAGCAAAGTGTTGAGGTTCATGATGTTTGTGATCTCCCCTCGAAGGTTGATCACCCCGGAGATGTATGAGGGAGCACGGGGTATGGGGGTGATCTGTATCATCTCAACAATTTCCCGTGCGAACTGGATGTCGAGGGCATAACGTTCACCTCCCAGAACAAATTCTACTACATCGACCGTTGAGGCCATTCCTACCTCAGCCTGAATTGTTCCATTATCTTCTTCAGCCGGTTTGCGAGTTCAGCAAGCTCAGCCGATGCGCTCGCAATTTCTTCTGTTGAAGCACTGGTCTCCTCTGCGAGAGCCGCCATATCCTCCATACGTCCCTGGTTCTCGCGGGTGATTATATTGGATTTATCCATTCCCTGGACCACACGGTTTGTAGCCTCGGCCTGGTCCTCGGTTGCTTTGGTGATTTCACTTACTCCCTGGGCAACAACATTTGACTCTGTTATAATCCGGTTCAGGGCTTCGATCGTTTTGTTAACACTTTCGATTCCCGCCTGGATCTCGGTATAGGAACTTTTTATGGCAGCTGCGGTTTTATCGCTGTTGCTCTGGATAGAACTGATGAGACTTTCTATGTGATTTGTCGCGGTCTTGGACTCCCCGGCAAGGTTACGGACTTCACCGGCAACTACTGCAAACCCNNGTCTGGCTGGAAATATCAGCAATCATCCTCACGATATTGGAGATCTCCTTCATCCTTTCGTTGAGTGCAGTGATTTCCTGGACGCTCTCCCCGGCAATTTTTTCTACAACCGTCATCTTTGCAGTGGCTATCTTGCCCAGTTCGGATGCCTGGTTGCCTTCGGTTGCTGCCCTCTGGGCATGCGACATCAGTTCCTGCGATGTGCTGGCAATCTCCTCAATAGAAGCCGAAAGGTCAGAAATCTCCCTGCCCACTTTTTCTACTTCATCAAGCTGTTTTTTCGCACCATCGGCAGATTTTTGGGTCCCGATTGCAACCTGTTCGGTTGATTTGGATATTTCTGTTGTCCCACGGCTGGTTTCTTCTGTGGTAACTTCTATTTGTTTTGCTGATTTTTCCAGCTCTTCAATGACTTTCCTGATGGAAGTGACAGAAGCATTGTAATCTTTTTTCAACTTGATAAGAGGATCGCCATCGTTGATCGGCGCCTGAAAGGTCAGATCTCCTTTCGANNGTAATGTCGTTAAACACTACCAGGAGATTTTCAACATTACCTTCTGCGTCGAGCAGGGGTATATAGAACCATTCAAGGGTATAAGTGCCCCCGGGAAATTCTATGGTTGATTCTCCCTGGCTTCGTTTCTTCGATTTTATCGTTCCCTCTACGGTTTCGCCTTTATTTTTGAGATATTTGAAATCCTTCATCGAGAGGGTAGCTGCACGCTCCTTCGAATAACCGGTAAGTAACAGGAATGCCAGATTTGAAATTTTTACATTGAGCTCAGGATCGATAGTGAAGAGGGGAAACGGATTTTCCTGGAGGATCTTGTCGACCCGCTGCTCAACCTTTTTTACCGCTTCCATTTTTTCGTGAAGTTCAGTGTTATCGATCCATATATAAAATGCACCGTCGATTTCTCCGCTCTTTGTCAGAATCGGGATTGCATTGAGTGTAAGGTATTTCTTAACTCCATCCGGAAATGTCACGAGACATTGGGTGATTGCAAGTTTTTTTGTCTCAAAACATGCGTAAAGGTGTTCCCCGGAAAGGATAGTAATATCGAAATCCGAGAGTTTCTTTTTCAAAAGTTCTTCCCGTGTCCCGCGCCAGATGGTTTCATAGGCTTTATTGATATGGATCCTGGTTTTATCTTTTCTCAGGATAGCAATCGCCATGGGATTGTACTGGATCATTACATCGGCACGCTGTTTCAGTTCCTTTGCTAGTGCCGCTTTTTCAAAGGTCTTGTTCAGCATCGATGCTACGGGTTTTAAACCGATTTCCACTTTGCTCTCGTCTATACGGACAGAGAAATCCCCTTCACTGGTTTTCTTTAACGCATTTTCAATTTCTTTTAGTTCCATTTCATAACCTCATCTGCAATGATTTTATACGCAATTCCGGCAGGACTGTCGGGCGCAAAATGTGAAATAGGCATTCCACGTTTCTGGGCTTCATATACGGTGGGAGAATACGGGACTGTATATACGCTCGGAAATCTTCGCTTGATAACATTAAGGGTCGTTAGCAGCCGCTCCTGCTCATGCCTGAACTCTTCTCCCGATTTCAGATCCTCCGGTGCAGGCTCTGCTGGCCGGGAAAAGATGGTAAGAATCCGACTGAAAAGATCCTTTTTCTCATCTGCGGCAGGAGAAGTTGTGGGTGGAAATATACCTTCCCCCCAGCGGCTGAATATTGCCATATCCGGCCTGATCTCTTTACCCAGTCCATCTTTTATATCTGAAAATATTGTTGAAAGAGTAGAGACTCCGTTCAGTGCAAACGATCCTGAATCAAGGGTAACAATAACATGATCTGATGCATAGAGCCCGTTGATTACAAACTGACCTATGCTCGGTGGTGTATCAATGAATATGTGTGAATACTGGTTTTTAACGCTGGCGAGTGCTTCGCTGAGTACGCCCGAAGGGAATTTTGCCTGGTAGAGAAAAGGTTCCGCACCAACCAGATCAAGGTGCGAAGGTGCCAGGTCAATACCGGAAGCTGTTTTTTTGATAATGTCCTGGATTACCACTCCGGGGAAATCGTCAATTCCTCCCATGAACACATCATACATGTTTTTGCCAAAAGTACTGGGATCGAAACCAAGACCAGCGGTCGCATTTGCCTGAGGATCGCAATCAACGACCAGTACTTTTCTCCCGGCCTTCTGACAGAAACCAGCAATATTCAGGCAGCAGGTTGTCTTGCCTGTACCCCCTTTATGGTGAGAAAAGGTAACGATTGTAATTGTACCACCTGATCATTCTTCTATTTATACTGTATCCTATAATAAATATCGTTTCTGCCTTCACAATGCGTCTTTATTGTTTTTTCCCTGAATATTTTAAGACCAATCGGGAATCCGGCATCAAAACGTGATCCCGGGATTATTTTTTGACTTTTTTTCGTCTGCTGATAAGGATCCGTGATTGTCCGGAGGTTTTTTTAAAGCCCTATATCCAGTACTGTACGTGAATACTGGAGATGTTCTGACCCTGATTGCAGGTATGGTGATCGTCATCCTCGTAGCGGTGATAGCTAATCCCCAGTCCCTCTTCCCGATCAAGTCCGAAGGGTCGCACCAGCCCNNCTCTATTCCATTTCCTATACCGACAAACCTTTTTCTTATCCATTGTACAGGATCCCTGAGCATATGGAGATATTCGGTGCATCGGAAATACCCTCACGCACAACAGAGTGGGTGCCCTTCGCATATATTGAAAATACACGGGGAGGGCTTACCCGGTTTTTTTCTATCCCCTATCCCGTCTGGTTAATCAACACAACGGTTGTCGCGACGACCCATCCCCAGTACGGTATCTTTCGTATGGTTCTCTGTCACGCCGATACCGGGGGAATTATTAAAGGAGAAGAGATACAAAACGGGGGAAAATCGTACCGGGTGGTCCAGTATTCGAATACCAGCATGTACATGATTATCAGTACGGAAAATATTGATTCATATTATATACAGCTCGAAACCCCGAGAAATTATTATGATGCATATCGAAAGGATTGATTGTTTCATCTTAAATTTTTATGATGGATTTTTTTATCGTCTCTTTCGTACAATACGGGTAACGGGATCTGATCATACCAAAGACCGAATAGCCGGATACGTGTCCCTATTGTCTGAAAAAAGTATTTTTTTAAAGAAACCGGTTCACGACTATCCCGAAAGTTATTCAATAAACAGACGCGCGGTCATAAGATCGATGAAAGATTGAAATGGTGCTTTAATGATCTTTTGGTGATCATATCAAACCATGATTTAATCATGACCGGTGTTTGCCGGAGAGGACTAATTTCAACTGTCATACCTTTTAATATTTAAACATGCCATTTTTTGTATATGCGGGGAGAGAAGCTTTCGGATGCGATCACCTATGAAAAGCTGAACCTCTTGAAAAAAGATTTCATTGGCTATATTGAACGCAATTCGGAAAAGGTTGACTCCAACCTCCCGGTTTTTTATGGACATGTGATATCAGCCCTTGAGAATTCCTTCCCTGATATCACTGATGAATCTCATGATGAGTTTATTGATAATGTTACTTTTAATGTGCTGGATGCCAGCCTTAACGGTAACGATTTTGAATATATCAAAAAAGTTACCCAGAATGCTCTCCGCTTCAAAAAAGAAAAAAATGCGGAAACCGGTATCAATATTGTTGTTGGCCTGAAGTTATTAAAAACCGGGGACTATACCCATGCCGTCAACTACCTGAAAAACTACGCTGAGCGGGATGCCAAGATCGGCACTGCTGCAGCATACTGCTATTACATGCTTTCCCAGTGTGAGATTGGGAAGGCTGATACACCGGACAAAAGTCAGCGTCCCGGTGAAATGGAACTCCTTGCCCGCGAAACCATAATGAACCTCGCTCATAACAAAGCGCCGGTAAACACACTGAAACAATTGCATCTGGACAACCCTTTATTTCTTGACAAGATTTTCTGGCAGATGGTCTTTTTAGGCCTTGAATGGTTTCCCAGCGAGAGATGGTTCATCGAAATCGGATTGGAAAATGCTGAGTTCTCCCGTGACAGCGAGATGAGGAAGCGGTTACTGGATATAAGTTCGGAACGGTTTTATAACGATTTTCATTTCCTGCGGGTGATGTACAATTATTACCTTGACAAACGTGATGCTGGTGGTGCGGCGGGGGTTCTGAACAATTTGATCCGCCAGTATCCCGATGATCTTGAACCGATATATCTCGGGCTCAAATTCTCTCTCCTGACGAAAAAAAAGATCACGTATCACAGTTTCAGAAAGCTGGCGGATTCAAAAAACATGCCAATCCACATGACCTATCTTTTCGATATAGCCTTTGATCTTCTCAACGGCGAAAAAAAAGAGGGGATGGGTCGTATCGCACAATTCGAGAATGATTTTCCCCGGTTACAGTACTACGCAACTATGCTCAGGTACATTGCATCTGATTTATTTTCAGATGACGAGAAGTCTGTCAAGAGAGCACGAAAAGCAATTCTTGATTCCATTGACCAGTATTGTGAAAAAGAACTGAGGAATGCGGGCACACCGTCAAAATGATTAAAAAAGAGGATAATCCTGTTCCAGCGAATAAAAAATTTTTATTTTTTATTGAATGATACCTGCATGTTTTGACGCTCCTTGTCGACTCTTCATTGGCTCGTTCCTGCCGCTGTAACCCCCCTGGAATGCGATAATCCCTCATAAGGAAAATGGGAAACGATTGGACGAAATTACCTGACAGGTACTTCAGAGTTATCCCTAAATGCAGGGGTGGATCAAGGGAAGGGACATGGCCGTCGCCTGACTTGACTATTGACCGGTTTTTTTAGCTTTGATGGATCCGATAACCTGAATTTTTTTTATGATGAATTCGGTTTATTATGGTAATTTTCCTGTGTTAATGCAGAATAATTCTGTAGTTAAAATGGGACAATATCTTAAAGAAATCTATCCAAAGATCTGTATTGTAGTAAGATTTGTATCATCCACGGTTTCAACTGAAAGGTAATAGCCGTAGTGACAGGGGGCAACAGATACCTGTTCCCCCGGACAAATTATCGCTTTATAATTCAGAAAACTCCCGGAATATGCCCGGACCCGGAGAAAAATGAGGGAAGAATAAAAATATAGGGGGAAGTCTTATACATTCCCTCAGCATTTTTCAATTCTTACGAGGAAATTTTGAAAAAATTTCGTTACTGAAAACTTATAGAAAAAAGTGGGTAATTTCAGGCTATCATTTTTTCGTGATGGATTCAGACCCGGATTATAGCGTGGGTGGTCACCAAATCAGAGCATTTTCTGATACCTGCAGGAGTATGGGGATATCCATTTATCTGAATAGTACTAGGAGAAAATTTCATAAAAAAAAGGAGAGACAATACTTGTCCCCCAGAAAATTCAAAAGATCAGAGATCCGTTGTTGTCCCATCGGCCCTGCGGATAGAGACCTTGCCGCCACTTGCCGGGAGGAAGGTTACGGAACGGCCCATTTTGCCGCCCACATCCTCAGCAGCCATCTGGATATGATGCTCTTTTAACATTATTCGAACTTTTTCTGCATTTCTTTCACCAATGTTAAGATTGGTGCCGAAATACTCAAACATGGACGCACCGCCCGCTATCTTTGCAACGACAGAGCGGTTCTTACTCCCGAGGGCATTGAGCTCATTGATAAGGAGCGGAACTGCAGTATCCGCATATTTTCCAGGGCGGTCCTTCCTTCCGGCGCTTTCGGGCAGCATGATGTGCACCATCGCTCCCAGGTTGAGATTGGGATCGAACAGTGTAAGTCCTATGCAGGAACCCAGACCTATTGTCATCATCGGGAAAGCGCCGATCCGGTATTCCCCTATACCGATCATCGCTGTCTGTTCGTTGTATGAAGGGGAGTCGGGCATGGCTGTTCCGGTTTGCAATTAAGCCTTCATCATGTTTTCGAGAAGTTCTATTATCCTGATGAGTGTGCTTCTCTCGGGCATCATGATAATATCGCTGTCTATCTTGTGTTCCTCACAGACAAGTTCGGTCGAGAACAGTAATACCTCATTGGTCTCCTCCTGCATCTGCGCAATGAGCGACTGCATTACAGCGTGGGCCATGTCGATGGTGAGTGACGGAGGGGAGGGAAGCATTATAAAACCGAGCAGTTCTGCGGTTGCATCGAGAAATGCAGAGACCATGATATTTCCTACTTCGAGCAGTGCACTCTGGTCCATTTCGTTGAGGGGGCGATTCATTTCCGTCATTCCAAGCATGGTGTTTGTCATGCGGATTGCAGATTCCTGCGTTATATAAAACAGGATATAGCCTCCGTGCGGAATATCCCCCTGGAGTTCAAACATAACCATTGCTGCCGATTCTTCACCCATGTATTGTCCCAGCTGGGAAAGATCAATCACTTTGATGGCGGGAACGCTCATCTCGATTGTGCTTCCCAGCATCTGGGAAAGGGTAGTCGCTGCGTGTGCAGCTCCTATATTTCCAAGTTCCTGAACCGCATCTGCCTGGACTGTCGTTAATTTCATGGTCTTCTCCTAAATAATGGTATTCACATCAAGTACCGGGATGACATAACCGTCACCGAGGATGGTAACCCCACTCACTCCTTTGGCATTTCCAATAAAACTGCTCAGGGGTTTTACAACCACTTCCTGCTTGCCTTCAACGATATCAACCGGGATACAACATTTTCTCTTATGGTATTGAACAACAATGAGGATCTCGCAGGAATTTGATTTACCCACCATCTCATTCAGCCAGAGGATCTGAAGGACCTCATTTCGCAGCAAAATCGCTTCTCCTTTGCCGATCTGGTGGGTAGTGTCTTTCCTGAAATTTGCCACCTCTACAATACTGCTGATGGGGATGCCCAGTCGTTTCCCGTTAATGCTGACGATCATCACGTCAACAATTGCCATTGTCGGCGGGAGTAACAGCTCAAACCTGCTCCCTTTACCCGGGGTTGTGTCAACACGTATGGTACCTTTCAGGGCTTCAATGGACCTTTTGACAACATCGAGCCCGACACCCCGACCGCTTATGTCAGTTATTTTGTCGGCGGTCGAGAAACCCGGCTGGAATAACAGGTCAATTGCCTGTTCCGTTGTGAAAGTTGCTGCGGCTTCTGAAGTGATCATTCCCCTCTCAATCGCCTTTGCCTTGACCTTTTCGACATTGATTCCTGCACCATCGTCGATGAGTTCTATGATCACATTATCTCTGTCGCGGTGGGCAGAGAGCTTGACGTTCCCCTTTGCCGGTTTTCCGGCTTTTTTACGGGTATCGGGAGATTCAATTCCGTGATTTACTGCATTACGGATAAGGTGAAGCAGGGGATCATTCAGCCCGTCCATCACGCTCCGGTCCAGTTCGGTTTCTCCGCCTTCAATAACAAATTCGACTTCTTTGTTATCATACTGGGCAACATCCCGTACGACCCTTGGAAGCCGGTTGAAGATGTGGTTCAGGGGGATCATCCTGATGATCATCATCTGGTTCTGGAGTTCGGAGACCGATCGGTCAACCATGCCTATCGCCTCATCCAGTTCCTTGATTTTGTGATGTTCTGCGATCTGCTTCAGCCTGCCCCGGTTGATGACGAGATCTTCGACCAGGTTCATGATATGGTCGAGCTGATTGATATCAACCCTGAGATTTTTTATCTCCCGTGTTTTATCCGGCAACGCGGATTGTTTTTTATCCTGATCAACCATTTTTGCAGTGTCAGGAATAATTTCAGGTACAACGGCAGGAACAACACTATGAGGTACACTATCTGCTGCGACTTTGGGAACAATTTCGGGCGCATCACTATGGGGGACGCTGTCGGTGATATTGTCCGGAGATGGCGTCTCCTGTTTCTTTACAGCCCGTATCACAACTTCGGAAATCTCAGTGCCTGAGGCTGCCGTTTGTAATGCCTCCTCGCCGGCATCACTCGCAATACGGATCTGAAGTGTACCGTTAAATTTCCCTTCATCAATCGCCTCAACGGTAGGATCCACTGAAATGATCGTCCCAAGGGCTTGTAAGTTTCCGAGCGCAAGCATTGCCCGGACATCCTTCATAATGCATTCCTGTGCGACAGTAATCTGCATATCAAATTCCTGGCAGCCTTCTATTTCCACGGGCTTTGAAGCTTCTTCTGGAACAATAACCGGTGTAGGAACAGGCGCCGGGACAGGCGATCGTTCGCGGCTGTCTTTTGGCTTGCCCCCATGCTGCTCAATCCATTGCCGGAGAGCATAAATCTCATTTTCCGGGTTTTTTGACGATGAATCTCCTCCGGATTCGATATCATCCAGCATCTGCTCGATAATATCCGAACAGGTCAGGAGAAGATTGACGAGCTCCGGTGAAATATTTGCAGATCCGCTGCGGATAAGGGAGAAGACGTCTTCCATGCTGTGACAAAGATGTTCCATTGTGGAAAATCCCATCGATGCAGATGCCCCTTTAAGGGTATGGATAGAACGGAAGATTTCATCAATGGCGTCCTGATATGAACCCAGTTCAAGGAGTAACAGGTTCTTTACCAGGTTCTCATGATTTTCACGGGATTCTGCGACAAACAGCCCGCGGTATTGCTCAAACTCAGACACGGTTCTCCTCCATCCGGCTCACTGTACGCTCAATCTCCTGTGACATTTTTTTTAATGGAATGACCTGGTCAACGGCATTATTCCTTATCGCAGATCGTGCCATCCCGTATACAAGACAGTCTTTCTCATCACAAATAAGGCTCACCCCGCCTGCATTTTTTATCGCGAGTGCGCCCTCACCTGCGTCATTTCCCATACCACTTAAAATGACGGAGACCGTGTTCTTTCCGTAGACATGCGCAGCGGACTCAAATGTCTTGTCTACTGCGGGTCTCACCCCGTGTACCGGAGGGGATGTTGAATGGACGATGCGCCCCGATGTCTTTCCATTTACTCCCATCATCCCAGAAACAATTGTGTGAACTCCAGCTTTCGACAACAGAATTTTTCCTGTCTCGAGCAGGTCGCCATTCTGTGTCTCCCGGACCGGCATGGTAGCAATTCTGTTGAAACGTTCGGCAAGAGGTGCAGTAAAACCAACGGGCATATGCTGGGTTATGATCACCCCCGCGGGAAGATCAGGTGACAACATGGAAAGCAGTATATCGACCTGGGGTGGTCCCCCGGCCGATGATCCGATGAGTACGACACGGTCTGCAGGCCCGGCAGGACGAAGGGGGATCTTATGAGGGATGATAGTCGAGGCGAGTGTGGCAAGATGTTTGACTTTTGCAATTAACTCTTCACTGATTTCCCGGACACGAGGAAGTTCCGTAGGTTTTAACATGAAATCATCAGCCCCGAGCTGAATTGCCTTCCCGGTCATCTCAGCGCCTTTTGAAGTTAGGGAACTCAGCATCAGGACTTTTGGCGGCTTCTTTATTTTTTGCAGTTCTTTTAAGACCTCAAGGCCTGTCATTTTCGGCATTTCAATATCCAGGGTTATGAGGTCGGGACTGAGGTCGTGGATCTTTTCAAGCGCGTCAAGGCCGTCAGATGCAGTTCCCACTATTTCGATAACCGGATCTTTTGCGAGCATGTCCCGTATGACCGTTCGCATGAACACGGAATCATCAACTATGAGAACTTTTACCATGGCCGTCAGCTTGAGAGGACGTTTTTGACTTCTTCTAATACTTTCGGGGCCTGGAATGGTTTGATAATGTAACCTTTTGCACCGCTCTTGATGGCGAGTTTCACCATCTGCTCCTGACCGACTGCTGTGCACATAACGATCTTGGCTGCCGGATCAAACTCTTTAATCGCCTTTAATGCTTCGATCCCATTCAGTTTGGGCATAACAATGTCCATGGTAACGAGATCAGGTTTCAGCTCCTTATATTTTGCAACGCCCTCTTCGCCATCTCCTGCTTCACCGGCAATCGTGTGTCCGCCGGAAAACAGGATATTTTTTAACAGTGTTCTCATGAAGAGAGTATCATCCACAATCAGAATTTTTCCCATTGATAATCAATAAATTGTTTGGTAGATTATCCCTTAAAGAAGTATTGGAATTAAAACAGGGTAAATTCGTCTTTGGATACCTTACTAAAAAGATCTTTAACCGTTCTGCGGTATTTTGGCAAGTGATGCAAATTGCCTCTGTTAAACGATTGTGGGTTTCGAGTATAGACTTCTCCATCCCGGATCATCGGTGGTTTTTTTCGCAAATCCCAAAGGAAAGCCGGTTAATCAGGTTGCCGGATATATGTGACAATAACGTCATCACTATGGTCATGAGCGAGGGGCCGGATGGTCTCTTTCCGTCCGACCAGGCACGGTTTCCCGTGTTTTTGAAAAAAAGGATTTGTTCTGAGTTAAAATCTAATTCGTCTGGGATTTTGTTGCATCAGAAA
>PMDE01000003.1 GCA_003154335.1 Methanoregula sp. | reverse complement strand
AAGGACATTGTTGCCAACAAAGACAATTTCGAAGAATTGCAGCGCAAGGAATTTATCCGGTACGAGGACATGCCGATCGAAACCGCTGACGGGCAGCGGATTGCCGTCGAGTTCGTCAGCAGTGTCTATGAGGTGAATAACAAGAAGGTCATCCAGTGCAACATCCGGAACAATACCGAACGTAAACTGGCGGAAGAAGCACAAGTCGCTTCAGAGATCCGGTACCGCCGGCTCTTTGAGACGGCACAGGACGGCATTCTCATTCTTGATGCGGACACCGGGCAGATTGTCGAAGTGAATCCCTTTTTAATTAATATGCTGGGATTCTCCCGGGACCAGTTCCTCGGTAAGAAACTCTGGGAGATCGGGTTGTTCAAGGACATTGTTGCCAACAANNATCCGGGATAACACCGAGCGCAAACGGGCGGAAGAAGCACAGGTGGCTTCTGAGATCCGGTACCGGCGGCTCTTTGAGACGGCACAGGACGGCATTCTCATCCTCGATGCAGATACCGGCCAGATCGTCGAAGTAAACCCTTTTTTGATTGAAATGCTGGGATTTTCACGGGACCAGTTCCTTGGCAAAAAGATATGGGAGATAGGCCTGTTCAGGGACATCGTTGCCAATAAAGAAAATTTCGAAGAACTGCAGCGCAAGGAATATGTCCGGTACGAAGATATGCCCCTCGAAACCGCTGACGGGAGGCGGATTGCCGTCGAATTCCTCAGTAACGTCTACACAGTGAACAACAAGAAGGTCATCCAGTGCAATATCCGGAACATTACCGAGCGAAAAAAGCTGGAAGAAGATCTTGTAGTCAAAGCCGCAGAACTCGCCCGGTCCAATATAGAACTCCAGCAGTTTGCCTATATCGCTTCCCATGACCTGCAGGAACCCCTCAGGGCAATATCAGGATTTACTGAACTTTTAGTTAAACGCTATCACGGAAAAATCGACGAAAAGGCCGACACCTATATCGACTTCATCACCGAAGGGACCACGCGGATGCAGCAGATGATCCAGGATCTTTTAGCCTATTCCCGTGTCCAGACACAGGTCCACGAATTTGTGCTGATTGACAGCAATGTCTCACTTGACCTGGCACTCAGTGATCTCCAGGTTGCCATTAAAGAACACAATGCGATCATAACCAGCGATCCACTTCCCTCAATATTTGCAGATAGGGAACAGATAACCAAGATGTTCCAGAACCTGGTAGGAAATGCAATCAAATTCAACCAGCCCGGCGTCGTCCCGAAGGTCCATATATCAGCAAAACAGGACGAGAACAACTGGATATTTTCCGTTTCTGACAATGGGATTGGTATCAGCCAGGAGTATGCAGACCGGATTTTTAAAATTTTCCAGCGCCTGCACACGCGTGACGAATACCCCGGAACCGGTATAGGTCTTGCAATCTGTAAAAGAATTGCAGAACAACATGGTGGTACTATCTGGATCGAGTCTGTTCCCGGTTCGGGGTCGACGTTTTATTTCACCATTCCAAAAAGAAAGAAGGAGACGAACTATGAACGAGAATGAAAAGATACTGAAGTGGTCACGACCGGTCGAGATCCTGCTGGTCGATGACAGTCCTGCTGACGTCGCTCTTACCCAGGAGGCGTTTTCGGACAACAAACTCTGCAATAAACTCAATGTAGTGAATGATGGCGTGGAAGCATTGGAATATCTCCACAAAAGGGGTCAGTACGCCTCGGCCCCGACTCCGGATATCATCCTGCTCGACCTTAATATGCCCAGGAAAGACGGGAGAGAAGTCCTTGCAGAGATCAAGGCGGATGATAAACTGAAATATATTCCTGTCGTTATCATGACCGTCTCCAAGGATGACAGGGATATCCTTGAATCATACCGGCTCCATGCAAACTGCTATATAAAAAAGCCCGTAAAATTTGCAGAATTTGTTCAGGTCGTGAGGTCACTTGAAAACTTCTGGTTCTCGGTAGTAACACTCCCGTCAAAAAAATAAGGTTCCCCTGCAATGACGATACTTTTGATTGAGGACAATCCTGCCGATGCAGAGATGATACGTGAACTACTGTCTGACAGTACGGGATCTTTATTCGATATCCTTTGCGCAGACCGGTTATCGGCAGCGGAACCCTATCTGGCGGCAGGCGGCATCGATAGTATTCTTCTTGACCTTGGCCTTCCCGACAGCCAGGGACTTGACACGCTGCGGCGTATAAGGGATCTCACCAGGGAAGTGCCGGTAGTTGTACTGACCATGCTTGACAATGAAGAAACCGGCCTGAATGCACTCAAAGAGGGTGCACAGGACTATCTTGTCAAGGGTCAGATGAACGGGCCATTAATTGCCCGTTCCCTGCGCTATGCCATCGAACGGGGCAGGATAGAAAAAGAATTAAAAAAGAACCGCGACTCCCTGGAAGAACTGGTAGCCGAGAAAGAGACGCTGCTCCGCGAGATCCACCACCGGGTCAAGAACAATCTCCAGCTCATATCAGCCCTGCTGGATATGACCCGGATGAATTCTTCCGATGAAGCGACAACCAGTATCCTGACCGACATGATCCTCAAAATACAGACCATGGCACAGGTCCATACCCGGTTGTATGAGAGCAAACAGATAGGGAAGATCAATATTATAGACCAGTGCAGGGACCAGATAACAGCATTATCAGATATTTTTTCCCATAAGGGGCACGAGATACAGTGCACGATCAGTCCGGGGGAAATATTTCTCCCGGTAGACCAGGCCCTGCCCTGCGCACTCGTGGTCAATGAGATCCTCTCGAATGCATACAAACATGCATTCAAAGGGCAAACGAAAGGCACCATTGAGATGTCTGTTGTGCAGGAGAACGGCCGGATCAGAATGACCATCAGCGATAATGGAGCAGGGTTGCCCGATAATTT
>PMDE01000065.1 GCA_003154335.1 Methanoregula sp. | reverse complement strand
TAATTTGCAGCAGTGATTCACTTTTTTAAAGATTTATTCTGGTCATTCATTTATTCAATTTTTCCGTCGATATTTTTGAAAAAGTTGGTGGTCGAAATGATCCTATACCCTTTTTTAATGTGCCTCATTCTTCCTGAACGCCTCAATCACTGCATCTGGATCTGCCGTCATCATGCACCGGGCCAGCTTGGGTATAACTGCGAAGAGCAGGAAGGAAAAGCACCGCAATACCGATGAACGCTAATGAGATCCCCGTCTGTTCTTATTCCATACATCCCGGACAAAGGACAGCGGGGTTCCCTGCCCACACAATGGCCATTGCCTTTTGGTAACCGACGTTACGGTGCATCATCCACACGAAAGGGAACCCTGGAAAACAGAAGGCTGATGTGAATAAAAAAGGGGATTATCGCCAAAGCCGTTCATGTACCGTGAAATCTTCGACCCTGCCAGGACAGTTCTTGCCTGACCTTAAAAAATCTTCACATAAACCAGTAATTTCCGGAGATCACGTTTCATTGTTCCGGATTTTGTAATATCAGATAAGCCTTATATACAAATTCCCGATATATTCCAGTGATCTGGCAGTGATGAAAAATGATAATTACGAATTGTTTTTCATAACAAAAACATCGCCGAACAGGTAACATGAACTTTAGTAAAGCGGAGAGATTGAATGAAATATTTACCCACCATCATATTTTTCGGAGTACTCTGTGTCGTACTCCTCTTCTCGGGATGCACCAGTACATCCCCGGCAGTCCAGACTCAAACCCCGGTACCCGTGGTCACATCAGCGGCCACCTTGTCAACACCTACCCCAACCCTGTCCCCAGCCCCGGTGTTATTTCCAGGTGCACTGGCAATGAACGAGTACGTCCCGTTTGGAAGCGGGGATGAACAGGGAAATGCAACCATATACCGATATGAAGTAAAACCGTACTATAACTGGACTTCTCCTACATGGAACAGCCCTGCAGAACAGGCAGCTGCATCTCGACCGTTTGAAATGCAGCGCGGCTATAACCTGGAGAAGCCTCAGGCAGGCAATACGTTCCTTTTCGTGTATATCAGAGTTTTGGGAACCAGCAGCAAGTCAGTGTATGCCCCTTCGGCAAAACAATTTGTTGTGGTGAAAGATGGTAAAGAATATAATTATTCATCGGTGATGAGTTCTGACGTTTCCATTGATAACATTACCGGCATTCAATATGATTACCTGATCGGAAAGGGAGGGACCGGGGGTTATGTCCTGCCTGGCGAGAGCAATAAGGCAGAGGGGTATCTCATTTATGAAATTCCCACTCCATTCTCTCCGAACACCACCTTTGTTGCAGGCAATCTTGACTTCCAAACCCGTGCAGTCTGGAGACTCGGCTGACAACATGAACAGATTTTTCGAGGGCAGGATTTGTATCCCCGTTACAGATGTCTGACATTAATAGACGAAATTGTGTATCCTGATGCGAATTCGTCAGGATTTACACCGGCATTTCATTGGAGCAGGACAAAGCTCTGGGAAATCGGCCTACCATGCCGGAGAACCGTCAATAATCAGAGTGCGATAAGGAATCGGATATCCTGCACCTGAAATGTATCTTAATTCCTTGTTCCCACTCATCGTATCTTTTCCTAAAGTCCACCCGAACGAATGTATGCTTTTGACGGCTGCCTGTAGCTTTTGTTGCAAGGTCTCAGTAACGATCAAATCTTCTTCTTTTTATTCGATTTTCCCGCGACACTTAACGCGATCGCAACGGCCTGTTTTTGCGGTTTACCTTCAGCTATCTCGGTCCTGATATTCTCACTGATGGTTTCTTTCGATGATCCTTTTTTCAATGGCATAGTAATCGGATTCTGATATATATCATCAAGGGATAAGATTTGGGAATGCGCAATTGTTACGCCGGAAAATCACCGGGTTCATCCCTATGCACGGGCCGGTAAAGAGCGAGGACCTGATGCGGGTGTACGGGATCTCACGGCAGGCTGCCGGTAAGGAGCTCGCCCGGATGACGGATCCCGGGCTTATCAGGGCAGCGGAGAGGGGAAGGGCAACCAGGTACGTGATGGCCTGACCGGATTGTGACCGGGCTCACAGGATAAGAAAGGGAAAATCCTGGTTCCTGGTTGTCGTTTTGGTTGTCGATTTTCTGCGGGTATTTCCAGCGAGCCGGCGTTATCGCTCTATGATATTTGAGTGGCTATTGTCAATTATACATTGAACATTGATTTTGAGTAAAGTGCTATTTTAGCCCCCAATAATTCAAATAAAATTTTCCGAGAATATTTCTCGAATCAATCATTCAGGCGCTCCCAGGGGCTTCGACAATGCCTCCGCACCCGCCGCTGTGGCGACCCCCTACATTGCGATATATCCATATACAGTTTTCATAACGGGAAAAATGTATGTCGGCAAAATCTCGGTAACTTTTTTTATTTCAATTTCGGTTACGAGAAATTTACGAAAATATCGTCGTAGAAATAAAGAAATCAAGGGGCTTTATTGGCACATTACCCTTGATTTTTTGTAAATTATCCATTCTAACGGCTTTTCCCGGATGGAACTCCTGACAGGCAACACCAGGGTTTCTTGCACTTGTACCAGGCAGCAAAAAAAGAGATGGATAAATCCGGGGCTTTACAGGGCTCCGGTTGCCACCTTCCGGGGCCCAACCAGATCCGGGGCAATCCATTTTTGCACACCAGTTCCCTTCCTGACGCCTCATCTCAGGTAAAATGCTTTCATTTTCCGTCACCGGAATGTATTCAGCCGTACCCGTTAACAACCAGGTCCATACCAGGCAAAGGACCCAGCGACAGGAAGCCTATACCGGAAGGCGGCAACCCTGTCCTGTCCGGGTGCTTGGAGAACATAATTGTGAATTGATACAGTTCAGGCATATTCCCGTAGCAGCGCTTTTACCTCGGCCGCAAGCGGTGCGAGATCGTGCCGGCTCGTCTCCCAAATGATTGTTGGACTTATCTGGAAATACCCGTGGACCATCTTATCCCGCATTCCCGCAAATTCTTTCCATGGAACCTCCGGGTGGCGATCGATAATCTCCCGGGGAATTTTCTTGATCGCTTCTCCTATCACCACAAAATTGAGAATGATGGCCTCGCGTGTTTTCCGGTCACCCAGCAGTTGTTCGTACGTCATTCCTTCCGTATAGGACTGTATTGCAGAGATTGCGTCGTCGATATCCGTGAGAAAGAGTTTCACATCCCGTTTAGACATAGATGACCTCAGAGAGCACGTCCTGCCGGATAACCGGTTTTAAAGAGTCCGGTGTCACCAGGTCCACCTGTTTGCCAAGTCTCTCGGAAAGGAAATTTTCCAGCCGCATGAACGTGACAAAACCCACCGGTTTTGAGAACTCTACAATGAGATCAATATCACTTTGCCCGGTCTGCTCATCCCGGGCGACTGAGCCAAACACTCCTATCGTCTTGACTGCATATTCTTGTGCTACTTCTTTTTTGAGATTTTTAAGAGACGCGAGGATATCCTGCCGGCTGGATTTCATTGGGGTACCTATGATATAGTGGAAGATGTTCTATTAATAAATATTTTAAACCGGGTCTGACGTCGCGTCCTGTTACAAGCTCCAAACCGGCAGGGCATATCTCATTGCAGGAATACGATCAACAATATCTGAATTGTCCGGCAGATGAAAGCCAGGATACGGCAGGGAACATCGCCTGCTTTCTTTGAAAACTCCCGGCAGACCTGAGGCGATGGCCCCGTCCTCCACAAGGGTTTTGTCCTTTTGAACATGATTCCTTAGCGATACCATGAGTACCATGCGAAAAGGGATTTTGGTCACGAAAAAAGGAAACAAGGAAGTCTATCTTTCCATTTTTATTGATGACCGCGAGTTCGTTCAATCCGTCCTGGCGGAAGCCATGGAGCAATGGAAACAACGGGAGAACAAAGATGCGTCTGACGCCGGGATGGATTTTTACGAGATTGCCAATGCGATCGGGAAGGACAGGACAAAATCCCGTGCGTTCATCGGTACTGACTCGATCGCTGAGAGGGAGATTGAATCAGCGTTTAACCATGCAATGTATATTTTTGCGGTGGATTTTGAGGGAGGGAAGGTCAGGAAGGTGAAATAGGAGAGCAATACACGAGGGGGGAGCATTCATCATTGTGCTCGAGTTGATGTTCGACGGGCCCCACTCCCAGTCGCGTGGGTTTCCCGGGACGCATACGGGATCCCCCCTTGTTCGTGTGTTTTTCCAGAATTGTGCTCAGGATCGGATCACGAGTACTGCGACAATGGGTAGTCTCAAAATCTGTTACAAAATCTGATTCGAGGGAAATAATTTATAAAACATCCCGAATAAGCCCTGAATAGCCAATAAGCAACGAATCCTGAGGAAGATCATGCAGCAGATTACCCGCAGTAAAAAATACCAGAACGGGATCCAGGTGTTCTGGACCGATAAAGGAACCGAACTCAGTGATTTCTTCTCGTTTGACGGTCTCATCGACCAGAAGATCAATGCACTTGATCTCCTGAATAATCCACGGATCTACCAGATGAACACGGCCGCCCACAAAATTGAATCGCTGGGGAGCGGGTGCAGTTTCGCAACGAAGACCTGCGAAGATGAGATCGTCATCACCCGTTTCTTCGATGCACCACGGGAGCTTGCCTGGCGGGCGTGGACCGAACCNNCCGGAAGGTCGCGACTTCTGGAGTACAGGTGTGTACAAGGAGATTGCCCGGCCGGAGCGAATCGTCTGCACGGACAGTTTTGCCGATGAAAAGGGCAACGTTGTCCCGGCAACGTACTATGGCATGAGCAAGGACTTTCCCGCAGAGCTGCTCGTCACCGTCACCTTCGAGGTCCAGGCAACCAGGACAAAGCTGACCCTGCGGCACGCCGGACTTCCCCCCGGCGACGTAAGCGATGGAACAAGGGCCGGGTGGAATGAATCCCTGGACAAGTATGCCAGCGTCCTGGCAGTGAACGTGTATAAGGACCAAAAATAGCTGATGTCAATCCGGGTTTGCTACGGCTTCCGATTGGTGTCTGGCAGGGATGTACTTTCCCCATGGGGGGTTCTCGGTCCGCTCAGTACAACGACCGGTGTTCCGGTTGTACCGCCCTGGTTTCGATGCCGTACATTTCCTGCATATCGGTTATCCTTGTCCTGGCATCAGAGTTCGGCTGGAAAAAAGCGCTTGCCATCTCCGTGTCCGAGATCGTTATGGCGATCGCCATTGGCGGGGTCGCATTCCGGGCATTGANNTAAAATTTCATATTATTATCGGTACCATTTTTCAACATTTTGTCCAACCTGTCGTAGGATACCTGGTAATCCCCGGTAACGTTTTGTACCGGTATATGGGCATAGAAAATTACTATTTCGTCATTCGCTTTTGCTGTATTGATATACCTGTACAGATCATTTATTGACTGGCCATAAGAGAGATCATCAAT
>PMDE01000042.1 GCA_003154335.1 Methanoregula sp. | reverse complement strand
TACTCTGCGCAGCGAGGGACCCGGTCGAGAATGCAACCTGGAGATTGTATCCACCGCTGTCACCATCAATGTCCAGCACTTCCCCGGCAAAATAAAGATTAGGATTGATTTTTGATTCCATTGTTTTCAGGTTCACTCCGTCCAGCGCAATTCCACCGCGTGTCACCATTGCAATCGAATAATCTCCGGGTTCTCCGATGGTCAAGGGGAACAGGGTGCAATTCAAAATCAATTTTGATCGGTCAGATGCTGATAAATGGGCACACTTGAGATCCAAGGGGATTCCTGAAATCTTAAGAAGTATCCTGTTCAGTCGTTCCGGGATGGGGTAGGCAGCAAGGAGAGTACTCACCTGGCAGTTCCTGTTATCTTCTGTCCTTTTTTTGAGATCTCCTGCAAACTCTTCATGATTCAGGTTCCCTACAAACGATAATCTGATCATATCCCCGGACTGGATATTCCGCGAAGCATCAAGAATACCCGGGCCGGATAATCCAAGGTGCGTGAACAATACATCCCCGGTATGGTCAGCGAGCTTTCTGCCCTCCCTCCAGACAGAAAAGTGCATACTCTCAAAGGACATGCCGGAGAGAGCGGCAAATGGGAACTTCCTGATCCGCATGGGAGTGAGGGCGGGGGCAATTTTTGTTACCGGCTGGCCGAGAGATTCAGAAAACCGGTACCCGTCACCGGAGGATCCGGTCCGGGGATACGATGCTCCCCCGGTAGTTATGACAAGTACACGGGTGTGATAGGACGCGACCGGAGTTTCTATTTCAAATCCGCAGGATTTGCGGATTACTCCCGTTACCGGCTCCTCACAATGCAGATCTGTGCCCAGTTCGCTGCATTCTTCTAAAAGCACGGCAAGAACATCTGCTGCATTCCGCGTTTTTGGAAACACCTTCCCGTTATTTTCCACTGCCATTGAAACCCCGCGTTTGCGAAAAAATCTGATAAGATCCCGGTTGGAAAAACCAAACAAAGCAGGTTTTATCTGTTTTCCATGGTCCCCGTAATGAGAAAGAAAATCTTTGACATCCCCGCAATGGGTGATATTGCACTGCCCGGATCCGGAAAGGAGGAGCTTTGCGCCGGGTTTTTTATTTTTTTCCAGAAGGAGAATAGAACAACCGGGCTGGGCCGCCTGAATCGCGCAGAACAATCCGGCGGGTCCGGCACCAACTACCGCGATATCGTACAGCGTCATGGATCTTCCCTGCCAGTGTACACGGTGTCAATTTGTTTAGACATATCGAAATATAATCAGGATTAATGGAAAAATTATTAATATTAACCTAAGAATAAAAAAGTACAGATGGACTTAGCGAAGGCAGGGGGAGAGGGAAAATATCAGGGTGCGCTCCTGGAATACCAGGAAAGATACCGCACCTTAACAGAGATAATGCCCCTTGGTTCCTTCCAGCTCAGTCCCGACCCTGATTTCCTTCTCCTGTCTGCCAACCGTCAGTTTTCGATGATCCTGGGGTATAATTCAGAAGACAAGCTGGAAGGTATCTCATTTTGGGATCTCATGGTTCATCCCTGCACATGGCAGGATATTGCAACTGATTTAACAGAAAACGGATTGGTCAGGAGGCGCGAGGTGCAGCTGAGGCACAAAGAAGGTTCGGGAGTTCTAGTAGCCCTCAATGCAATGGTCCTGCACTCTGCTGACCACGGTGTGTGGATTGAAGGAGTTGCAGATGACGTAACTGAACGAAAATTCATTGAGATGGAAATGCAGTATCACGAATCCGAACTGAACCGGTATATCCAGGCACTCACCGATGCGAATAAAAAACTCAACCTTCTTTCGAGTATTACCCGGCATGATATTCTCAACCAGTTAACTGCACTTTCCGGGTACCTTGTCCTGATGGATCAGGATTCCCATGATCCGAAAATGAAAAAATATATCGAACATGAAAAAAGAATTGCAGATACGATCGGAAGGCAGATCCAGTTTGCCAGGGATTACTACGAGATCGGCGTCCAGTCATCCCAGTGGTTTGATGTTAAAAAAACAATTGCGGCCTCGTCATCCACTCTGCCACTGTCACCAGGGGTAATGGAAATAAATATTGAAAATCTGAGCATCTATGCAGATGTATTGCTCGAGAAAGTATTCTATAACCTGGTCGAGAATGCACTGCGTCACGGAAAGAATTTAACCCGGATTTCCTTTTCCTTCTTGTGTCGCGGGGACAGTCTCACTATTATTTGTGAAGATAATGGAGAAGGCGTCCCGGAAAAATTCAAAGAAGCAATCTTTAACCGCCAGTATTTCAAAAATACGGGTTTTGGCCTTTTTCTCACCCGGGAAATTCTCGGTATCACCGGGTGCACCATCATCGAGACGGGGCAGCCGGGCAAAGGCGCACGGTTTGAGATCCGGGTCCCGCCGGGATATTTTCAACTCCGAAATCAGGNNCATGGTTGATGAACGCGAAAAGAAGGTTATCCTCCTTGTCGCTTCTCTCGCATCCTTTCTGGTTCCTTATACCGGATCCTCCATCACCGTTGCCCTTCCTGCCATGGCGGCCCAGTTCAATGCTGATGCAGTGACCCTGGGATGGATCACATCAGCCTATATCGTGTCAGCGGCACTTTTCATCGTCCCATTCGGTCGGCTCGCCGATATTGTCGGGCGTAAAAAAATTTTTGTGCTGGGTATCCTGATCTTTACTGTCGCATCCCTCGCATCTGCCCTGGCTCCCACTGCTGGTATCCTGATCGCCGCACGGTTTGTTCAGGGAATCGGGGGTGCCATGCTCTTTGCGACTTCGGTCGCCATTGTTACGCAGGTCTATGGACCTGGCGAACGAGGCCGGGCACTGGGGATCACCATTGCGACCGTGTATGCCGGCCTTTCGACCGGTCCATTTCTCGGTGGCATTCTCACAGATCATTTCGGCTGGCCGGCAATTTTCCTGGTCAATGTCCCTCTGGGACTTGTTACGGTTGCGCTGACATTCAATGGAGTAACCCACGAGTGGGCGGATGCTGCCGGCGAGCGATTTGACCTGTATGGATCAATTATCTATGGAATCATGTTTTTCTGCGGAATTTTCGGGCTGCTCCTGATTCCCGATCCCGCAGCAGGATTATGGATTATTTTCGCAGGATTTTCAATGATTGTCTTCATCTGGCGGGAAAAACACTGTAAAAGCCCGCTCCTTGATCTTGCCATTTTTTCACAAAACCGCACCTTCCTGTTCTCAAACATCGCAGCCATGATCAATTACGGGGCAACCTTTGCAGTCGCAGTTCTTCTCTCACTTTACCTCCAGTACATCCGGGGTTTTTCAGCAGAAACAGCAGGACTCATCCTGGTTGCCCAGCCGGTAATCCAGACAATATTTTCACCAATTGCAGGAAGGATATCAGACAGGACGGAACCCCGGATCGTTGCCACCCTCGGCATGGCAATTACCACGCTCGGTCTCTTGTCATTCATTTTTCTTGTACCGGAAACATCCCTGTCCATAATAATAATAAGTCTGATAGTCCTCGGTTTTGGCTACGCACTTTTCTCATCGCCGAATACCAACGCGATCATGAGTTCGGTCGATATCCGGTACCTTGGTATCGCATCCAGCATGGTTTCAACAATGCGATCACTCGGGCAGGTACTGTCTATGGCGATCGCAATGTTCTGTTTCTCGGTATTTATCGGCAATGTCGCCCTGACTCCACCCGTTTACCCCGCTCTCCTTACCAGCATAAAATGGGCATTCCTAATTTTTACCTGTCTCTGTATCGCCGGTACCGTGACATCATACATCAGAGGCAGGATACACAATTCGTAATACGATTATGGTTTTAAAAAAAATGATTGAATTCCGGGCGGGGGTTTTAGTAAAAAACCACCTGAAGAAATCGACAGAAGATTTTATTTACTGCTTGAAACGAGCTTCGCCATCCCTTGATTCGTGCTCCCGGTCGGAAAATTGGCATCTTCCAGCGATAATCCTGCCAAAAAACAAATGGCGGACATTGTGTCGTCTGATCTGAAGCCGCAAATGAAACGGGCACAAAATAGGAGCAAGCGCATCATTGTATAACGCAGAAGCGATCCGGGGACTGCGATATTCTGGAAAAATATAGTATTCTCCAAAAAAAAAGATTACCCGGTCAATGAATATGACCGCGTTTTGCCCTTTTTCTTAACGCCTCGGTATAATGATGCCGTAGCTCTGCTGTTTCTTCCGGTGAGAAATCCGGCTTCTTCGTGGTCTGGAGGTGTTTTTCCATCTGCTTCACGATGTGTTCTGCCTCAATGTAATCTTCTACTTCAAGATAGGCCGGAGCTTTGACCACCTCATCGGCATGCCCGCACATCGGACAAAGCTTCCACTTCTGGAAGTGATCCACGTATGCAAATGTCCTGCATGACGGACAGCGGATAATGAGGTACATGACAAAGAGGTGATGAGTGTTATCCCGATAAAAATATATCGACTTATAGTTAATGTTTTGAAAAGATCTTTTGTTTTGAGATTCATTGTCCCACAGTATAATTTCCGCTACCCTCAAAACCGGTATAAACAACATAGTCCACCAGGAAACCGAACAAGCAGATTCATGCGGAGAAGACCTCTTTAGGGCCTCCTTTGAAATGAAAGGTGGAAGTTTTTTTAAAAACAACGGCAGGATACAGATATTCATCCGGGAAATCGAAACGAAACTCCTTTATCATTCGATTATCCCATAAAGCTGGTACTATGGAGCCGATTCAGGTCACGGGTATCAGGGGACTCCCTCTTATTCATGAAGGTGACAATATCGCAGCAATGATCAGTGAGAGGATAGCGGTTCAGGATAACGATATTCTCTGCATAGCATCTACAGTATATTCAAAAGCGAAGGGCTACACGAAAACACTCGCTTCCATTACAGCGACAGACCGTGCCCGGCGTCTTGGAAACCTGAATGGTGAAGATCCCCGGTTTGTCCAGGCTGTACTTGATGCATCTTCTGATATTATTATGGAACACCCGTTTATCCTCTCTGAGCTTTCTTTTGGTCATATTGGCGTCAGGGCAGGTGTCGACCAGAGCAATATCGAGGATGGGATGGTAATCTTCCTTCCGCCTGACCCGATGGGGGCGGCAAAGGCAGTACGCAAGGAAATACTGACACTTTCCGGCAAAGATACCGGAGTGATTATTACTGATACCTGCGGCAGATCATTCCGGCGCGGGCAGACAGGAAATGCGATTGGCTGGAGTGGTTTTTGTGCGATACGGGACTTCCGGGGGGATACCGATTTGTTCGGGCATGTACTCAAGATCACTGAGGAAGCGGTCGTGGATGAAATTGCCGGGTTCGCAAATTTTGTCATGGGCGAAAGTGATAACGGTGTGCCGGCAGTCCTGTTCCGTAACTGCCCGAAGTGGACTGGTCATGATGACCTTTATTTCCACAATGATGAAGATATTACCAAGCGCCTGTTGAAAAAAGAGGTAAACGGAGACTGACTGAACCGATAAAAAAACTTTGTCAGAGAAAACGTTTGATTTCAGGCATGAACACCATAAAGGATATTCAGGATCAAAATGATGATACCAATTGCTGCTGCGACTGCCATCACTGTTATAGGACTGATATGAACAGCACGACGGTCCTCGCTCTCGTAATAGTTGACGAGACCAGCTGAGGAGAGCAGTCTGCCACCTTGTTTCTTTGCCATGCAAATATATTTCATTTTTCAATATATAAAGGAGAGTTACGGCGTATGACAAATTCACCTCTGGTGATCTCCGGACAAGCATTCACCGGTGAAGACCTGGCTTTACAATCAGTTGAAATAGTTATTGAAAGGGGTATCATAACAGCTATAGAAGAGATCCCAAAAGTCCCTTATACATTGATCTGTCCTGCGTTTTTCAATGCACATACGCATCTTGGAGATACCATTGCCATGGACTGCTGTCCAAGCGGAGATCTCGAAGAGATGGTAACGCCACCCAACGGACTTAAACATCGTATGCTTGCTGCTGCTTCCCACCAGGATCTGATACGCGCCATGCGTTCGACGATCCANNATTGTCATTCCGGCCAGTCATTTTCGGGAGAGACGGGGGTGAACATGTCGCTGATGGATGGGGAATCAGCAGCGCCCGTGATACCCCGGTAACTGATGCCATGGCCGCTGAAATTCACGGGGCAGGGAAAAAGATCGCCATTCACGCCGGTGAAAAAGATGCGTCAGATGTTGACGATGCTCTCGCCCTTGACCCTGACCTTCTCATCCATTGCACTCACGCCACGAAAAAACAGCTTCGCATATGTGCGGAACGGCAGATTCCGATTGCGGTTTGTCCGCGTTCCAACTGGATGATGGGGGTCAGCTCGTCAGCTCGTCATCCACCTCTTCAGCTCATGAAGGATTTGGGGTGCACGGTACTCCTCGGAACAGACAATGTAATGTTTGTTCAGCCGGATATGTTTTCTGAAATGGCTTTTTCCTCTGTCGTGTACAGGATGGATCCGGACTTCCTGTTTCGTGCGGCTGTTAAGGGTTCTGAGCTGACCGGGGCCTCTTTTTTCATCCAAAAAGGAGAGCGGGCAAACCTGTTTACGATAGATCAGGAAAAATCCTCCCTTCAGTTCAGCCGCAATCCGCTGACGTCCATAGTAAAAAGAAGTTCTGTCAGCCATATCTCCAATAACATTTTTAATTGGTAACTCCAATAAAAAAGGCATGTTTGTTTTGGGTGATGCCAATGTTTTCTAACCTACTTGTTGCACTGGATGGATCGGAGGCAAGCCAGCGCGCACTCATCCGGGCGGTTGATGAAGCGAAATTATGGAATGCAAAACTCCACGCTATATATATAGTGGAAACCGGTCTTTTCTCATCACTTCCTTACGATAATACCGTGGAGATAATGTACCGGGTTCTCGAAAAAGAAGGAGAAGCTATACTGGAGAGGGCAAAGAAATTCGGTGCCGAGAATGGTGTCACGGTCATTTCGCATATGAAACAGGGGCATGCGGGTAGTGAAGTTATTGCACTTGCAGAACGAGAAAAATCTGATCTCATTGTTGTCGGCTCGCACGGCAAGAGTAATACTGATCGTCTCCTGATTGGCAGCGTCAGTACATTTGTAGTAACCCACAGCAAAGCAACAACCATGGTGGTGAGAACATAACAGACATGATTGTCAAAGACTACATGACATCCGACGTAGTCCATGTCGAAATCCCGGGAAACCGTGACGATGTCTTAAAAATACTCAAACGTACAGGGATTTCTGGCGTTCCTGTAATCAAGAACAAAAAAATTGTCGGCATTATCACCCGAAAAGATCTCCTGAGAAAACCTGAAGAGATCCAACTCGGACTTCTGATGACCCCCAAACCGATTACGATCGAACCCGACGCAGATATCAGAGAAGCAGCGAAAATTCTTGTGACAAGACATATTCGCAGGCTCCCCGTTGTCGAGGATGGACATCTGGTGGGTCTCCTCTCGGTCTCGGATCTCATGCATGCAATCGCCAAACTCAAAATAAATGATGAAATAAAAGATACGTACACGAGCCTGACTTTTGCCCTTTGGGAAGAAACTCCCCTGCCAGTAGTCGGGAGGGTCATGGAAATCTCCGGCGTCGATGCGATCCCCATCCTGGATGCCGAAAACCGGCTGCAGGGAATTATTTCAGAACGGGATCTCATCAGGAGCTCAAGTATTGAAGACAGTGTAGGGGTAAGCGATTTCTCTAATGGCACTGATGACGATGAATGGACCTGGGAAAGCATTCGTGACAACCACACGATAAGCTTTGGTATATCGAAAGTCCAGCTCCCGAACCGCCCGGTAAAACTCGCCATGGTAAAAAACGTCGTCTCTGTTCCGGTAAACGCGGAAGTAAGCGAATGTGCACTCAGGATGCGCCGGGCAAGGGTTGACCAGATACCGGTAGTGAACGGTGACAAGCGACTTGTCGCTATGCTCTATGACCGTGTGCTTATCAAGGCCCTCTGCAAGGATCCTGCAGAATAAAAACCTTTAAGTTTCGTTATAACATTTAATACCATAAAGCGCTTTTAAAAAAAAGTATTTTAGCGTTTATTTGTTTTTGAGGTGTCAATATGCCTGAACAGTACCAGGAGTCCATGAAGGGGACGACCACCATTGGTCTCGTTTTTTCTACCGGTGTGATTCTCGCAACCGAGAAAAGGGCGACCATGGGCTATATGATCGCAAGCAAGAAGGCAAAAAAAGTATATCAGGTTGCTGACCGGATCGGCTTGACCACTGCCGGAGGAGTAGGAGATGCCCAGCAAATCGCACGCATCCTGAGGGTAGAGTGCAACCTCTACCAGATTCGCAGGTCACGGCCGATCACGGTAGGGGCAACTGCNNGATGAGGCAGGTCCCAGTGTATATTCGGTTGATGCAATGGGCGGTGCAACAAAAGAAGAAGAGATCGTCGCGACCGGGTCCGGTTCTCCCATGGCATACGGCGTTCTCGAGGACAGGTTCACCCCCAAAATGAGTGAAGATGAGGCAATCGATCTTGCAATCAGGGGACTGAAATCCGCCATGAAGCGTGATGCCGGATCTGGTGAAGGCGTCCACGTTGTCGTAATCACAAAAGACAAGTATGAGGAATTGAGCGAGGACANNGAGGGCATCACCGTTACCCAGGTCGAATTCGAAGGACCTGAGCTTGTTATTTATACCGATGACCCAAAACGGTTCGCTGACGAGGCTGACCTGATCAAGGTTTTAGCCCGCGACCTGCGGAAGAGGATCGTAGTCAGACCCACTATTTTAGAAGATCCGGAAAAAGCTTACAACGAGATTAAATCGGTAGTTCCGGAGACTGCTGGAATAACAGATATCTTTTTTGATGCCGACACCGGAGAAGTGCTTATAGAAGCGGAAAAACCCGGGGTTGTCATTGGCAAGAACGGGACAACACTACGGGAGATCACCAAACATATCGGATGGACACCCAAGGTTGTCAGGACTCCGCCTATCGAAAGTTCGACCGTCAAGCAGGTCCGTCAGTACCTCCGTTCGGTAAATGAGGAACGTAAATCGTTCCTCCGGACCATAGGGAGGCGTATACACAGGGATATTCCCGGAAAAGACGACAGCGGCAAAGACACGGTAAAAAAGGACCAGTGGGTCAGGGTCACGACGCTTGGTTGTTGCCGTGAGGTCGGGCGGGCTGCATTCCTCCTTACAACTCCAAATAGCCGGGTGCTCATCGACTGCGGGGAAAAACCGGATAACTCAAATGGTACACCTTACCTCTATGTCCCCGAGATTCACCCGATTGCCCAGCTCGATGCGGTTGTGTTAACCCACGCTCACCTTGATCACTGTGCACTCATTCCTCTCCTGTACAAGTACGGGTACGAAGGTCCGGTCTATTCCACACCGCCAACCCGTGACCTCTCAGCAATGCTTCAGCTCGATTATCTTGACGTTATCCACAAAGAAGACCGGAAAGTACCGTATTCCTCCAACGAGGTAAAAACATATATACGGCACTCGATAACCCTCAACTACGGGAGCGTGACGGATATTGCGCCGGATATCAAACTCACTTTCCATAATGCTGGTCACATCCTCGGGTCAGCCATAGCCCACTTTCACATTGGAGACGGCATGTACAATATCGCATTTACCGGCGATTTTAATTACAGCAAAAGTCGCCTGTTCAACCCGGCAATAAACCAGTTCCCCCGCCTCGAAGCACTTTTTATGGAGAGCACGTATGGGGGTTCCAATGATTTTCAGCCTGCCCGGTCCGATGCGGAAGCAAAACTCTATGAGACAATTAACAATGTCCTCTCCCGGGGAGGAAAAGTCATCATTCCGGCATTTTCTGTGGGAAGGTCCCAGGAAGTCATGCTTGCCCTCGAAGAGGGAATGCGTCTTGACAAAATCCCGAAAGGAAAGATCTACCTTGACGGGATGATCCGCGAGGCCACGGCTATCCATACTACCTATCCTGAATATTTAAACAATGAGCTGAGGAACCTGATCTTCCGGGAGGGAATGAACCCTTTCCTTGCCGAATGTTTTCAACAGGTCGACAGCCAGGAGCTCCGTGAAAAAGTGATGGGGGGCGATCCCTGCGTCATTATTTCGACAAGTGGCATGCTCAACGGGGGACCGGTTATGGAGTATCTCCAGAACCTTGCGCAGGATGATAAGAACGCCCTTGTCTTTGTCGGTTACCAGGCAGACGGCACTTATGGCCGACGAATCCAGAAGGGATGGCGCGAGGTCCCGATGGGACGCAAAGGAACAATCACCATTAACCTTGAAATCGTGACCATTGACGGGTTCTCCGGTCACTCAGACCGTCGGCAACTGATGAATTACATTGGTCAGATCCAGCCGCGACCAGAAAAGATCTTCTGCATTCACGGGGATGAGAATAACACCATCGATCTCGCCAGTTCCATTTACAAACGCTATCATATCGAGACACATTCACCGATGAACCTCGAAACCTACCGGATGGTCTGATCGGCAGCGATGAGGACCACACTTCCGGTTTTTTTTGGCATATTTATCGTCATGGCGCTATCAAATACCATAGTCCCCATCCTGCCTTTTTATGATAAGAGCTCAATAATTCAGGGAGCTGTCTATTCTGCATATTTCATGGGCGCGTTTGTTTGCACACTTCCTGCCGGTATCCTTTCAGACAGGTACGGAAGAGTCCCGGTTATTCGGATCGGACTTTGGGTAACCGTCCTTGCCGCTTTCCTGCTGGTAGTCCTGACGGGACCACTTTTAATTATTATCGCCCGGTTCATCGAGGGAGCCGGGGCAGGATTTGTTGTTGCCGGTTCGATGTCGTATGTCAATTCACTTCCGGACCATGAAAAAATGAGCGGATATTTCATGGGACTGCTGAATGCAGGACTTGTGGCCGGACTGGTCTTCGCCGGTTGGCTCGCTTCGTTTACGCTCAATCCGGCTGCAGGTATCATCGTTTTTGCTATCCTTTCATTACTGCCTGCAGTCATCAGTTTTTTCATTGCGGAAACAGGAGTTCCTGAAATTCCAAAAGACCACAATGCTCTCATCCCGCTTATCAGCGAATACCGTTGGTTATGGTACTCATCCATTGTCCTGATAGGTATTACTGGTGTGGTGACCTCGTTATATCCCAAATTTTCCGGCTATTCACCGGATAGTGTCGGAATATGGATCGCTTTAATGAGTTGCAGTACTATCATTGCTGTGCTTGTTTCGTCCCGTCTCTTCTTGCCCCCGGTTATAACGATCCGATGGTGTGCCTTCCTGATGATCATTGCCGTCATGATTTCATTTTATTCTCCTCTGGGTTTTGCTCTTCTGGGAACACTTGCAGGTATTGTCATGATCTGCCAGATGACGTTTCTTTCACAGGTCAGGCATCATCAGGGGACTGCAATGGGATTGTTTTCAACCACGGGTTACCTGGGCATGACAGCCCTTCCGGTCATGGCGGGTTTTATCGCTGATTCTGCAGGTTTTTTTTTAGCCTTTTGTGCAACAGCGCTTGTTGCAATAACCGTCTTTCTCACCATACGGAGTTGTGAATGTAACCTGCAGACAGCAAACTAAATTACTGTAAAAATGCGGCTTATTAAAAAACTGAACTGAATCTTTTCAATGCATTAAGAATCATATCTTGACGAAGGGAAATTGCCTGAGAAAACAATACATTCATCAGCGATCAGGGAAAACTTCGTCATGTGCTTATGAAATCAAAAGTAATAGTACTGGCCTTTCTTCTCATATTCCTCCTCATACCGGTTGTGCATGCAGAAGACGCTCTCGAATGGTACACAAAAGGGCAATATGCCGTCACATTGGGAAATTATGCCGATGCCCTGACCTATTACAATAATGCGCTTTCTGTTGACAAGAATTACGCCCCTGCCCTGACAGGAAAAGCAGTTGCCCTTAATAGCCTGGGCAGGTATAATGAAGCGGTTAACGCAGCAGATGCAGCACTTGCCCTTAAATCATCAGACCAGGTTGCCCTGAATGCCAGGGCGTTCGGTTTACTCAAATCAGGGAGGTATGCTGAGGCCGTAACCGCATATGATGCGCTTTTTTCGGCAGGATATATCCGTGCAGATGCCTATTGCAACCAGGGTTATGCCTTCCTGAGCCTGAATGAATCGGAACGAGCTGTCACTTCCTATGAAAAATGTACAGCCATTGACCCACTGATGATCGATGGATGGAACCAGAAAGGACTCGCACTCATGAATCTCGGCAGATTCCAGGACGCCCTGAATAGTTATGACAAGGCGACCGGGATCACGGTAAAGGACGCCGATGTATGGAACAATAAGGGATTAGCCTATGCGGCACTCGGAAGATACCAGGATGCCCTCCAGAGCTTTAACAAAGCTCTCGGGATTAAACCGGATTTTGCTGATGCACTGAAGAACAAGGAAAACACGCTGGGAAAAATTCAGGTGGTTAATCCTTCAGGGTCAGCATCTCCAACAGTAACACTGAGTCGTACCGGGACCATCGCCCTGACCGGGACAGTGTCTCAACTGCCGACTGGAGTCACACCGCAGGTAACAGCCACGGAGGAACCACAACAAACCACGGAACCCGTTGCAAAGAAGACTACCTATTCCCCGGTTTCACCACTTACTGCCATAGCAGCAATCTGTGGGGTGTACGGTGTTATGAACATGGTAAAACGCATCAGGAAATAACCGTTCCGTCATTTTTGTTCAAGGCAACAGTCCGGAACTCTTTTTTTATCTTTTAATAAGGAATTCCTGAAGAGCTAAAAATTCATTGCCGGAAATTAACATATATTTTTCAGGCATCCCGGTTGTCATATGCGTCCATAATACCTGCATAAATTTCGGATGCTTTCTTCAGGTCGTCGACATTAACCCGTTCATTCACCGCATGCAGGGTTGAGATCATCCCGGGACCATACTCGATCACGTTATACCCGCAGAGACGGAGGTGGCGGGCATCGCTTGCTGCCCACTGGACAATCGGGAAGACCGTTCCTCCGTGTACCCGTTCGACTTCCCCGCAGGTAACGGTTACCAGCCGGGAAGATGGATTGGTCATGGAGGGGTCATTTGTTGTTTCTGAAATGATTTTCCCGTGAGGGGCGTGAGAAATAATTCCCAAAACGAGTGCCGGTATCGAACAGCCCCACGGCACACGGAGTTCAAGATCGAGATCACAGTGCTGGGCAACCACATTGGACTTCTCTCCCCCTTTTATCACTCCGGGGTTGAACATCAGTTTTTTTAATACCTCCCTCACGTTGCTGATGTGGAATTCTGCTTCCAGGACACCTGAGGAACGGTCAATAATCTCTTTTATCTGGTCATCGACAGGATACTCCCGATCATGCAGCCCTTTCACGTATTCAAGAAGGGACAGTGCTTCCATGACTGCGCTCACTCCTACTGCGGGGTAGAGTGAACCATGAGCAGGGGTGCCGGAAAATTTTATCCCGAGCCGGCAAAGCCCTTTTTGCCCGATTGAGGGATGACGGAGGGGTGAAGGCTCTGCAATCAGGCAGTCGGCAAAAGGTAGCATTTTTTTTGCAAGAAGATAACGTATACCGTTTTCTCCGCCGGTCTCTTCATCACAGACAAAAACGCAGGAGGGGGGCATTACTTTCCCCCGGTCAATTACCATCATGAGCGAGGCGAGCAGTGAGGCGCATCCCCCTTTCATATCAGTAGCACCTCTCCCCCAGACAAAGCCATCCTGTACAACTCCGGAAAAGGGAGGATGCGTCCACCCTTCATCCAGTGCAGGGACCACGTCGACATGCCCGCAGAAGAGGAGCCTGGTGCTGGTTCCCATTGTAAGAAGGTTGGCGTATCCTTTTTGTCTGGCTGTAATTTTTGAACTTATTCCCAGTCCTTCAAGATAAAGCCGGATAAATTCAATAATTTCTTCCGTGTGCCCGGGAGGATTTTCACTCCTGATTGCAACGAGTTCAGAACAGATCCGGCCAACATCCATGGGAGGACTCATTATTCATTTTTTAGCATATTCCGTTATACGCTTTGAACAGGGTCGAGAGTGAGGCATCTTCATACAGGCTCTTTAAGAATTCCGGTTCAAAGAATTCATCAATGATCACAGAGAAAAAATCTGCCGGTACCGGATTCCTGCTGTCAGGATCAAGAACAATCCGGAAACTCCGGTAACTTGCCGGGTCTTCTGTGTCATAGATCATCTGCCAGAGCGATGGCAAAACAACAAATTTCTCCGGGTGCGTTTCTTTGAGCCAGTTGATAAACCCGGGAAATTTCGCACGATCCCCTCTCTTCTCCTCATCAATCCGCCAGCGCAGGTATTCGCTGCCAATGATGTTTTTTGGAGACATGATATTGAAGGCATAAATGCCAGCAGTGTAATCGATATGGGCAAGCGAGTCTATCAGGTAAAAATAGAGTACTTTGTCGAACTGGGTGGTATCCTGGAGGATCAGTGTTTTTTCATACAAGTGGGAGAGAACCTGCAGGAACTCATTTTCTTCCATACCATTTTTATTCGTTCCCGAGTTGTAAATAATTGCGTATTGAAATAAAAAAACTCTTTTCAGAGGATTTACGCTTCTTCATAAAAAAGATATTGATTTATTTGTAAAAAGGCTCCCGCAATGAAACGGCTTTTTGAAACAATGCTTCCAGTTCTGCCCCTGCTTTGTTACGGATATCAATGTGGTTGTCGGTACGAAGCAGGCAGGGTTTGAGTTTCCCGTCTGAAGTTACCCGAAGGCGGTTGCAGAAGGCGCAGAACTCCGTGTTGTGGAGAGGACGTACAACTTCAACTTCCGCACCGTCCAGACAGTATTTTTTCCGGTGATGCATCCTTCTCGTAATAATCTGTTTCGAGCGCAAGGCAAGTGAATCCTCAACCACATTTAAGTCCCCGTGGTAAGTGCAATCATTAAAATGCATCAGTTCAATCAGCTGGAGAACAAGGTTCCTGTTTCCCCGGACATATGCGAGGAAATCCTCGATCTCGTTATCGTTGACACCATCAAGGACTACCATATTTAACTTGATTGGTGTAAGACCGGCATCGAGTGCGGCATCGATTCCGACAAGGACATCACGTAATCGATCCATCCCTGAGATCTTTTTGTACGTGTCCGGGTTCAGGCTGTCAAGGCTTACATTAACCCGTCTGAGACCTGCCTTTTTCAATTCAGTTGCCAGATCTGCAAGAAGAATGCCATTCGTTGTAATAGAAGATTCCATTCCTGCAGGTACTGACCGTACAATATCCAAAAGGTCTGACCTGAGTAAGGGCTCGCCCCCGGTAAACTTGACGCTCCGAATCTCAAATTTTGCTGCAACACGAAGGATTTCAGCGATTTCCCCTGAAGAAATCTGCTCTTTTGGTGATTTTTCCCCCTCCCTGTGGCAGTATATGCAGGAAAGATTACATTTCGGGGTAAGGCTAATCCGAAGGTTGCTCACCGGGCGGTTGAAGGGGTCTCTGAGGATCACAATGGTTCAGCCTACGAAATTCTTTGCAACAATATAAAGCTCGGTACTCCCTTTCCGTGTAGATCTGGTTATGCAGGTTTTAACTGAATAGAATCGTTCTTTTGTCATTGAATAAAGTTCAGGAAAATCCGTACCTTGAAACGATTTAACAACAAAATTGCCACCCTGTTTTAACACATTACCGGCAAATTTCAGGGCCTGTTCATTCAATTCAATAATGCGAGCCTGATCATAACTTTTATGACCGGAAATTTTGGGGGCAGCATCACAGACCACAACGTTGACGACTCCCAGGAGCAGCCGGACTTTTTCCTGCACTTCAGCATCATTCAAATCCCCTTCAAGTGTCTCTACGCCATCGAGGTGTGCGATAGGATTGAGATCAATCCCTACGACCTTCGCCTGGGTAAGTGTTCGCTCTACCTGCAACCAGCTTCCGGGAGCCGCCCCGAGATCGACGATATTGTCATCAGGGCGAATAACGGCATACTTCTTCTGGATCTCAAGCAGTTTATACGCAGCACGTGAGCGATAACCTTCATGTTTTGCTCTTATTGATGTCCGGTCATATCCCCACTGTGATCCCATTATGGTTTTCGATCTCCTGATTTATCCGGGCGTAAACCCAATACATTCCCGTTAGTATATGACCATACATCGTAAAAGAGATTGGGTTTGGGATCATACAAAATTCAAGCTGCCGAAGTTTATTATTCCTCATGTTCATGTCCCGATTCCGAAAATCAGTTTTGCCAAGGGGATACCAGGTTACATTGTGATCAGAAAGAACTGATCCGGTAGTACGATCACTTATTCATCCTGAAAGAAAAGCCATTATCTGGAACCTGTCCCGGAAATCCATTTTTTCGGAGAGTTCATATGAAAATATCCTCCCACCCTAATTTATCCATACTCCAATAACTGGAGAGGATTTTATTCCAATCCTGATTAAATTTTTTTCATTATTTATATCGTATTCCTGCGCATTGATGCATATTTTTTATAAAAATCACCGGAATTCTTTAGAGAAATCCGGAATTCAGGCGAGTTCCCCCTCATACTGCATCTCACCGGTATCACCGTTCACGGTCACCTTTACACCACTTCTCAGACGGTTTATCGGAACGTCAATCCGGTCGATCATCGGGATCCTGCTAATGATTGCTCCCGTTGCAATAATCGGTTCAGCTTCAGTATTTACAATCGCTGCCGGGGCATGACCATTCCGGCTTAAAGCATAGATGACGTAGGAACCCACCGTCGAACCCTTTCCGAAGGGAAATACAAGGACCTTTCCGGTAATAGATTCACCCCGGAGAGGATGGCCTTTTTCAACAATGATCCCGGATCCCGGATCAACTCCAGACAGAAATGAGAGTGGTTGCAGACTGACAAGCAGCAGGCCGGTTCCCAGCCCTCCTGATATCCCTCTTCCCCTGATTAGCAAAATCACACCTAATAAATGTTTGAAGATTGCAGTATATGATTAATATGGAAGAGACTTCCGTTAACAATACTGCAAATTCCACCGAACTCAAATACCAGATCCAGCTTAACGAGTTTGAAGCAAGCCTGCTCGAAATGAAGGTGAAGGTTGACGAGCTTACCAAAGAGAATGCACAACTCAAACGGGAGAATAACCAGCTGAAGCGAATGCCGTTGTTTGTCGCAGTAGTCGTGGATATTCTTGATCATGGTGAGATTTATCTGCGCCAACAGGGAAATAACCAGGAATACATTACTAATGCGACAGAAGAACTTCGCCCTCTTTTAAAACCCGGGGCCAAGGTTGCCGTCAATAATGCGCTGTCGATCGTAAAAGTAATTGGCAACATCTATGACTCACGTATCCGTATCATGGAACTGGATGTATCGCCCGATATCAGCTATGCCCAGATTGGCGGACTTTCAGACGTTATTAAAGAAGTACGGGAAGCGGTCGAGTACCCGCTTACAAAACCTGAGATATTCAGGAGCATTGGTGTAGAGCCTCCGAAGGGCATCCTGCTGTACGGTCCCCCAGGAACGGGCAAAACTCTGATCGCAAAAGCAGTAGCTCATGAAGCACACGCAACGTTCATAAGGATGTCAGGAAGCGAACTTGTCCATAAGTTTATCGGTGAAGGTGCCGGGCTGGTTCGCGAACTTTTCATGCTGGCCCGCGAACGTGCCCCCGCGATTGTTTTCATTGATGAGATTGACGCGGTGGGAAGCACACGGACCCACGACGGTACTTCCGGAAGTGCCGAAGTTCAGCGAACACTTATGCAGCTTCTTGCAGAAATGGACGGGTTTGATAACCGGGGAGATGTCCGTATTATGGCAGCAACCAACCGGGCTGATATGCTGGATCCGGCACTTCTGCGGCCCGGGCGGTTCGACAGGTTGATCGAAATTCCCCTTCCGGATAAGGATGC
>PMDE01000108.1 GCA_003154335.1 Methanoregula sp. | reverse complement strand
CCCGGGAATATTTTTGTTCGTTTGCAGGAATCAGGAACGATCTGCCATTCCCGATAAGATCACCTCTTCCTGCAGATTTGAGTCCTTCAATAACCAATGAACGGTTGGCAGGATCGCGATAGTGCATAAGTGCACGTTGGATCTTCTTTTCATGGTCCCTGGGTACATGAACCGGCTCGAGTGTGAAAGGGTTGAGGCCGGTATAGTACATACAGGTTGATATACTCATTGGTGTGGGGGTAAAGTCCTGCACCTGTTCAGTATAGAGCTGGTGGCTATGGATATAGACCGCGAGTTCGATCATATCACTGACAGAACAGCCGGGATGTCCTGACATAAAGTACGGCAGCAGGTAGTGCCGTTTCTTTTTGCCCTGCTGCAGGGTATCGAACATTTCACAGAATTGCTCAAAAGATTCACGATTTGGTTTGTTCATTATGTCCGTGACTTTGTTCACGGTATGTTCCGGCGCGACCTTGAGATGGCCGGACACATGAAAGTCACAGATATAACTGAGATAACCGGCATCATCTGCAAGTGCCAGATCGTAACGAATTCCGGAACCGATGAAGACTTTTTTTACACCGGGAATCTCACGGATTTTTTGAAGGAGTCTGATTTGATCAATGTGACTCGTATTCAGGTTTTTACACGCCGGGCTGCAGCGCTTATCCCGGCAGGCACCCTGTTTTTTCCAGAGATCGCANNCGGATAATGGAGGCATCACTCCGGAACTGGATAATCCTTCCCTGGTGGTGGGTAAGGGCACAGAATGAGCAGGCTCCGAAGCACCCGCGATGGCTTGTCACGGAAAACTGGACCGGTTCAAGTGCGGGGACCGGTTGAGTATATGAGGGGTGCGAACGGCGGGAGAACGGCAGATCATAGATGTGATCGAGATCTTTTGTCGAAAGCGGTTTCGCCGGAGGATTCTGGATTACAACCGTTTTCGGATGAGGTTGCGCTACAGTCCTGCCCCTTACGGGATCCTGCTCCTGATAATGCAGGGCAAATGCACGGGCATATGAGTTTTTGTCCTGCGAAATCTCAGTAAATCCTGGGATTTCGACTATCCCCTGAAGGCGTTTACTGCGCCATTCTGCGATTTCCATGGTAAATGTAGTTCCCCGTATATCCCGTAATGATTCAATTGTTTCACCGGAGGCTAACCGACGGGCAATTTCCACTATCTGGCTCTCACCCATGCCAAAAATCAGAAGATCTGCCGGAGAATCGGCAAGGATTGACTGACGGACCCGATCCTGCCAGTAATCGTAATGGGCAAACCTTCGGAGACTTGCCTCAATACCACCAAGAATAACCGGTGTATGGGGAAATAGTTCGTGCACGCGTTGAGTATAAACAATCGTTGCACGATCGGGTCGTTTAGAGATCCCCCCGGGGGAATAAACATCGGCCCTGCGCCGTTTAAGACCGGGCGTAAAATTATTCACCATCGAATCAACATTTCCCGAAGAGATCCCAAAGAAGAGCCGGGGAGTTCCCAGTGCCATAAAATCATCATTGGTTTTCCAGTCAGGCTGGGCAATAATCCCCACGGTAAAACCGGCATCCCACAAAATTCTCCCCACAAGGGCGGTCCCAAAAGAGGGATGATCTACATATGCATCCCCGCTCACGAGAATAATATCAAATTGCCTGATCCCCAGTTTATCTTTCTCGCCGAGGGTCAGAGGAAGAATCACAGGTTGGGGTATCATAAGGACTGAAGAAGCACGTATTCTCAACTGAGGCATTTAAACAATATTCATGACGAGGGGCGACCAGTCAGATCACGGATTATTTCGGCAAGTCCAACCGGGAAGCCGGAGGCCTGATCCTTTTCTTCTTCCGGTCCAGGCTCTTCTGCATTCAATCCTGCACCTGACCGTTCTGTTTCGCTATTATCCGCCTCATCTTCCCCGCTTCCCAGCACAGGGAGATGGAGCTGGGTTTTTTTATCGAATTCCCGACGTGCTGAAAGACCAGTAAATTCATAGATAACTGCTTCAACAATGAGATATGTTGTTGCTTTTTCCCTGAGACATCCGGTGAGGGCGTGTCCGCAGCGGCCTACGGACGCATGAAAGTGAATATGAGGCCCATCGTCACCCGGATAGATAGTTCCGACACCAAAGACTTCCCAGCCCCCCTCGAACATAACAAAATGAGGAACCGGGGGTATCACCGGCTCTTCTGGTCCCGTTACCATTCTTCCGTTCATCAGGGCGCCCAGGAAAATGAGCGCGCCGGCCTGGATATCTTTGTCGTTAATGAACTGGCGAAGTGAGAGCAACATGTCTTCGCCGTCATCAATCCTTACGACAAAAACCCTGCCGAGCTGACCCTCCGTATATTGCATGATCTCAGATACCTTTTTTGGAATTCATATGGTTTTGTGTGGATTTATACCTTTTATGACAGGACATTTCTTTGTTTGATGCAGGAATTACCGGGTATAAAATGTCTGATTAATCGTTATTTTCCTCGATCCGAGTGGGTAGTCATCTGCCTCCGGCACCGCCACCACCAAACCCCCCACCGCCTCCAAATCCTCCGCCGCCACCAAACCCTCCACCAAAACCGCCGGAACCGCCGTGGCTGGGCGGAGTAAAGAAGAGGAGGGGGGTAAATGCGTACCCTATTCCCAATCCTCCTGCCGGGACTCCGGTCTCAGCTACGTTAATGTTAAGTGATGACATTGCACTCTCAACCTTGTCACCAACGCCGAGTGCGGTGCCATAGACAAGCCATTCTCCCCACATGGAGAGATCTTCAGGAGCATATTTCCGCATCAGCGCGAGATCCGAGAGGAAATGGGCGAATGCGTCCCATTCCAGCTTCTCCTTGTATTTGTCACCTTTCCAGTGACCAAAGAGGGTTGATGGCATAGCGATCGCGATCACGACCTGGATAATAACGACTCCCCACAAAATGGTGGCCGGGATCAGGATGTACGATTGCATCGATTCTAATAGTACAAGTATGAGGGTTACAGCGAACGCAGTGATGGTGGCAAGCAACAGAGGAACAATATGATCTCTTCCGTCTACGATATACTGAAGGGCAAGTGAGGGGTCGGCCCTCTTGGTCACATCGGTGAGCATCTTCTGGTAGCGGATTGCCTTTTCTTCTGATGCGCTGTTTGTCCTCGCTTCTTTTGCAAGCTTTTCAATGTGGCTTGATTCGAGGATACCATTCTCAGCAATCTGTCCGAGTACATTGAGGACCCTCTGCTCATAAGCGTCATCGGAAGTTGTTTTCAGGATGCGGATCTCAAAATCTTTGGTTTTTCCTTCCTGCTTAGTCGTTATCGTTATGAATTTTCTCCTGTGGAGATCGAGAAGTGTCGCATAATAGCCACTTTCATCGAAGTCCAGTGCATCATCCTTGAATAACAGGTTGACCTGCCAGGGTTTGAGTGCAGGATTCGGGATGGTGCTCAGGTACGCAGGTACCGTAAACACCTTTTCCCTGCCGTACCAGCGGTAGATTAAAAGGAATGCCAGGGGAACAAGGATAACCGCAGATTTTGCCAGATAATTCAGCATCCAGGAGAGTGTATAGACCGCATCATACCAGAAACTCCCCGATGTAGTTTTTCCAGCGAGACCGGTTACCTGAGTCCTGAATCCTGGCATCTGGCTGAACCCGGTAGATCCCGCCAGCATTTCGACAGCAATGTTTTCATCTGCTGCTGCATCACCGGTGAATGTATATTGGTTTGCCGACAAAACCGTGCTCAATGTCGGAGGATAAACAAATACCTGCTGAATGCCGTCTGCAGGAACCGTGATCCTGATGTTATGGTACGGGATGTGGGGTTGCCCAGCGAATCGCAGGTTGAGGTGTGTTGAACCTGTGTCGTACTCGATTGGGGGGTATAGGTGGTAAGTATACACCACCGTATATTGTCCCGCAGCAAAAGATCCGGGACTGAAAATCCCTGCTTCATCGTTCTGGGCGGATCGGTCAATCGTTGATTTGTACGCCGCTGATGAAGGGTCTCCGTAAACAGCCACGTTGCCCGAATCATCTTTGGCATACGCAATCATCCCTGAAGGGGGGATTGCGGAAACAATCACAACGGAGGGTTGAGCTGGAGTGGTAAAAAGGAGCGGCTCCTGCCAGGACCGGTACAGCATATGATATTCGCCGGACGTTTTCACATCATAGGTATATTGTTCAGTAAGTGTCCCGTTATCGTAAAGGGTCGCCTGGTACGAATTGACGGTGAGATCACCTTCAAAAAAAGAAGGAAGTACTGTAATGAGTGCGATACCGATAATGCCGATAATCAAACATGCTGTAACAAGTACCGCCAGTTGTTTTGTTTCTCCCATGGCAATTACCGGTTAGAACTCGATCTTGGGTGGAGTCTTGATCGCTTCTTCGAACTGCAGGTACTCGAGTTTGACCAGCCCGACCATCCGCCCGATAAATTTTGACGGGATCGTGTCCATCAGGGTATTGAATTCCTGCGAGATGTTATTGTAAGTATACCGCTGACGAGCTATCTCATCTTCGATACTCTTGACCGAGTCCATGAGACTCATGACTGTGGTATTTGTCTTCAGGTCAGGGTAATTCTCTGCAACCGCCAGAAGGCGACCAAAGATTGACCGGGATTCGGCTTCTACCTTGTTCAGGTCACCCGGGGATGCGGTTGCCACGCTTGCCCTCATTGCGGTCACCCGTTCAAACGTTTCTTTTTCGAACTTTGCGTAGCTCTTTACGGCTCCGAGCAGCTGATCGATCATGTCCAGCCGTTTTTTCATGGCCACACGGATCTGACCAAGGGTTGCTTCAGAGGAATTCTTCAGACTGAAGAAACGGTTGTAAATTCCCACGGCCCATAAAAGAACTCCGATGATGATAAGGACGATGACGCCCAGAACAATCCAGCCTATGATATCTCCCAGCATTTTTTCTCAGAGTAGTGATGATCG
This sequence comes from Methanoregula sp., assembly GCA_003154335.1. Taxonomy (GTDB): domain Archaea; phylum Halobacteriota; class Methanomicrobia; order Methanomicrobiales; family Methanospirillaceae; genus Methanoregula. Next base: position 6,428 of record PMDE01000108.1, on the reverse strand, counting down.
TCAAGAATGATAAGTTGATTGGGAAAAAACTGCGGGAGAGATAGAAAATCAAGGGAAGAGGACCCGGGAAATCAGGGAAGGGTGAGAGATCCTACTACCCGGAGCTTGCCGCCTTCAAGATAATGGAGTACTACGTGAGCGTTCGGGGGATAAACGAGCGCTTTTTCTAAAGAGAGAGTAATGTCCGGCATTCTCCAGTCATTTTCAAAAGATACTTTTTCCAGGCGCGCCGGCAGGAACTGCATCCAGTGACCGGCGTAGATCACCATTCCCTCTTTCAGGGGAGCCGGCCAGTATTTTACCAGTTGACCCTTACCGGTAATCATTTTTGAACACTTCATTGAAGGATCGTTGGTCAGGACGTACCCCCGATCCAATTCCTCCGCTTCAATGTTTTTCAGGGCCAGACCTACCCTGTCACCGGTTTCCGCCGAATCGGCATCATCATCATGTTTCTGGATGGATCTAATCTGGGCGGTTTTTTCGGTTGGCAGGACTTTCAACAGATCGTGTTTTTTTATTATTCCCTGCGATACACATCCCAGAACAACAACACCCACACCTTTTACGTTAAAATGGTGATCGATGGGGACCGCTCCATGAACTCCGGTGCCGGTGACATTTTGATGGGCAGTAAAGGTACCGGCTATATCAAGAATTTTTTCCCGAAGCACAGCTGGATCCTCTTCCATTACTTCATAATGTTCAAGGACCGTTCCATTGATAAGCGGTGCAATCTGGTCGGGGGTGATATAATTCCTGAGAATAAGAAATCCCTTAGATTTACCGGCAGACTGGAGCATAAGGACAGTTTCTCCAAAATTGGCATTAATCTCCTCAACTACCAGAAGGACCATATCAGCAAGTGATATTGCATAAAAAAGTGAAGATAATTTTTCCGGATATCTCGTCGGCTCGATTAAAGTAACTGTCGCGTCACCTTTTTTCATATTATAAAAAGTGATATCGCTTGTCGTTCCCTTCTTTCCGAGATCTTTGGCATAATCGGCAGGACCGAGGACAGCTACCGTGAGATTAGACATATATAGCCTTATGATGTTCAGAAATAAGAGAGTTTATACAAAAAAAAGCACATATCTCTTGAAAGAGAACAGATCCTCTGAATGTTTTTAATTAGGCGTCTTGCGAAAACGATATGAAAAACCGGTGACTTCGATGACCTTTGATCTGACTGTGATAATTCCCACATTTAATGAGGAGGAGAATATCGAAAGAATGATAATCACGGTCAATTCAATCTGCAAAGAAAATGAAATTTCGGAAGAAATTCTTGTTGTTGACGACAGCTCAGCTGACAATACCATCCCGATCGTAAAAAGACTGATGAGCGATTACCGTTTTCTTCATCTGATCGTCCGGACTCAGAACCCGGGGCTTTCCCCATCGCTTTATGATGGAATTATCAACGCTGAATCAGATTTGGTCCAATGCATAGACTGCGATTTTTCACACCCTCCTGAAAAAATTCCGGTTTTTTACCATCTTCTGAAAGAGGATGGATATGATATGGTAATCGGCAGTCGCTACATAAAGGGAGGGGCGGTGGTTAACTGGCCGTTACTCAGAAAAGTACTCTCGTCAGGTGCGGCTCTGCTCGGTCGTATACTGATCCCACATGTAAACGATTCGGGAAGTGGATTTTTTGCTATAAACCGGGGTATTCTCAAAGATACCCTCCTTTCACCCCGTGGCTTCCGAATGGGTTTTGAAATACTCGGGAAAGCTCATTGGGTGAAGGTACAGGAAATTCCCATTATATTCAGGAACAGGGAATTCGGTCAAAGTAAGCTGAAAGGAAGTATTATTTACGATTTCCTTGTCCAGTGCAGTTCAATAGTCCAATACAACCTCATCGCACATAAGAGCACCAATATCAGGCGGGCATGGAAGATATTCCTCCGCTGGTGAAAAACCGATAAGTCAGGTACCTGGAGGAAGAAAGCAGATGAAAAGAGGCCGTATCATCAGCATTATCCAGGCATTTATCGCTCTGGCAATATTGTTACTTCTTTTCAGTACGATTGACTACCGGCTTACTCTTTCCATTCTGTCAAGCCTTGATATCCGGTTCATTTTTCTGGCAGGATTGTGTTATTTCTTAAATAACCTGCTTATGGCCTACCGGATAAAAAGAATTCTCTTTGCTCTTGGGGAGAACATACGGTTCAGGCTGGTATTTTTTTCTCATATGGCAGGCATGCTCCTGTCGGATTTTACACCTGCACGGAGCGGGTATCTCTATGTTGCGTTCGCCCTGAATAAACGGGATGTCCCTCTTGAGAAAGGGATGAGCACAATCACCAGCACCTATCTCTATGACCTGACTTTTAAAATGATAGTAGCCATTCTTGGCGCTTATTTCATCTATTCTTACCTTTTTGCCGATCGCCTTGGTTCTGCAATTATAATTACATTTCTTCTTATCCTTGGAGTAATACTGGGATATTTTATTATCATGTATCCCGGAGAAAGGATAAGAAAATTCCTGCAGAAACGGGAATTATTCCGAAGAATCCTGGTTTTTGGTGAACAAAGTCATTCAATCCAGAAATATGCGGGTTTTATTCTCACAATTACGTTCATGGGCTGGGTATTAAGGGGACTTCAGTGGTATCTGATTGTTCTATCGATGCACCAGGTTTTTCTCAAACCGCTTGATGCACTTCTCTTAAATCCGTTACTTACCCTGTTCTCTCTGGTGCCGCTTACTCCTGCCGGCTGGGGAATCCAGGAAGCAGGTATTGTTTTCGTATTTACCTCGATGGGTATCAGCGCGGTTATTGCAACATCTTTTGCCCTGATCACGAGATTCGTTGAGGTTGGAGTCGATCTTATCGGGATGAGAGAGTTTTTTGCAAAATCCCTGAAACATGAAACCCTTCTGGCATTTTACAATACGATACCGGGAGATATTGATGAGAAATCATTTAATTCTGACATGCTTGTACAGCGATATTTCCAGAGAAGAAAAACCGAGGTAATCAAGAATACCTTATCGGTGGACACCGATGATGTGATCATTGATATCGGGTGCGGGAGCGGCGTGCAGATTAAAGAATTCGCTAAACAGGGCTATTCACTGGCGATAGGGATGGATGTAAACCTGAATGCAATCCGTTTTGCACGGGAAAGATCCATATCCAATACTGAATTTATATTAGCTGATGCCCAATATCTCCCGATTAAATCATGCATTGCTGATAAGGTCATCTGTGCAGAAATCATAGAACACCTCAAAAATCCTGAACATCTTGTTCATGAAATAACCAGAATCCTGAAGAGTGGTGGAGCAGTGGTCATAACAACACCGAATGATAAATCGATTTGGGGTATCTATGAACTCCTCTGGGATATATTCGGGAGAGGCAGGAATTATGGAGAAACGCACTTAAGATTTTTTTCACAATCAGGTCTTTGCAGTGCTTTTTCTGGTTTCTCAGAATGCAAAACCCAGTCCCTCTTCTTTATATCCCCGCTTTTTGCACTCTTCAATAAGAGCAGATTTTTAGATCTGGGGAAAAAACTGGATCGGATATTTGAGCGATGCGGGCTGGGGGTTTCAATCCTTCTTTATGCAAGAAAATGAGCAGACATTCTTCCCGGCGTTAAAATTAATGTGAAGAAAGGAGTAAAATCCCGGTGCGTTGAGTGACGAGACTGGTGTTTTGTGAAAGCCACGCAACGGCGTCTCCTTCTGGATCCATTGCTGAAATATCCCCGGTTACAACATAGTAAACACTATGGTTTCCTTTCAGCTGGTTTATTTTTTCAAGATCTGTGCTGTTGTTTGCACCCAATTCAATTGTTCTGTCAGTTGCATTAGAATAGTAATAATCTAATGGCACCGACATATAGCTTGGAGCAAGCACAACTATGTCACCTTCCTGGGTTTTTGATTGTACAATCCCGGCAAATCCTCTCCAGTCCTCTTTGGTATAATTTGAGTAATATTCCGCGAGCAGCGGGAGATTTATTACAATAACAAGGAAAACGATGAGATACAGCAGTTTCCTGTTCGGAATAAGTTTGAATATTAGAGGATAACACATTGCGATGAGCACAAAATAAACGGGAAGGAGAAAGATAAGATATCGGGGGTTCATCGTCATTTTCGAGGAGATTATCACACTGAAAACAATAGGCAGGACAAGAAACATCGCTGAAAAAAGTCCTTTACTTCTGTCCTTTGTGAACAGGAAAACAAGTCCCGCGATCATCAGCCCGATATAAATGAAAGCGATAAAGCCATTTAACGAGGAATAGCCTCCGGAAAATCTTATAAACGTTTCCTGGATCAGTATTGGGCCGAGTACCCCATAGGTTGGGGGAGAACCGGTAAGTCTGAAAAACCGCTGACCGACTATAAAAAGCAGAGGAATACTGATGATAGTCATTGTAGCGAACGCGAAAAAAAGATTCTTCACTTCAGAGATTCCTTTTTTCAGGCGATCCCTGAAGGTAATTATTGCGTGAAGATAGATGACACCCAATCCTACAAACACATAATAATGTGTCCAGAAGGCTGCGGCCGAAATAATCCCAAAGATCACCCAGTAGGTGAAATTGTCGGTGCGAAGGGCGAGGAAGTAAAATAAAATTACAAGAGAGAAAACAAAAAGTACCATCGAATATGAGTAAGCTTCCTGGGAATAGTAGATTCCAAAGTATGATACGGTAAGAAGAGCAGCCGTGATAATTCCGACATCCCTGTTGTGGAACTCTTTGCCGATCAGGTAAAATACAGGTATGGTGAGCGTTCCCATCAGTGCCGGAACTGCCCTTAAAATAAACTCACTCTGCCCGAAAATAAGCATAATATGCTCTATCCAATGGAACAACGGGGGATGGAAATCTGCAGTAAGGCTTATATTCCAGATTTCGATAAAACCAAGTTTTGACCAGTTAAGTGTTGTTGCCTCATCGAGCCAGAGAGAGTTAAAACCCAGATTATAAAACCGCAGGAATAATCCGAAAATGGTCAGGAATAACAGGATCTGGATATAGCGGCTATGAGACACCACTTCCTTAATATTTTTGAATGAAAGATCCCGGAATGACTGGATGGGGGAGAGAAAATTACCATCGAGGTTAGAACCCTGATCCGGTTTTACCTTTGTTTCTTTTGCCCGGTCATCACGTTTTTTGCCCATTGCAATCAGGTACTAATTCGTAAATCTTCTCATATAGTTTATTCCATTTCCGTATTTTTTCAAAAATTCAAGAAAATCCAAACCGATTCAGGCTATTTGAGATTAATTCCGGAATCCATCTTCGAAATCAGAGGGGAATTGATTACATTCAGAAGATGTTCTGCACTTGTTACAACCGTTGCTGATTCTTCGAGCATGAGATTTACCTTTTCGTGGCAGCCGGATCTCCGGAAATCCGTGCGGACAGCGACTACCATTTTTCTCTTTGCGAAAGCATACCCCATCTCCCATGAGGTTCCGGAATCTGCATCAGCCCCATCAATATTTGCAATGATGATATCAGCATTTTGAAGAGCTCTGAGATTTTCTGAAAAAATCAGAACCTGCGCTTCTCTGTTCCTGGCGTATGAGTCATCACCAGCCTGTTGGGGCAGATAAACATCAAAAAAATGTTTTTTTAAAAGTATGGCTATAGATAGATTATAAGCACGTTCGGCCTCTGAAAAAAGAGGGGCTGCGAGATAAACCCGATATTGAGAAAACGTCAAAACGTCGATAGCCAATATATCACGAAATTTATCAAGAAATACTCCCCGTCCTTCTCGTTTCGCTGGTCTATCTTCCTCACCGCCGTAAAATGTGGTTGTTACTCCACAGGTAGGTGACGAGTTGACACCAATAATGCAGAGCGGGGGACCGCGATTTTTTATGATCTCCAGAACCGTTTCTTCCAGCTGATCGAGGAGTTGGAGAAATTTCTTTGTATTGAGTCGTTCGAGAAAGGTCCCGGGTTTCCTGTCGGGTCCCAGGTACAATGTCTCGGGACAGGGAAGCGGTATCATTTCGACATTAAATTTTTTACACCGTTCGATAGCTCGATCAAACATTACAATATCTGATGGTTTCGTTATTCCGGTTGCACGGAGTGCAGGGTTAAGAATACAGGGACTGCAAAGCACGTACATTGATACAGTGTGTGCACGCACAGATGATCAATGATTCCGGTCTTTGCATATCGGGATAATAGTTGTGACCCCCGAAAGTGTACGGTAAAAAAACTTGAGAAAGCAGGTCTTTTAAAAATTTTTAATACAATTTCCCGGATTCCCAGAAATACGCTGATTCTGGATCCTACTGCCGAAAAAGCAGTTTCTCCTGAAGACAAGTATGTGAAATCCATAACTGTACTGGATTGCTCCTGGATAGTACTGGATACCGGACAAGTACGTTCGTTCCGGATTCGCCGTGCACTTCCCT
>PMDE01000084.1:1664-6699 GCA_003154335.1 Methanoregula sp. | reverse complement strand
CAAGCTGTCAACAATGTCAAGTCATCGAATGAGATTTGCATACATTATATGGAAAAGGTATTCCATCGTGATATCGGACCCCAGAAAATCGGTCCGGAATGTTAAAAATTCCAAATTCTGATCTGATATGGTTATGAACATCTTTCGTCATACTCTCATAGGAAGAAACTCGTTTTGCCGCAACGGATGTTCTTTACCAAATTTAATTTTTTATTGAAATCTGGGAATCGAAAATTGATCCCGTCCATCAACCCGCATACGGTGAATATTACCCTTGACTAGGAACTAAAGATTGCCTCCAGGATGCATTGAGAGGTAATCCAGCGATCCTCTCCGTTCGATAGTCCATGCCACCAATTCATTAAAAGATAGTGATGAAACAACAAAACTACCCTTCTCCACGGGAAATAAGTCGGTCGAAGCGCCGCTTTATGTCTGACAACACAACGTTCCCCGGATTAATCCTCAGGTTCTTTGACATGAACGTGACCGGATTCTGGCAAAACTCACTCAAACTTTCGCGACCTTTGCCTCCGGGGCGGGAAGAACAGGTAAACGAAGTTAAAAAATAGGGAGTTAAGGCAGGAATTTTTCCGGGAGGGAAGGTTCCGTCAAAGAAGTTTCCGGCAGGGGAGCCGGTGGCCCCGGAGTCCTGCGTTCACCAACCTGCTGGCGCCACATTGCGTAATACAGACCTTTTTGATCCAGAAGACCTGCATGAGAGCCGGTCTCGACAATCTTTCCCTGCTCCAGTACATAGATCACGTCCGCGTGCATTATCGTGGACAGCCGGTGAGCGATTAACAGGGATATCTGGTCTTTGCTCAGGGAAATATCCCTGATGGTATTCGTGATCTCCTCCTCGGTCAATGAATCGAGCGCTGAAGTCGCCTCATCAAAGATTAACAAACGGGGATGACGGAGCAGGGCCCTGGCAATGGATATACGCTGTTTCTCTCCTCCGGACAGATTCATTCCGCTCTCGCCAATAATGGTATCAATACCCTGTGGAGAATTACTCAAAAGATTATCACAGGCTGCCTTGTGCAATGCATCCATCATCTGTTCGTCTGTCGCATCCGGGCGGACAAACAGGAGATTTTCCTTAATTGTCCCTGCGAACAACTGGGCGTCCTGCGAAACGAAACCGATCTGTCTCCGCAACGGATTATACCGTATCTGGGAAGACGGGTGACCATTGAACCAGATCTCCCCGCTCATGGGATGGTATAATCCCAGCAGGAGCTTTACGAGCGTTGACTTGCCTGCACCCGAAGGGCCGACAAATGCAATCGTCTCACCGGTCTTTACCTCAAAAGAAATTCCATCGATGGCATCATAATGGGCAGTCTTATGGCGGAACACCACATTTTCAAAACAAATATTGCTCAGCTCATCGATCTCAATCGGATTTTCCACATTTTGCTCAACCGGCTTCTCCATCAGTTGATCGAAATTATTCACGGACGATTCCACCTCATGATAACTGATGATGATGCTGCCAAGATCCTGCAAGGGCCCGAAAATGATAGTTGAGATGAACTGCATCGAGATCAGTTCTCCCGTAGTTAGGGCTTTTCTGAAAATTAACCAGAGCAGGATGAACAATATTGACTGCTTGAGGATGCTGAGCGTTGTTCCCTGCAGGAAGGTCAGCAGGCGGATCCTTTTTACTTTCGTCATCTCCAGGTTGAAGATCTTCAGGTTCTGGTCCTGTAATCTTCGTATTTCGGGAAATGTCAGGCCGAGACTTTTTACCAGCTCAATATTCCGGAGGGATTCTGTAATCACTCCTGATATTTTATACGTTTCGCGATTGATCGACCGTTGCGTCAACTTGATCTGTTTACTCAATAATCCGGTAAGCGAACCCAGGACTATGATACCGATTACAAAAACAGGTATCAGCAGCAGGTTCTTGGTAATCGAATAGCCAATGAGAAAACTCATTCCAACAATTGAAGAGAAGACGACATTGATGAACAGATTAATGAATACCTGGGTATCCTCCCTCACTTTCTGCAATACCGATAATGTCTCACCGCTCCGTTGTTCCTCGAACTCATCATAGGATAAACGAAGCGTCTGCTGCAACCCATCATTGAAGATCTGCATGCCGAACTTTTTTACTGCCAGCCGGGTGAAATAATCCTGGAACGCTTTGGTAACCTGGGCAAGTATGGCGACAGAGACCGCCACACCCAGCCAGAACAGCACCCCCTTGACCAGCGCCTCTTCCGTGCTGTTAGCCGGATTTAAGGCATAATCATCGATGATCTTCCCGAAAATAAGCGGATCGACAAGACTCAGCAGCTGGCTGATCCCCGCCAGGATAAGAGCAACGATGATAAGCCCTCTCTGCGGTTTTAAATATTTCCAGAGGACACTCATTTTTACCGGGTAATGATGTTCATGGTAAATGGTCCCCGCGATATAACCGGGAGATTCATCACCATTCTCCGAAGAGGATATCTCCCCCTCAACAGATAAATATCGTCTTGTCTCATCCAGGTACCCCTTGATCTCCATAAGGATTGTCCTGTCAATCCGGACAACGTTGAATCAGTGAGCAGGAAATCGATAGAGGAACGCTGGAAATCCGTGGTCTCCTGCTTCGATCAATACCTCTTCTCCGGCACGGCAACCAACGGTTGCGTGCAGCTCTTTTGTATACACCGGGGTGTATTGAGCACGGATTTGGGAATGGTGGATGAGGTCTGAAGAGGTCAGGCATTCGACGGGATAGGATCAGATAAATCTCCCGATGTCCGATGTCAGTCTGCGAAAAAGAAATAGATTGTGAATAAATGCTTGTCTCGTGGGTTGGTCCTAGGTTCGGCTTTTTGCGCCGGGAACGACCGGATCAGGTATCGGTCAGGAAGAACTGCCCTCTGTGCTTCAGTTATCATCTGAATAAAAATTTTTATTATCTTGTAATCCAATGAAGGTTCGTGATTGTCTGATGTCAGCGATTGTCCATTTTGATGTACCTACTGAAGATGTCGAGAGAGCAAAGAAATTCTATGCCGGGCGTTTGGGATGGAAGTTCGATCCCGTCCCCGAAATGCAGTACAACCTCATTAATACCACGAACCTGGATGGAACCCCGGGTATTGGAGGCGGTATGGGAAAGAGGATGGATCCTTCGCAACGAATGATGAACTATTTTGGTGTGGCTTCCCTTGACGCCTCGATGAAGCAGGTAAAAAGCCTCGGGGGAAAGGTCATTACAGAAAAGATGGCCGTGCCCGGGATGGGTTTCCTTGCCAACTGCATGGATACCGAAGGAAACATATTCGGACTCTGGGAAGAAAATACTCTGGCTAAATAAGAGCGTCTGTACCTTCCCGTTCAGAAATTTTTCCTGTTTTTTACCAATGGGCAATGAGTTGCCAGGTGAAAGTCCAATCTGCATTTTTCAGCGGGATCACGGTACTGCAGGGCGCTGTAAAGTCTGTGGGTGGTGACATATTTTCCTCGACGAAGGCTTAATACAACCAACCGAAGACTTGACAGAACCATAATATCCAGTACAATAAGGTTCAAAGTAGCCAGGATCGAATGCCTGACGGAAGAGTCCGGAGGATAACTAAAAATGACAGATCATTCGATCTCGGAATCAGATCAGCCTGATCATCCCTCGTTGATTGGGGAATGGGAAACATGATACCATACTACAAAGGAAAAGAGGAGCAACTGAACCATAATAATGAAGACTAAAGTGGGGTCCTCTCACCCAATAATAATTCAGCGATGAAAACTCACGGAAGCTGTATCAATCATATCGCCAGGTTATGATGCAATCCAACGCAATCCTCTGTGGAGATTCTCTTACCGTACTGCGTACTCTCCCTGATGATTTTATTTCCTGCTGCATCACCAGTCCGCCCTACTGGGATACCCGGTTCAGCGGATTTACCGACAGACTCGGGTACGAAGAGGATTATCGTGAATATATCGAGCACCTTGTCCAGGTATTCCGGGAGGTTCGAAGAACCCTGACCCCCTCAGGCACACTCTGGCTGGTTATCGGAGATACGTATGCGAGCGACGATGAACTTTGGTGGGCAATGTGCAAAGAAGTCCCGGAGAAAGAATTAAAATATCCCCCTGCACTCCAGCAAGGATTCAAAAATAAGGACCTGATAGGTATTCCCTGGAGACTTGCAATGGAATTGCAAAATGATGGCTGGTACCTAAGGTCTGACATAATCTGGTCCATCCCCAATCACCGCCCCGAACCGGTCCGGGATCGTCCTGTACGAAGCCATGACTATGTTTTCCTCTTTGCTAAGTCAGAACAGTATGCCTATCATGGTTGCATTGAGGATTCTGCATCCAGAAAAACCGTATGGGAGATCCCCATGGTAACCAATCCCTCTATTAATTATGCTGTCTTCCCGGAGCCACTGGTGGCACGATGCATGTGTGCCGGATCCGCAAAGAACGAGGTTGTACTAGATCCGTTTTTCGGGTCTGGCACCGTTGGAATTGTTGCCACACGTCTTATGCGAAGGTATGTGGGGATTGAGCTCAACCCGGATTATGTCACCCTTGCCGAAAAGAGGATCCGGGAGATGGCACAGAAAGAGGGGAAGTGCGGATGTGATATCTCAAAGTCAATGTTGTATCCATGTTTGAATGTTAAAATATAGACCTTCTTTATTGGATTGAAACGAATTTTCTCCGTAGTGGAAGGAAAAATAGATTGCAGAATCCTAAAAATCAAAATATCTGACGGGAGAAAACTACAAATCATGAAATGATGAACGATCCTTAGTCCTCTAATCCGGCTTTGCCTCTTTACCTCGAATATGGTAAGGGATGGCGTAGATGCCGACATCCGGCATTCACTGGCACGGTAATGGCAAGTCACCAGACCAGAACAGACCGGTTTTCGTATTTGACGAGGATGTGAACGTGAGATCTCTCCCTTGGGACGATGTTGATCGGGAGGCATGAAGATATGATCACGATATATTTTGACGGATTATGCAGACCGAGAAACCCTGGTGGTGTGGCTACGTACGGGTAC
>PMDE01000084.1:0-1624 GCA_003154335.1 Methanoregula sp. | reverse complement strand
TCAAAAAAGTTTGTCCCGGAGATCCGCAGCCTGCTCGGAGACAGGAAAACGAAATTTATCTGGATACCCCGGGGACAGAATGCGGAGGCTGACCGGCTCTCGAACATTGCTTATAGCCGTCAGGGCAGGGAACCAGGAGACAGCAACGAACAGAGCGGGACAGCTTAAAACCGGGGGCCCGGTGATGCCGGGGGGATCCTGATGAAATACCGGGTAAGGGAACTCTCATTCCCAGCTTCCATCATCCCACGTTTTAAGGATATCAAAATCACGTTTCCGTGTCGCCCTGCTGAGCGCCTGAGCCCGGGTCAGCATCCTCTCCTGGATAAAATCATATTCACCGAGAATTTTTGAATTCCGGAGCAGTGTAGCCCGGATAGGATGGTGCCGGTATATGACACTTTTCTGGTCCCTGAAATACCATTTTATTCTCTGGAATGTCAGCCAGTCAAGTTTCATGGCAAGGGTAGCGTGGAACCTGAAATCCTCGGCAGAATCCAGGTCATAGTTCCGTAAGGAGCAATACGGGGCGAGTGTCCGGGACAGCTTATACCGGAATTGTTTCAGGTTCTCATCAGGAGTAATAGTGACATAAACGACCTTTGACTCGCCAAAAAACCCGTAACCGCCAACCTCGTATCCGGGAATTTTTCTCTGGGACGTACATATCCCGGTGAAGTCGCTAACGAGTTTTTCCTCATTGTCACAAAAAAAAGGGCCTGCCAGGGTGATATGAGGGGTAACCATGGTATCCCCGAGATTAAATTTCCCGATTAACTGATCCCGTAACATGCGAATCTGGTGTTTCACGGAACCCATCATGCGGATATCGATCAGATAGCGCGTCATTTCTCAAACCCTGTGTAAACCAGTCCGACAACCCACCGGGGCAAGGTCCGGTGGTCGTTTTCATTTCCGCTCAATGCATTTTTGTAGTTACATTTCTGCCATGAAATAATCTGGTTTGTTCATGTTGGAACGTATCCGGGATCTTCCCTGATTCTGCGATATTTCCTTTTCGTCCCACTCTCCATGGTTTTCTGTCGTAAGTATGCCTGGTTTTACCACAACCTATATTCGCTCAGACATCATCCGTCCATTTAATCCGGGTGAGATCGCATCCGGGCAGCAAAAACAAGGAGGTAGAGAAATGGTACGACGTTTTCACAGATCAATCTATGATGAACTCGATGAACTCAGAGCATCCATGGACTACCTGTACCAGCTTGCTCTTGAACCCACTGACGACCCGTTGTTGCCTGACGGAGATTCCCCTGAAATCGCATGCCAGTACGTGCATAATCTGAACTCGGAAGTCACCGGGAATGACGATGAAGTAACGGTGACGGTGGATACCGTTCCGGGACCCGGGAATTCAAAAATATCCGTAAATCTTATGAATGAAACTTTGATCAGGGTCTCTCTTGACCTTGAGGAAATAGAGGACCGGGTTACTGAGGGAAACAGAGGGCGTGAACAACGGGTGTTCTCTCTGCACCGCATCATCCCGCTTCCGGTTCCGGTCATAAAACGAGGGGCCCGGATGAGCCTGCGGCATGGTGTGCTCGATATCCACCTGAAAAGATCACACCCGGTCCGGCGATAGAATCCGATAATTTTTTTT
>PMDE01000061.1 GCA_003154335.1 Methanoregula sp. | reverse complement strand
GTATCAAGAACATCCTGGGCATCAGATACGATATCCCCGGCAATAATGGTTGACTTGATATCGGCAAGGGGGCGGCCCGTATCGGTTGTAACCAGCCGGAACACCCGGGCAGCGTCCCGGGTAAACCGTTTCACGGCAAGAGTCCCGTCTAAAAATATCGTACCAATGCTGGTGCTGTCGAGGAGGTTTTTCATATCGTTCTGGANNTCGTTTGTAGACTTGAGTTCTTCGTTTGCGGCCTGAATTTCGAGGATATTTGCCTGCAGGTTCTCTTTGGTATAGAGAAGTTCCTGCTCAAGCTCGTCCACTCTCTGTGCGGACCCTTTCTTATCCTCCTGTTTGTTATGGCGTTGCTTTTCTGCGACTTTTGTCCCTGATTCGAGGAAACTTACAATTATGAGTTCCTGTGCGGAACCGGGATCGGTCAGCGGGCGGACGGCGAGATCGACCCGGTGAATCCCGGCGGCTGTCCTGACTGGAAGTCCCGGGGCGGTTATTTGGGTCTTTTTCTTTGCCACGGCTTGAAGGGCTTTGCGCAATTCAAGTTGGAGTCCGTCGCGGGCCATTTCGACGATGTTAAGGCTCGCCTGGCCGGGAGCGGGACGAAGATAGTTCCCGGTGTCCCCATGTACATACAATATATTGCCCTTATTGTCAGTGATCACTGAGGGGGGTGCGTACGACTGGAGGAGTACTCCGCGGGTGAGTTCGACAAAGTTTGTTTCTTTTTGTTTTATTGAAATGTCCTGGATATCACGGCTGGCGGTTACTGGTAGTGTATAGGTCCCGGTCGATAGAGCTTGAGTGACAACCTGTCGGGTGCTGTAGAACTTCCACTTCCTGCTGACTGGGGAAAAGAGGTCGGTGAACCTTCCGATACTTTCCGAAGGGGAAAGGAAAAGGATGCCCCCTGGTTTCAGGGCATAATGGAATACAGGCATCAGGTGGTTCTGGAGTTCCGGCTCAAAATAAATCATGAGATTCCGGCAACTGAGCAGGTCGAGCCGCGTAAACGGCGGGTCCCTGCTTATATCCTGCACGGCAAACACCACCATCTCACGGATCTCTTTTCTAATGCGGTAGCCGGTATCCTCTTTGGTGAAAAACCGACGGAGCCGTTCCGGGGATACATCGATCGCAATGTTAGGCGGATATGTGCCCATCCGGGCAACAGTGATTGCGTCCTCATCAATATCCGTACTGTAGATCTGGACTTTGTATGGTCGCTTCGAGTCCATGGATTCCCGGAAGATCATCGCGATGGAATATGCTTCTTCGCCGGTTGCACAACCTGCGACCCAGACCCGGAAGACATAATTCTCCGGTTTGTTCTCGAGGAGCGGGGGGAGGATCTCGGCTTTCAGGACTTCGAATGCCTGCGGGTCGCGGAAGAAGCTGGTCACATTGATAAGGAGCTCCTTAAAGAGGAGGCTGACTTCAGCGGGATTCTCCGCAAGGTACCTGGCGTACGCTTCCGGGTCGTCGAGGTTGTGCGTGCCCATGCGTCGTTCTATCCGGCGCCGGATCGTGTTCTGCTTATACAGGGAGAAATCGTGTCCCGTTTTTGACCGGAGAATCATCAGGATCCTGGAATACGGCTGTTTTCCTTCCGGTGCCGGAGATGGTGGGGGAATCTTACGGATAATGTAATTCCTTACATACGTTGCGATCTCTTCGTACATCTTTCCGACCGGAAGGATATATGTGGCAAGACCGTTCTGGATCGCGCTGAGGGGCATGCCGTCATACTTCGCCGTTGCCGGGTCCTGGACAAAGGAGACCCCGCCGGCGCCCAGAATCGAACGGAGTCCAAGCGTCCCGTCTGTCCCGCTTCCCGAGAGGATGACTGCTAAGGCCTTCTCACCTGCATCTTCTGCAAGCGACCGGAGGAAGGTATCGATGGGCATTCTTTGCCCCCGAAGAGGAATAGGGACACTGAGTTGAAGTGCTCCGTGGAAGATGGTCATCTCCCGGTTTGGTGGGATGATGTAGACATGGTCCGGCTCAACGATCATCTGGTTTTCCGCTTCAATGACCGGAATCGCTGTAATCCTTTGCAGGATCTCCGTGAGCATGCTCGCATGACTTGGATCGAGGTGGGTAACGAGAATAAAAGCCAGGCCGCTATCGGGGGGGAGTGACTTGAAGAAGAGCTCGAACGCTTCAAGGCCGCCAGCTGATGCACCGATCCCGATAAAGGGAAAACCGGTGTTTCCTGTTTCGGGGTTTTTCTCCGGCTGAGGTCTTTTTCTGGCTGCCCGGACTTTTACCGGTCCGGCTGTTTTTGTTTTTAGGCTCATGATTTTCCTTGTAACAACGATTTGAAGGAACCTTCTCTGACGCACGGGTAGTGTCGGGAGTTACCGGAAACCCAACACCCTCTATAAGGATGTGTCTTTGCATCAGGAGAGCTCCATCAGTATTAGGTTCGTTCCCGGAGGCAAACTGACAATTTCATTACGGCATTATTATCCTCCGGGTTCTTAATAACTCCTGAATATCCGAGGAACAGCAGGGTTCAACACATTACGTCGGAAACGTTGATGTACTGAATCTTATCAGAAGTTCGGTCCCCCGGTCCCTCTTAATCCCGATGGAAGCCCTTAACTGGTGACGGGCAAGAATCTTAACAAGTTTTAAGCCCAGGGCTGGGTTTGTCTTATAATTTATTTCTTCAGGAAGCCCGATACCATTATCATAGATCTTAAGTTCGTAGGTGTCGTCCAGTTTTGTCATTACAACTCCGATTCTGCAGGGTTCACTTCGTAAAACCGTACAATTGAATAACGGAGGAAATGCATACATGAAAGAATTGGTAACGAGCTCGTTGACAATAAGACCGCATGGCGTAGCACGAGCAATATCTATGGTTATGCCTTCAGCTTCGATGATGGTACAGATACGTTCAGAACCCGGAAATGTTCCCGCAATCCTATTAACAAGGTTCGTTAGGTATATATCCATATCAACCTGCGAATATTTCTTTGTCTGGTACAGGGTTTCATGGATAATCGCCATGGTCCTTGCCCGGTTCTGGAGATTATTTTTCAGTGCCTTCCATCCCGGTGATTCATCATGCGAACCCTCGAGGCTGATTAGGGAGATAAATGTGGTCAGGTTATTCTTGACCCGATGATGGATCTCTGAGAGAAGCATCTCTTTTTCCACAAGTGCACCGCGAAGTTCGTTTTCCCGAGCGGTGAGTTCCCCGACTGTTTTTTTCAGCTGTTCCTGGGTTGAGTCAATTTTCTCATAGGCAATACCGGGTTCACAGAGATCCGGGCTTTTCCTGGTAAGACGCTCATCAGATTTTACGTAATCATTGATGATGCTTATGGCAAGACGTATGACCGACCCGCTGTTGTCACGCACCAGGCGGATGCTCTCAAGCCTTGCATCAATCAACGTACCCTCAGCCTTCATGAACTTCAGTTGTCCGGTTATCTTTTCGGGGCTGTGGAGTACGGCTTGGAAATACTGGTCCCAGCGCTCAAGATCGTCGTGAGCGACAACCTCCCTGATCTTCTTTCTGATGAGTTTGTTCCGTTCGATCCCAAGGAGATTTGCGGCAGTCAGATTTGCCTCCATTATTACTGCCCTCTCCGACAAGATCAGGTACCCGACAGGTGCGAAATCATACAAGTCCATATACTTGTCCCGCGTCTCCTCGAGAAGGATCATTGCTTCCACCAGTCCCTCGTTCTGCATCTCGAGTTCAATCTTGTTAACCCGGAGCTCATGCAGTTGCTGTTCAGGTGTTCCTCCGGTAAGTTCCGGCGTTACCTCCCGCTCCGATAGTCGTGCTTCTGCAACCTGCCGCAGAGGTTGTCGGATTGCGTTTTTCCCGGGTATTTTTCCCCCATTACATCCTGAGACCGGCTTTTTCATTGGGTCACTTTGATGACATTGCATTCGGAACACGAAACCCTGAATCTCTCTCAATTTTCTCGGGACGGCGATCAGAACATCCGGCAATAAATGCCCCCAAGCGTGAAAGAAACAATTGTTTCACTTTCAGTACCTGGCAGTTTTTCCCCACCTCAAACCAACACTTGCCTATCGGGACGTTCCGGCATGTCCCCTTTTTCCGTGTCAATCGCGTGCTTTGAGAATGAGCATACCGATGAGCGCACCAATGCCTGCTGCGATCAGGACTGAAGGAATCGGGTGGTCGGTAATAATGTGCTCGACCGGTTCCACTTTCTTATGGTAACAGGCATCTATTTTCCGGTAACGGTCGCCAACTTCTGTCTTGAACTCGTTTACCCGTTCCTCAACGTCCTGCAGGATATGCTTAACATCTTCACCCTTTGCCGAGACGTCGGCACTCCGGAGCTTACGCGCCGCATTTTCCAAAGCTTCGGCAGTCTGGATCTTGAGGCGATCAGCACCTGCAACCCCCGTATTTACCATCTGGTCTGTAGTCTCATTTGCCATTATGCGCCATCCCCGGATTTGTCTGTAATTATTTCGAACATTTTTTCCGACTCCACAAAGTTCCCCTGATATGGTGATCCTGACAATGTTCCTGGTGAATTATTTCCAAATACACCAATTCTTTCCCGATATCAGATTAACCGTTTATAGCGGAAATAGAGATAATAACCTACCTGTTGTTTGCAAAATCCGAAACAATCCGGAATTAAATTATATTGTGTGTTTTTCGCGTGCTTCGTACCTGGTCAATGCATAAAAAAGTTCTAAAAATCATGATACGGCCGGCATCAGACTGAATGGTTACGCACGATTATCGAAAAAATCATCCCCGGGAAATCTGGTATTCCGGGTTTCCGGCCTCTTCTGAGAGTATTTTATACCCCGTAACCGCGAGTGCGATGAGGACCGGGCCAATGATGAAACCTACAATGCCGGTAAACGGGACTCCGGCAAAGATACCGATCATCATCATGACCGGGGGAATCGCAACCCGTTTTCCCATTATCACGGGCCGGTAGTAGAAATCAATCCATCCACTGAGGAGCGGATACCCGACAACCAGGGTTATAAGGGCAACACCGGTGTCACCAATGCTCATGAAATAGAGGGCAAAAAAAAGGATCATAATCTGGGCTCCGATGAGCGGGATAAGCATGGCAAGACCGATCATGGTCGCGTACAGAAGCGGTTTATCGACGCCCAGAAAGAAGAAGAACGGAATTGCGAGGAGAAATGAGATTATTCCTGCTGAAATCTGGACAATAATAAGGGCGTAAATGGTATTGGCGGAAATTTCTGCCATTTTATGCACGGCAAGAAAGATCTTGGGGGAAAGAGTTCGGGTTATTGTATTCCATATATGGTTCCCGTAATACAGCAGCATCGACAACGAGAGGAAAAAAATGAGAATCGAAAGAACTGACTGCATAACATTGGTTGTCAATGACAGAAGTTCATGCAGCAGCAACTGGACAAGTGTGTCAGGCATATGAGAAAACTGTTCTTCGGTAAACGTTGGCAGGAAGGCAGAAAAACCGGTACCCTTGAATCCATTTACCAGCGACGCAACCATGGTCCCGATATGTCCGATGTTGCTAAACAATATATTCGCCGAAACCGACAGGACGAGCAATGTTATGAGCAGAACCCAGAGAGTTATGAATGCTGCAGAAATGGATGGTTTTACGATGCGCGAAAGATGAATATGAAGGGGCATCAGAGCGATTGCGAGGGCAGCTGACCAGATACAGACTGTTACGAGCGGCCAGAAGACCAGAATACACATTATATAAATCGAACTTATAAGGAGGAGCAGATGCTGTTTTTCACTTTCCCGGAAAGTATCCATGCTGTCAAATCTTTGTTAAGGGGTAATGAAGATTGTCACACTATGTTCCAACATTTTTAGATCAAATCCAAAAAAAATGAAATATTGGTGGAGGCACTATTTTTTCCTAAATACATCTCCCGGTCTTTTTTATTTTTTATGTTTTTCGCTACAACAGGAACGTGATTATGGCAACCACAACGAAGATTATCACAAGCCATTTTGCGATTTCCATCGAGAAACCGGCTATCCCCCGTGCGCCCATGATATAAAAAACCAGAGCGAGTATAAGGAAAATTACTGCAAGATAGATTAAATCAGCCATAGTTTACTTCACCTACTTCTTCTTCAATTTTGATACGGTCTCATGTGCTGCGATTTTTGCATCAGAAACAGCTTTGTGAATACTTATTTTTCCGTCATCTGATGCTTTCTGAGTTTCTCCCCCGCCACCTTTCACTATATTATGGGCGGCGACCGATGCGTCATCGAATACGGCGTGCGCAGTCTCCCTTGCGTCATCCACAGCTTTGCTGGCCTTTACCTTTAAACTGTCAGTCATTTTGTTTTCAACTCCTTATCATGAATTCCTGAGCCTGATATGATATTTTTGGTTTTTCTAAATATACGATAGGTAACCCATACCAAGCAGACTTGCATTAAGAGGGATATATATAAAATTCTTACCCGTTGTTGCAAAATCTGAAACAATCCGGAATATCCGGTTTTTTAGTACTGCAAAAATACGGGACATCGCTGGTCCGACCTATTTATCAGTTATTAATAGCAAAATCGCCTTCTCCCCAATGTATATTTCCTGGCTGTTGTTAAAAAACCGGCAAATTATCACTGGACCGATTATTCAAATTTTGTAACGTCAGATAAGACTTTTATACAAATTCCCGCTATGTATCAATACTCTGATATGAGTAATCAACCGGTAAAATCCCCCGGGCGATGTCTCAAAACATCAAAATCACAAAAAAATCGCATCAAAAAATGTCATATCAGGGAGACAAAAATCTGCATTGCAGGAATAATGAAAATATCTCAGGAAATTGTTGGTGATTTACATGGATGATATAACTTCGCGGGATGATGAAAGAGCCCGGGAACAGGCTGCAGAAAAGGCACGGAAAGACGAACAGGACCGGCAGAGGAATGACCAAAAAGCCCGGGATCAAACTTCTGAAAAAGCCCGGAAAGATGAACAGGACCGGCTGCGGAATGAACAGAAAACCCGGGATCAGGCTTCGGAGCAGGGACGGAAAGATGAACAGGCCCGGCAAAAGGAGCGTGACCAGGCTGCAGAAAAGGGACGAAAACAGGGACTTGAAGAGGGACGTGCACGGGAAAGAAGAAAGGGTGGATCGGGTTTAACCATCCTCCTCACCCTGATCGTCCTTGTCATCCTTCTTGCGGTGGTTGCATTCCTCACTCTGTCTGTTAATGTATCGACAGTCACGCCGGGCAGCGCTTTGCCTTTTACGACTAAATATGCCGTGTCATTCCCCGAAGGCCAGACGATTACTATCGGGAATACACACATCAATGTGCTCTCATACCAGAACGAGTTAATTTCGGATATTGATGGCGACCGCCAGAAACTGGTGGTTGGCGAGGACAGGGTTATATCCGAACGTCGGGCGATTATAACCACGCTTGGTGCGGTAACACTTCTTGATACTCACTTCCAGATTAACCTGACATATAAAGGCGAGAACCAGAACCGGGCATATTTCGACATGGCAATACACACATCACAGCAGGTACCGGATGTCCTCCTAAGAAGGCTGCTTCCTCCGGAGATAGAAGCCCAGCCTATGTGAGAGGCGAATAGTTACAGTTGAAGAACTACACGATAAAAAAGGGTAAAAAGGTAAAAGGTTTTGTGTCGATCCGGCTGACATGAACTGTGTCTTCCGGAATAAACCCCGTCACTGAATTAACCCCCTTGTGGGCTTTAAAACAGAGTCGCGTCCTGAAAAGGAATATGTTCAATGAAAAGAGCCGATATCAAAGGATCCGGTTGATCCTTTTTTCTTTTTGCTTATTATTGTTAATCTCTTTTTAATTGCCGGTTTGAAACTCAGTAATTTGGTTCTTTACTTATCGTTGGTTTTCAGTGTTATAACCAGTTATCAATAAACGAAAAAGGATGAGGATTGATTTCACCGTTAACCTGATCTTCCTTTTCCATTTTTAATTTTTTAGGATAATGAAAGTATGATACACTGCTTCGTGAATATAAAAATAATCACTAAAAAAAGTGTGAGTCAGCCTTACAGCGTGATGCCGACAAGGCTGAGAATAATCAAAAGGATCGCTCCGGGGAGCCCGGCAAGGGCACAGATAATGATGGTAATCCAATCAAATCCGATATCGGGTTTTCCGGCATACTGCATCAGGTGAAAAAAGTTCACGATGAAAAGCGTAACAAGCCCGATTATTGCATTTATCACCAATTGTGCGATGTTCCTGACGACAAAATATGCGATCATTAAAAAGATGATAATAACCAGGATAAGTATAGCGATCCCGAGAAGTGCCATATCACACAATATTCTTTTTGGATATTTATATTCGTTCATCCGGGTAAAAAATCGAAAAAAACATCATCTGCCCCCGCGTTCAATTCTCAATTAAAATTTTCTACCTGTTGCTAATCGGTGGATCAAACACTACCACAGTTTCTTTGGTTTTAAAAAAAAAGGGGCTTATAGGAAATCTCATTATCGCAGAGACTAATGACCCGGGCGGAAAGAATCTGATGATGAGATATCATCGGGGATCGACGGCGTTCCTCTTTCAATGAAAGGATCCTGTTTCCCGGATGGTACTAGAAAAACTGAAAAACACTCTGGAAGACAAAAGAATCTTTGCTCAACAAGGAATTCTCTCTATTGGATTTAAAAAAAAGAAAAAAATCTCCTGGGACTTTCCTTAGGTACAGAATAATCCAATTTTTTATACCAATTTATAAAAAAACCATGGCCGGAATTATTTCCAGAGACGGGATCCCATTATAACTGATCCAATTGCGAACGCTCCGGAACATAATATCCATGGAAATTCCGGCTCGTGTCGTCATTGATGGGGTACTGCTTGCAGTGGAAAGTGCTGCGGGTACCTGGCCTATGAAAATTATCGCGAGGGGAGCTGGAATTCCCTGGCCATTTCGGCCATCTCCCACAACCTCTTATTGACGAGATAATTGACTGTTCCTTTCCTGTATGACCCGTCAGGTTGCCGTTCTCCTGCGGGTACCCCGGTGAGGAATTCGATTCCTTCATCTATGGTTCTGGCCGGGTAAATGGAAAACTTACCCTCCTTAGCCGCTTCGAGGATCTCTTCTTTTAACATGAGGTTCTGGACATTACTTGCAGGGATCATTGCGCCCTGTTGCCCGGTCAGGCCTTTTGCCTTGCATACTTCAAAAAAGCCTTCAAGCTTTTCGTTCACCCCTCCGATGGCCTGGACCTCTCCTCTCTGATTCACCGATCCGGTAACGGCAATAGACTGTTTAAGCGGTAACCCGGAGAGAGCAGATAGGATAGAATACAACTCAGTGCTTGATGCACTGTCGCCATCCACTCCGCCGTAACTCTGTTCAAAGACAAGTTTCGCGGTCAGGGAGAGCGGCTTGTCCTGAGCATACTTGTTTGCCAGGTAACCGCCAAGTATAAGCACACCCTTGGTATGGGTTGGTCCGCCCAGCTGTGCCTGGCGTTCGATGTCGATAATCCCGTCTCGCCCGACAGCAACACTCGCTGTAACCCGTGACGGCCTGCCAAAGGCGAAGTCACCGAGCTCCATAACCGAAAGCCCGTTGATCTGCCCGACCTGCGAACCTTCGGTATCGATCAGGAATATTCCCTTTTCAATGAACTCCTGGATCTTCTGCTGGATCAGGTTGGAGCGATATATCTTTTCCTCGACCGCTTTTTCGATGTGGCCGAGCGTAATATTTGTTGCTTTTTCCTCAAGTGCATAGAAATTTGCTTCCCTTATCAGATCAGCAACACCCGAAAATCTGGTGGAAAGTTTCTTTTTATCGTCCGCAAGCCTCGACCCGTATTCCACGACCTTTGCAATCGCGGTATTATCCAGGTGGATTAAGTTGAACTGTTTGCAGAGGGTGCAGATAAATGTGGCGTATTTTTTAGTATTTTCTTCATTCCGGTCCATAACCGTGTCAAAATCTGCCCTTACCTTGAAGAGCTCGGGATAGTCAGGATCTCCCTGGTTCAGGATCTGGTTGATATCGGGGGTCCCAATGAGGATAACCTTCACTCCCAGCGGGATCGGCTCGGGTTTGAGTCCTCTTGTCATGATGAACCCTGCTTGTTCTCCCGGTTCCTCAATTCTGATCTTTTCTGTTTTGAGAGCAGATTTGAGCCCATCCCAGGCAAAAGGGTACCTGAAAAGATCGATTACCGGGAGAACCAGGTATCCCCCGTTCGCTTTGTGGACAGAACCCGGGCGGATCATCATGAAATCGGTTGTTACAACGCCGAACTGGATCTCTTTTTCCGCTTTCCCTAAAAGATTCTGGTAGCTTGGGGTCTCCTCAAATACGACCGGAGCCCCCACGAGGCTTGAATTATCTACCACGACGTTAATCTCATATTTCCTGAATGCAAGGTCCTTTACCAGCCATTGCTGGAACTGCGGTGGGACCTGATCCGGTTGTTGCGGTTGTGGTTGCACAGAGCCCAGGAATGTGACGAGATTCTCGAGGATATCTTTCTGGACATTGTCAATATATGTGAGCACATCGGGAATTTTCCCATATTTTTCCTTAAGACCGGCGAGGAGGTGGCCGATAGCATAGAGCGCTATCTCGTTATTGAGTGCGTTAACCACCTCCATCTCTTTTGCATCCAGCTCACGGATATGGCGAAACCCTGCATGCAGATCAACATCAAGGGCTTCCCGTTTTTTGAGAATCTCGGCCTGGGTCTCTTTGGAGAGTGCCTCAAATTCTTCCTGGGTGAGGGGCTTGGTGTTGATCACCGGGATAATCATAAGGCCAGTAGGGCCCATCTGGATGGAAAACCCTTGTTTTGCAGCGCTTTCGCTGACCTCCCCGACAATTTTTTCCCGCTCGCTATCGAGTTTTCCGAGCGCTGCTTCGCGCTTGGCAGCATAATCGTCACTCTCAAATGCCCGTCGCAGGGCCCTTCTTGCTTCTGTGATAAAAGATACCATATCGGACTTTAACCGGTTGCCCATTGCTGGAGGAAGACGGATGGCAAGAGGCTCGTACGGGTTGACAAAATTGTTGACATAGACCCAGTCATCGGCTTTTGGTTTGGTCTTTGCCAGTTCATCAAGAAATTTTTTTACTGCAGTTCTTCTCCCGGTACCAGGTATCCCGGCGACATAGAGATTGAACCCTTTCTCCCGTATCTCAAGACCGAACCGGAGGGCCTTCTGGGCTCTTTCCTGGCCTATTATCTCATCAGAGGGTTTCAATGCTTCTGTCGTGGAGCACTCAACCTGTTCGGGCGGAAAGGAAGCCCGGTAATCCTCAAGGGGTAATGCGGTGATCATATCAAAACATCTGTTTTGTTTTTCTTATCTGTACTATTCCTGGTTTTGCAATAATTCCGACACTCTGTTTGCGATAGTGAAATCCTGCAGTTCATGTAAAAAGCCCTGTTATTTTCCCCTTTTTCTGCTCATAATTCAGTACTGCCTGTGGTGCCCCGAGAAGGATGCGGCGTGCGGTATTATAGACACTCGGTGTTTTTTCCGGGTTTAGATCTGCTAACAGGGCTGCAAGAATCCCGGTAAGTGCCAGCTGATCTGTATCTTCCATTGAGTCCAGTGCTCCAAATATCCTGAGTATCGATACTGCGCTGTACTCGTTTACGGGTGAGAGCTTTAGCAAGGTTTTTTGCAAAAAGGATCGTCCTTTTTCCGTTTGGAGGGATTTTTTCCGGTTCAGGGCAAACCTTCCATAGAGCGCCCGCTGGTCATTTGCCTGCTCGATCCGGAACGCATCTGACCGTTCAACCCGGGAGATGAGTTCAAGCACTTCAGGGCTGCTGTTCGCTGCAATGACTGAAAGGAAATTTTCCCAGCTGACAGGATTTTTCCTGGATTCCTGTTCAAATGAATCCAGCATCTCATGGCGATCCCCTGCAGAGCTGTCCATGTACAATCCGAATGCAACAAGTTTATCCGTTGCGCAGGATGCGTCACTGAACTGGTTCTTTATGACCTGGTGGATATCAGGAGTATCAAGTCGTGAAAGGACGCCCAGAGCCGTATTTTTAACCTGTCTCTGTTTTATCGCAAGGACTTCTTTTTTCAGCAAATCATGACCGGCATCCGAAACATTCCCGGCAGCATATACCTCCAGCAGACCTGCTTTATTGCGGATTGCAATGGAATGAAGTATTTTCTCGCGGACATCGTAGAGTGCCTGGTAGCGATGTGCATATTTTTTATCCGGTGCGGATTCAAATATAGATAAAAACTGCCCACTTACCTGCGCCATCAGTCCACTATCTGAGAGATGGCGAAAATAGAGTTCGATGCATGCCGGGTCCGGGGAGGCCGATGGATTGTCAAGCATCTTTAATTTTTCCCGGTCGATGATAGTCATGAATGCGATATACCTGTTGACCATATCACTGTCCTGTTCCGCCTGGAAGTACAATTCGTGTAACGGCGCCTCGTAGTTCACCCTGCCGTAGAAAGAATGCCCCCGGTTTACTGAGATGAACGCAGGCTCCTCAGTAACCCCGAGTTCGAGTATTTCTTCTTCCTTTTCGACCCGGAAAAGAACTTCAGTTATATCATCTCCTGATGAAGAGACCAGTGCGATCCTGACCGGGAAGATCCAGTGTTTTTCCGGGCTGTCCCCTGCCTGCCGGAGGTGAAGTGTTAAGGTCTTACGGTCGTTATTATAGGAGCGCTGGACAAAGAGCGTAGGAAAACCGGTTTGTTTAAGCCACCCCTCTGCCATCTGTGCGAAAGCTTGACCGGATACCTCTTCCATCGCCTGGACCCATTGTTCACGGGTCGCATTTCCATGGCGGTACCTGCGATGATACAAATCGAGTCCTTTTGCGAACAGCTCTTTTCCCATAAGACACTCGATCATCCGGACAAATTCCGGGGCTTTCATGTAGGTAATATCGGTGATGAGCTCGTTGGGATCATTGAACCCGTCAGGCTCGACAGGTAAAGACGCTGCTCCGCTGTCGAGTTCAAGTGTCCCGCTCCCGGGAGCATTCAACGAAAGTACTGTCTGGAGTCGGGAATAGTCCTCCCCGAAATGGAAGGCATGGTACTGGTTTTCGATATGGACAGTGACTGCTTCATTAAGCCAGATCTCAAATGGCGACCATCCGGTAACTTCCGAACCGTTTAGGTTGTGGTAAAATTCATGCACCTTTACATTGGCCATGTATTCATATGCGGAATCCGTCATAGAGGGAAACGGCATGATCCGGTTTGCGGTAATGGTTGTATTCCCAACGTTTTCCATCCCCCCGTAATCTGAATTCTGCATTGCGATCTCCCGGTATGTCGTCCCTGTGTATACGTAGCCGGGCTCTATCTGCCCGGAAAGGGTGCGAAGTTCTGTCCGGATCGCGTTCACCTGAGGGGACTGCGGGTCGATTTTTTTGATATGGTCCAGACTCATGACCCGTTGATAAAGTTGTTCCCGTACTTCCCTCTGGTCGTATGCGCCCGGGCCGGTAAAAAGATATATCCAGAGAATTGCGTCATAGAGTATGTCCAGCGCCTTTCCTGCGATTACTGGATCTGATGCAGGGGAAACCAGCAGCTCAAGTGTGCATTTTCTGCCATCGGGATATTCGCATTCCCGGCTCACTGTTTTGTAAGTCCCGCACCCAAGAAAGAAAAGGTAGGGCGCCATCGGGGTGAGTAAATTCCCATAGGTAATCTGCACCCTGCCGCTGCCGGCAGGTCGTCGTGCCACCGTAATATCCCCGTTTGTGATAAGACTTGTATACCGTTCGTCGGCGATGATGGTTGTTGTATATGTACACTTTGCCGTCATATCGTCGATGCAAGGCACGAGTCGCTGGAATCCCCACTGCTGGCACTGGGTAATCTGCTGGGGGGGAGCACCAGGTGGTGTTTCATCAAAATACAGTCCTTCAAGGATATTTTTTGTGGGTCGGCAGACAGTCTCAGTGAAAAGGGTAAAGTGTGTTGCCTGTTCTACTGGTTTTTCAAATTGTATGGTTAAAACACTCGCTTCAGCATCGTACTGATGGATGCAGGGATTTCCCGGACATCTTACAGAAATAATTTCAAGATTTTTTGCATTCAGGACAATCTCCGAGAGTGGACTATCCAGGGATTCAACATGTAAAGCGGACGATACTTTCGTATGGTCGTCATGGACATCAAAGGTAAGATCCATGTGAATTACACGAACTGGTATTTTTCCAAAATCCTCTTTATAGTAGCGGAACAGGCGATCGGTCATGTCCAGGTTTTTCCTTATGATCTGTCGAATGTGCTCTCTTCAGTGGTATTTATTCATATGTTCAATTTTCAAAAAATATAACAAAAGTCCAACCTTCATCCCGGCCGGGCATTTCTTAAAAGAGTAATTGTACCAATATTTACAAATTTTGTTTTTCAGGAAAAACAATAAATATTTTATAAATGAAAGATGCGTCCGGTGAACCACAATGCCTACATTTGCATGCAAGGATATTGGTATGGACTGTAAATTCCAGACGACAGCCCCGACGGAAGCAGAGTTGATGAAAAAGATCGCGGAACACGCAAAGAGTGTCCATAAAATCGAGACGATTCCAGCCGATATGATGGGCAAGATTAAAAAAGCCATTAAAAAGTAACTTCCCTTTTTTATAACCTTATGAGCACCGATCGCGTTGTTTCCAGTTGAAGTCCTCCCGTTGCTCTTATGAAAAGGGTATTAACAGAACAAAGCAGCAAACATAGAATGGAAATAGCTAACGATAACTAAAGGGATCGCATCTCATGACGGTTGCAATACATATCGAAAACCTTACACGGCGATTTAACGATCTGGTCGCTGTAGACAACATAAGCTTTGATATCGAACACGGGGAAATTTTTGGCCTCCTCGGACCCAATGGTGCGGGAAAGACAACGACACTCTCGATGCTCTCCACCATGCTCAAACCAACATCAGGTTCTGCGACCGTTAACGGTATCGATATTGAACGCGACGAGGATGGCGTCAGGAAATCCATTGGCATCGTCTTCCAGGACCAGAGCCTCGATGAAGAACTGACTGCCTGGGAAAATATGGACTTTCATGGGAGGCTCTACCGGATTCCGGCAGACATACGAAAACAACGTATCACAGAGCTCCTCCGCCTTGTTGAGCTCGAGGACCGGCAACATGACATTGTCAAAACCTTTTCAGGAGGGATGAGGAGACGACTTGAGATCGCCCGCGGTCTTCTCCACCATCCTTCGGTCCTCTTCTTAGACGAACCTACACTGGGCCTTGACCCCCAGACCCGCAACCACCTCTGGCAGTATATCGCCACTCTCGCACGGGAGAAGGGGATCACCATTATCCTTACCACGCATTACATGGATGAGGCTGACCGGTTATGCAACCGGATAGCCATTATCGATCATGGGAAGATCATCGCCCTTGATACCCCAAAAAACCTCAAGGACGGGATTGGCGGGGATGTCGTGACCATCAGGTCGCCCGACCCGGCAGCTATTGTTGCTGCCCTCGCCGAACCCTGGATATCCCGCGTGGAACAGCATAACGATGAAGTGATTGTCAGCCTGAAGAACGCCGAACAACATATCAGCACCATCGTGACACTCCTCAACACTAAACAGGTCCCCATCGAGTCAATCGCAATACACAAACCGACTCTTGAGGATGTGTTCCTCTCCTTTACCGGAAAAACCATACGGGAAGAAGAAGCGGATCATAAAACCAATATGCGCATGTACCAGAAGATGGTGAGGCACTGATCATGGACATCATATACACCATCTGGCTCCGGAACATGAAACGCTATATCCGTTCCAAAAGCAGGATTATCGGCAGCATAAGCATGCCCCTCTTCTTTCTGCTTTTCTTAGGGTTCGGCCTGAATTCTGTCGTGCAGTTGCCTGGGATTGGCGGGAACTACATCGTGTTCCTGATCCCGGGAATGGTAGCCATGAGCGTACTTTTTACATCTGTTTTTTCCGGGATCCAGATCATCTGGGACAAACAATTTGGTTTTTTGAAAGAGACCCTTGTGGCACCGGTTTCACGGCTTGAGATCATGTTAGGCCAGACCCTAGGCGGGGCAACAACTGCTGTTCTCCAGGGTTTCATGATCCTCATCCTCTCGCTGTTCATCGGTCTTCATGTCTCAAATCCTGTCGGTTTCCTTATTGCCCTCGGGTTCATGATCATGATCGGGATCTCGTTCACCGCATTTGGTATCGCCATTGCATCACGGATGGAAGATATGACCGGTTTCCAGCTCATCATGAATTTTGTCGTCTTTCCCATATTCGGCCTTTCCGGGGCGCTCTTTCCTATAAGTTCCCTGCCGGCGTGGATGGGCCCCGTCACCCTTATAGACCCCCTGACCTATGGTGTGGAAGGGATACGGTATGGTCTTACCGGTGTTTCGCAGGTCAATCCTCTGATTTGCTTTGCAGTAATCGGAGTTTTTTCCATAATGATGACAGTTCTCGGAGCATTCCTTTTCAGGAAAATAAAATTCTGAATAAAGAAAAAATGGCATTTTTTTAAAAATATTCAAAAAATCGCTTTTCACGGTTATCAGCCACCTTCTTTTGGAAATCAGATTGTAATCATTTTGGAACCTGCAGCGGTTTATCATCGCTCTCTGCGGACCAGAGGGAAATCCGGTACTGTCCCCGTAAATACGCGATTGTAAAAATTAAGGCTTTCCAAAACCAAAAAGATGCTTTTTTTATCCTCCAAATAAAAATGCATTCATCTTCAAAGAGACCTATTTCCTTTGGTTTCTTCACCAAGACCGATTCTCACGTGGGTTTCGGATATTTTATATGGAAACAGGCTTCATTCTCGGATATGATCCGCGGTTATCCGTTATAAAAAAAAGAAACAAAGTTCAGATTTTTGAGGAGTAAACAATTAAATGTTCCCGATTGGTGATGACAATAGTGCTCGCAGAACGTTACCTTTAGTCACGTATGCCCTTATCGTCTTTAACATCCTCTTTTTCCTGGTTGAGTTGAGTGCAGGAGATACCTTTATTGAGACCTGGTCTTTTATTCCTACCCGTTTTCTGGCAAATCCGGTCGGAGATTTTCTGACGATCTTTACTTCCATGTTCATGCATGCCGGCTGGGTCCACATCGGGGGGAATATGCTCTACCTCTGGATATTTGGTGACAATGTTGAAGACCGGTTCGGACACCTGCAATATCTTTTATTTTACCTGATCTGCGGTATCGCGGCAACGTTTGCCCAACTAGCGTTCAGTATTGGATCAAGTATACCCAGCCTTGGAGCCTCAGGGGCGATTGCCGGTGTACTCGGGGCGTACCTGTTGTTATTCCCGCAACGGAGAGTAACGGTTCTGCTCGGATATGGAGTGACCCAGATGCCTGCACTTATTGTTATCGGGTTATGGTTTGTTCTCCAGTTATTCAGCGGGATTGGTTCTATTGCGGGCGCAGCGGATACCGGTGGTGTAGCGTATATGGCTCATGTAGGAGGATTTATTGCCGGGCTGGCACTGGCATTTATATTACGCGGGAACCGGGTGGCGTAGGGGGGTTGTTTCATCCCTTGAAGTGTCCGTAAGGTGATGATTATCCATTGCTGATTTGACTATACCCGGAAATAAAACAACTCTGCTTCTCCTGCAACAAACCCGCACGGCCGTCAGCTTGTATACCGCAGATCATACCTGTTTGAAATCTTCAGCCATTCATTGTACTCATCCATATCCATACTTCTTCCTGTTTTTTCCAGTTGCTTCAGTCTTAGTGCATCCCGGTATTCCGTACTGATATCCAGCATACGTTTTCCTCCGTTTACCTGAATAAGGCGGAGATCGGGGGGGATACTAAAACCGCCGTAATAGGTATCGGGAACATAGGATATGATCGTCGGTCGCGTTGTCTCGATAAAGGCATAACCCGTACCCTGATAATCGTAATCAGATGCACATTTTACGCCAACGGCCATATAGTCTGAAGAGGCAAATATCGCGGTTTCAAACCCCAGCTCATGCAACAGATATGCTGTAAGGAGCGATTTGTCTGAAGAACCTCCGTTATTGTTATAGAGGGTTTCATACGGATAGTACCAGTCCTTTGAACCGTTATAGTATGAATTCCAACGGTACGGAATATGCTGGACGAGACTTATTGCAATTTTTGCCTGGTCATCGGGGTTTGCTGACAGGTTCCTGAGTATTGCAATGAAGGGCTGGATACTTTCATTCTGATAATCGTTTACGAGCCGGTCCGTAATCGGATCTTTTACCGCATCATCGTGAAATGCATCATTGTGTGGGGAAAAGTAAGTGGATAAACCACCATACGTGGTGAATCTCAGGGATCCATGATTACCGTCACTGATATACAAATAAGTCGTGGTTCTTGGGGACTGCAGGTAACCCCCAATGGGATTGGTAGTCGGTAAGGAGGTCGGATTTCCCGGTTCCGCCGGGGGTGAAAAAAACTCCGGAACTGTAGAAGTATTTATTGGGACCGATCCTATCAATGAAGGGACTGACGGCTGCAGAATAGAGAAATATAAAATTACAATACCCGCTGCTGCCAGAATGAACGTGATGAGTAAATACCGTAGCCGGGATGAATGGCGGGTAAATGTATTGTGGGCAGTCCTGTAGTAAGATATTTTTAATGTTCCCTGATTCACCGCATACTGGACCTTGTAGTCATGGGGTTTGCCTGAGAATATTTTGGTATATGACTCCCCGACCCTGCGTCCGGATGTTGATTTTTTTTTAATCTCGTCGGGGAGATCGTTGTAATGGATCGGTTCCCAGATGCCAGGTTGCGTCATATTCTGTAGACCGTCGGATTTTTTTAAAAAATTTCGCTGGGGGTACTTATACTAAAACCTACTCAATCGCCCCGCTTTTAGTATGATGTGGATGTCAGAATAAAAAAATGATCGTTTACGTTTCCCGGTCAAAGTGGCTTTTAGTGATTGATGCTCGGCTTCTCTTCTGTCCAATTACCTTCCCCTCTCATTTTAAAATCCTATAGTAATATTAATCCGAAGAGTTACATGGCATTAGGGGTAAAAAATGCAAAAGGTACTGAAATCTGCTCTTTGGTGTATTGGGATCGCGTTGCTGGTTTCGGGTGTTTCGGCATTTACCGTAACAGGGGTTGCAATTGCTCCTTCCGGTACCCTGAATCCCGGTGATGGAGTAAACGTTTCCTACACCGTGTTTGCAGCATCGGGTGTTGCGTTTCCTTCGTATGATGATCTGCAGTTTATTTCCAGCCTTGATGAGACTGTCTGGTCATACTCCATCGTTGTCAATGGCGTGGAAAATGTTCGCCCGGTCGTGGGTGGCCACACAGTAACTATCACTGGGTTTGAGTTGTCTTACCGGGACCAGGATGAAGTCCTGGTAAAGGCATCCTTAAGAGGTCGCGTTCCCCTTTCATTCGTGCCGGGATCGGAAAAAACCCTTGCTACGATCCAGGAACTTGATTCTAGGGGATATGTCATCAACACAACGACTGTGACCGTAAGTCATCTTATCGGAACCCCTACACCTACTCCTACGCCGGCCTCGGGTAGCATTATCGTTACCACCATTCCCTCCGGGGCTGATGTCTACATCGACAACTCCTACAAAGGATTCAGCCCGCTGACTATTGAACCGGTATCAAACGGTAATCACGATATCGTGCTCCGGAAGGATGGATATGAACAGACTTTAAGGACGATAAACGTCATGGGAACATCACTGACCCTAAACGTGGCCCTTACCCCGATCCCGACATCAATTCCGACAGCAACAGGAACCCGGCAGACGACGGTTACCTCAACCTTCCAACCCGGACAGCCCTCTCCTGAGGGAGGGGTTGGGTCGTTGTCCGTAACGACTTCTCCTCCAGGTGCGATTGTGTATGTCGATGGAGAAACTAAAGGTGTCACGCCGGCAACGATCCCCGGTCTCCCTTCGGGAAAGCATTCTGTCCTTCTGGTCCTGGCCGGTTACTCTTCTCTGAATACAACGATCACCATAACCTCCGGCGAGACATCTGAATATAGTACCGCACTTGCTGCTCCTGCAAAAACCCCCGGGTTTGGTATGATCGTGGCATTCCTATCCCTTGCTTTACTCCCGCTGGTCCGGAAAATCAGGAAATAGGCGTGGTTTATTATCTTCTAACAATTTTTCCTCCCACTTATTTGAGCAGAAAAGATATTACCGAACAGCTTCATGCAATCTAGTACTGAAACTCAGGAGCGAACAATGCTAAAAGAAATAGCCATCTGTATACTCACACTTATTGTGTTCCTTTCCGGGTGCACCACCACATTGCCGGAAAAAACAGGATCAGTAAGCATTACGTCATCACCATCCGCCGCGGAGATCTATCTTGATAATGAATTTCACGGTACAACACCCGCCACAATCAACGCGATTCCCTCCGGTAACCATACTATTGAGATCCGGGCAGGGGGGTTTGAAACCTGGTCTTCTTCCATCAGGATTGACGTCGGGAACACATTGAATGTGTCGACTTCGTTAAAACCAACAGGGACCCCTCTTCCAACTACAGTCCCCGTTGTGATACCCACTGCGACCAAAAAAGTGGTTCCGGAAATCCATGTCGATGGTTACTGGACCTATCCGGCAATTCGGAGTTACACCAGCCCGGTACCGCTCCTTGTTCATGCGGAGGGTGCAAATGTCGGTCCTGCCGATGCACGGGAGGTGACAACATCGGCAAATCTGTATTACAATGACCAGCAGCTCTGCTGGGTCAAACTATACTTCGGTACCATAAAATCCGGTGGTCATGCCACAAAAGATAGCATGATGTTCTGCTCACTGCCCGCCGGGGCAAGTGATTACGAGCTCACCATAAAGTTCGAGAATGTTGTTGTAAACCCGTGATTTTACAG
>PMDE01000099.1:324-12130 GCA_003154335.1 Methanoregula sp. | reverse complement strand
GAAAAATCTCCTGTGCTGCGTCACTTAATTATTGTCACAATACAAAACAGAGTACCTGATGGCACGACTGGCGGTAATTGGGGTCGGCAGGATCGGGGGAGAGGTTGCCTACCTCACGACGTCGCTGGGAATTGTGGATGAACTCGTCCTCTATGATAGTGTTCCCGACCTGCTCTGTGCACAGGTACTGGATCTTGAGCACACCGGGCTGAGGAAACCGATCAGCACCAATATCTCTGAAATCAGGACCGCAGATATCTGTATTTTTTCAGCAGGCCTTTCCCGGACGCCCTCTGTGAAAACACGTGCAGACCTGCTTGGATCGAATCTGACCGTAACCCGGGACGGAATTTCACTTCTCAAGGAATTTTGCGGCATTCTTATTACCGTAACCAATCCCGTGGACCCGATTAACTTCTTACTCTGCAACAAAACCGGTATTTCACGCGAGCGGTGTATCGGATTTGGAGGTCAGCTTGACAGTGCCCGGTTCGGGCTCGCGCTCCGGATGGAGGGGATCGGGGGCATTCCCTCGGTCCTTGGAGAGCATGGTGAGCACCAGGTACCGGTCTACTCACGGCTCGAAAGCCCGGTAGGCATTCCCCGGAGGGAGGAGATTCTCGCCGGCCTCCGCGGGGCAAGCATGGAGATCATTCAAGGCAAAGGCGGCACGGTCTTTGGCCCGGCATACCACCTCGCGATGCTCGTTAAGTCAGTTCTCACGGATTCGAGAGATCTCCATCCATGCTCAAGTGTCCTTGACGGGGAGTATGGCCTGTCAGGATGCTCGCTCGGTGTTCCCGCCCGGATCGGAAAGGATGGAATCCACGCGATCGAGGAATGGAACCTCGACGATTGGGAGCAGGAAAAGATGGCCGGGGCGGGCTCGTTTATCCGTGAACTATGCCAAAGGGCGGTGAGCTGAGGTGGCAGAATCAGCTGCAAAAGAACCTGAAGCCGGCGGTATTCGTACACTCGACTCGTTCTCCGATTTGAAGATCGCGATCAACCAGGTCGAATACAGCAAAGCTCCGGGTGGCCCTGTCATCCACGTCTTCGGGCGGGATGTACGGGGAACAGCGATCCGGATCGACGTGACCGGGTTCCGGCCATATTTTTATATCCCGGCCGACGAGGCAGAATCGAAACAAATTCCTCTGAAAGCAATGCTTGAGCCCGGTACATTATACTGCTCAATCCAGAATGAACCACTCCGCCGGCTCTATACCGACCAGCCGACCGATGTCCGTGATGTCCGGAACCAGTTCCGGCACTTCGAGGCCGACATCCCGTTTGCTACCCGGTTTATGATCGACTGCGGGTTGACCGGGGGAGTGTCTTTTCCATCAGCAACCCCCGGCAATATGGATGTCACTGCGGCGGTAGCAGGTTCCCCGGACAAGTCTATCAGCACTGACTATGGGCTGAACGGGGGGAAATCTGCACCCGTGTTTACTATAGACTATAAGGATCTCAAACCCACCGAAGTTGACACTCCCGCCAGATCCTGTATTATCGATATCGAATGCGAAGATGAGCGGGGTTTTCCGGATCCTCATCGGGATGCGATCATCTGCATTACCGCGTTTGATTCATTCAGGAATGATTACAAGACGTTCCTCCTCTCCGGGGGAGAAATGCCGGTTTCTATAACTGAACAACAGGCAGCTGGAGGACTTTCCAATGGCTGTTTCCGGAGAGAAAAACATATCATCTGTACCTTTGAAAATGAGGCTGATCTGCTCAGGGCTTTTGTCACCTACATCGCCGAACGCGACCCGGACGTCCTCTCCGGCTGGAATTTCACCGAGTTCGACATGCGCTACATTACTGACCGGATGGAGACACTCAAGATTCCGTCATCTCAGCTCGCCCGACTCCCGGGGTGGTCGGACCGCAGTGCGTTGCGGGGCCGGGCACTTTTCGATCTCCTTACTGCGTACAAAAAGATGCACCTGAGCCAGAAGGAGTCTTACCGTCTCGATGCAGTTGCACTCGAAGAGGTTGGCGAACAAAAAGTCAGGTATACCGGGACAATTTCGGGACTCTGGAAGGATTCACCCGCACTCCTTGTGGAGTATAACTTCAAGGACGTAGAACTCTGTGTTAAGATCAACAAAAAAGATAACATTATCGAGTTCTACCGGGAGATTGCGCGCTATGTCGGCTGCCCGTTGGATAAGACCCTCAACTCATCGAGCGTCGTGGATGTGTTTGTCCTTCGAAAAGCATTCGGAAGATATGTTCTGCCCTCAAAGGGATTTGTTAATGCTGAAGAGTTTGAAGGAGCAACCGTCTTCGAGCCAAGCCGGGGAGTCCGGGAGAACGTCGTGGTACTCGACCTTAAGTCCCTGTACCCGATGGCTATGATGACGATCAATGCATCAATGGAGACCAAGGACCAGAATGGCGAGCTCCGTGCTCCCAATGGGATCCGGTTCCGTAAACAGCCTGATGGGCTGACCCGGAGTATCATCTCGGATCTGCTTAAGGAACGGGACGAAAAAAAAGCCCTTCGCAANNTATTACGGTGTAAGCGGGTACCCGCGGTTCCGGCTCTTTGACCGGGAAATAGGTTCTGCAGCAACTTCGGTGGGACGTGCGATCATCGAACATACCCGGCGGGTCATCGAACAACAGGGTTACAAAGTAATATATGGTGATACGGATTCCTGCATGGTCCAGCTCTCAAAAGATCTCGACAAGGAGCAGACCATCGCGACTGCCAGAACGATTGAGAAACGTCTCAACGAGAGCTATTCGGAATTTGCAAAAAATGAACTCAATGCCGATACTCATTATTTCTCTATTAAGTTCGAAAAGATCTATGCCAGATTTTTCCAGGCCGGGAAAAAGAAGCGGTACGCGGGTTCCCTTGTCTGGAAAGAGGGGAAGGATGTTCAGGAGACCGATATCGTCGGCTTTGAGATCCGGCGCAGCGACACCCCCCAGATCACGAAAGATGTTCAGCAGCACGTGATGGAGATGATCCTCAAAGGAAAAGGGAAAGAAGATGTTCGAAAATACCTGATTGACGAAGTAAAAAAATATCGATCCGGTGAATATCCACTGGAAAAGATTGGTATACCCGGTGGGATCGGGAAGGATCTCAATGATTATGACATAGATGATGCCCATATTCGCGGTGCGAAATATGCAAATGACCACCTCAGGACCGAATTTGGAAAAGGCAGTAAACCAAAGCGCATATACATCAAAAGTATTGACCCCGATTCCCGGTATCCACCGACGAATGTGATCTGCTTTGAATATGGCGATCAGATTCCAAAAGAATTTCAGGTTGACTGGGATCTGATGCTGGAAAAAACATTGCAGCAACCAATTTCCCGTATCATCGAAGCCCTCGGATGGGACTGGAATGAACTTTTGGATCCCAATAAAAAAATTACGACGGCTACAACATTCGATCACTGGGGATAATAAGCGGGAGAGAGACATAAACCGACTATTATTCTTTTTAAAAAAATCTAAAAAATCAATCCCGAAAAAGGTAGAACCCGGCATATTTTTTTGTAATATTCTTCGGGAAATGATGAAAATTATTGTCAGATAAATGGACGACCCATTGCGATGTAATGGTGAATTGTTCTTAACCCCTGGGAGAAGGAGATTCTTCGCTCCGGGACACCCTCCGTTTCTTTTCAGGGGACTTTTTATCCGTTCTGTAGAAACATGAACCTGTGATGTTCGGACCGGAGCGATGAAACATCGTTCACAAAACGAAATACCCCCGCCTCAGGGCCTCTCCAAGGCACGGCGGGCAGGGTGTTTTTTGATCCTCAATTGATCCGAAGCTTGGGCGTTGCCTTTGGCATTCATCTAAAACTGATGAATAAACGGTATTAATCCTCACTTCATTTCTGAACTAATAGATTTTCATAGGAATCCTGATTAATAATTTGGGTATAGTGTCAATTCAACCACCAACTTTTTCAAAAAACTCGAAGGAATTATTGGATAATTGAATGACCAGAATAAATTTCAAAAAAGTGAATCACTGCTGCAAATTAAAGTGAATAGAGAATTTTTNNAGTGATTAAGATCATTTTAACAAAAACGGTATTTTTTTTAATCGCTTGAATGGGACTATACCCATAATTTTTTCATTCTCCAGGTTTGAGAGGAAGATATCCTTTCTTTCCCGAAGAGGGAAGCAACCCCGGAGGAGTGTCCCTTGACCTCCTCATAGATCGTAACTTTTTTGCAAAAGGCATCAGAAAATCTTCCAATTCCATTGCATATGAGGGGATGCCCCTACGGCAATGGTGGTGCCGGTTCAAAATCCCTTCTGGCACAGGAATTCTCTTATGATCATTTCTCCAGAGATTTTTTCTCCCCCTCTTTTAACCTTTCATAAAGATTTTTGACCTGTTCCCTGAGGGCAATTGCCCGTTCGAAATCGAGGGATTCTGCAGCATCCCGCATCTGCTTCTCGAGTTCAATAACAACATTGGGGATCTCTTTTTTTGGCACATGTTTTGTGTCTTTAATGTCGACTTCTTTTTCCCGGATCGGCTTTTTAATCGTCACCGGGGTGATCTTATGCTCGTTATTATACGCGATCTGGAGCGTTCTCCGCCGTTGTGTCTCGGCCATGGCCCTCTTCATCGAATCGGTCATTACATCGGCATAGAGTACCACTTTTGCATTGATATTGCGTGCTGCACGTCCGATAATCTGTATAAGGCTACGGGCATCCCGTAAAAAACCTTCCTTATCCGCATCGAGGATCCCGATAAATCCGACTTCGGGAATATCGAGCCCTTCTCTTAAGAGATTTATTCCGACGAGAACATCAAATTTTCCCAGCCTGAGCTCNNTCTTGTGTCTGACCTTCAATCGGTCGTACTTCAACGCCGGGGTCTACAAGTCCCGTCGGACGGATAATCTGCTCGACTAAACGGGCTGACCTTTTGAGTTCGTAATCGCCGGGGGTTGCTGAAACAAAGACTACACTGGCCATGTACTGCTCGAACTCGTGAAATTTCAGCGGACGATTGTCATAAGCACTGGGCAGGCGAAAACCGTAATCAATCAGAGCCTTTTTTCTTGAGCGGTCTCCGTTATACATACCGTGCAGCTGAGGTATCGTCTGATGGCTTTCGTCGATGATCATTAAAAAATCATCAGGGAAGTAGTCAAGAAGACAATATGGCTTCTCGCCGGCTTTCCTCCCGTCGAAATGGCGGGAATAATTCTCGATACCTTTACATGAACCTGTCTCTTCAATCATCTCGAGATCAAAATTTGTCCTCTGCCCGAGCCGGTATGCCTCCATCATCCCCAGCGTTGGCAGCACTTCATCCAGTTCTTTTCGGATCGAAGCAACTGCGGTTTTCCGGGTCCCTTCGGGAGTGACGAAGTGCCGGGCGGGGTAGACGAAAAAATACTTCATCTCCTCTTTTTTTTCACCGCTGACTTTATCCATCTCGTAAATTCGTTCAATAACATCCCCGAACATCTCGATCCGGATAATATTGTTGAAGTAACCGGGAATGATATCGATGATGTCCCCTTTGACCCGGAACCTGCCTGGCATCATGTCCAGATCGTTTCTCTCAAAAAGGATATCGAGCAGCCGGCTCATGATCTCGTTTCTTTTGATCTTCTGGCCAACAGAGAGCTCAAATCCCATGTTCCGGAAGTTCTCAGGATTCCCCAGGCCAAAGATGCAGGATACTGAAGCGACTATGATCACGTCCCGCCGGAACGAGAGCGAAGCGGTAGCCGAGAGACGGAGCATCTCGATCCTCGGGTTTATCGCTGAATCTTTTTCGATGTACTGGTCTTTTGCCGGGATGTAGGACTCCGGCTGGTAATAATCATAATACGAAACAAAGTATTCGACCCTGTTGTGAGGGAAGAAATCGCAGAATTCCTGATAGAGCTGGGCAGCAAGCGTCTTGTTATGGGCAAGCACAAGCGTAGGCCTGTTCACGGCGGCAATAACATTTGCCATAGTGAATGTTTTGCCCGAACCGGTAACGCCCAGCAGGGTCTGGTACTGCTCATCCTGTTCGAGACCTTCGGTCAGCTGCCGGATGGCTTCCGGTTGGGAACCGGCCGGGGAGAATGGTGAGACGAGTTCGAAGGATGACATTGCTAAGGAATTCCGCTGGGATATAATAAGGGATGTGATGGAGACATGAAAGTGGACAGGAGATCCAACCAATAATACTAACGGAATTTATGTCATTTTGGTCAGATCCCGAGCCATGCCCGGAGGTTGTCCAGCCTGCGGGTGTTGATGATCTCGTCTGCGCTGACCCATCCCCGCCGTGCGGTGGCGACAGCAAGTTTCATGTGCTGAAGGTCGCCGGTTGCATGGGCATCCGATCCGAGTGAGAAGGCTACACCATACTCTTTTGCCTTCCGGCAGTCTGAATCGGAGAGATCCAGCCGGGAGGGGTATCCGTTGACTTCGAGGGCCACGTGGAGCCCCGCTGCGGCTTCGAAGACCGCCGGAAGGTCAAGGACTGAGGGCTCGCGCCGGAGAAGGATCCTCCCGGTCAGGTGGCCAAGTATATCGACATGGTCGTTATGCAACGCTGCCAGTATCCGTTTCGTTATCTCATCATCATGCTTCCCCTGCCGGGAATGAATGCTCGCTATGACCAGATCAAAGTCCTTCAGGACTGCAGATGGCAGATCGGGAATCCCATCCGGGCCGATATTGCATTCGATCCCATGGAGTACGGTGATGCCATCGAACTCCCGGTTCACCCGTTCGATCTCTTCTTGCTGTTTACCGATCTTCTCTTCGGTGAGACCCCGGGCGATCTCGGGACTCCGGGAATGGTCGGTGATGGCGATATACTCGTCCCCCCGGGCCCTTGCTGCAACGGCCATGTCCCGGATCGATGCCTCTCCG
Organism: Methanoregula sp.; assembly: GCA_003154335.1. Classification (GTDB taxonomy): domain Archaea; phylum Halobacteriota; class Methanomicrobia; order Methanomicrobiales; family Methanospirillaceae; genus Methanoregula. Next base: position 5,238 of record PMDE01000099.1, on the reverse strand, counting down.
TCGCTCCATGTTGTGTGGACGTGCAAGTCGCCCCGGACCGCGCCATACGGAACGACCACNNATGAACGGCAGGCCAAGCATCCGGTAAAGATCCTGCTCGGTCGACCCGGGGAGGCTGATACCGGTTTTTTCCTCTTTCAGGCTGTACTCGCTCAGGCTCCAGCCACGATCAAGTGCCCGGCGCCGGAGCACAATATTGTGGTCTTTTGAGCCGGTGAAATACTGGAGTGCAGTCCAGTATTGCGTTTCCTCAACCACCCGCAGGTCTACCTGAACTCCCGACGAAAGGACAATGGAACTCTTGGTGAGACCATGCCCGAGCACCCGGGACACATCCGGAAGAGTGCAGAAAACAGTCATGACCGTTTCCGGTTCCGGTGAGGATACCAGGATATCGATGTCCCCGATAGTCTCTTTCATCCGCCGAATGGAACCGGCAAGACTGATCTGCCGGATCGCAGAAAGCCCGGCAAGCGTATCCCGAATCTTCTCTGCGAGAGGGAGCATATCCCCGAGGAGAGCGCGTCCGGTTATGCCTTTCCGGGCGGCGATTCCCTGAAGGATGTTCTGCTCACTTTTCTCGCCAAACCCGGCCAATTTTCGGATCTTCCCTTCTTGTGCCGCTGATTCGAGCTGGTCAAGGGTGTCAATGCCAAGCTCCTGGTGAAGGAAGATCGCTTTCTTTGGTCCTATTCCTCCAACTTGCGCAAGTTCCTGCATTCCGGGGCCTACTTCCTGTTTCAGCCGTTCGAGATACCCGAGTTTCCCGGTATCGAGGATCTCCCGGAGCTTGGTCGCAATGTGCGTACCAACGCCGGGGATCTCCTCAAGCCCGTCACGTTCGGCCACCCGGTTGAGATCTTCGGCAAGCGTTTCTATGCCGTGAGCCGCCCGCCGGTAAGCGACGGGTTTGAATTTGACATCCTTGATCTCAAGAAGGTCGGCGATCTCGTACAATAACCCCGCGACCTGCCGGTTATTCATCGTTTCGGCCATGAATTTCCTGAAAGGTGTACAAGGGCGCAGGCCTCATTCATGACAGTGATGCTGACGGGGCAGCCGGATCTGCCGGCAGTTCCTGGAAAACTCATGGGTTATTTCTTCACGATGAGCTTGTGTGCAGCCTTGTCGACCTTGTAGGACTTCGGGCGCTCGAGCAGGTCAAGTGCGTTGATCTTCATGTCGACGAGCTCGATATAATTAAATGATTCGTTCTTTTTCTCACCCTTCTCGTCCCAGAAAACCACAATACCGTTCTCCATTTTCTTACTGCTGATAATATCCTGCATATGGTTCGATGTGGGAGCGGAAGTTTATGAAGGTTTGTGCACGTTTCAAAAAAAAAAAATTATCCAGGAAATACCACGAGATCATGTCATTCCATCCTGCTGCCCGGACCTCCTCAAATATTGCGATAAAAAGTCCGGTGGAGAAAAGCCCGAAAAGGGGGATTGGTTGTCCCCCCGGGACTGATCTTCCTGGAGGAGGCAGGGGTACCCTTTCCAGGTTACCGAAGATAATAAGTAAAGACGGATAAAGTGGATTTCAACAAAAGCCGGATTTTTCATAAAAAAATTTAGATTTGTCCCGGAAGCGTCTTAAGAAAACCCGACCTTGACTGAAAATAAAAAAACAGGGGATAGTCACATTCCAGCGACTATTTTTATGTATGTTATTAAACAATTTGCTCTATGCTCGCTCCTGGGTGCTCCGGCACATTGTGCTTTCGCCCCCGCCGCCAGGGCATCCCCCACATGCGATATCCCCCTCACAAGGTTTATGAAAATACCCTGAAAAAGGGTCAGGGGATCAACCCTTGGATTACCTCCTACTCTCGGAGAGCGAGAGTGTCACCCTCATATCTGCCGTAGAGATCGACCGGTCGAGAGGAAAAAAAAGAATTTCTGCAAAGAATTGAACTTTTTTCCCGTTAATTCCGGGNNAAAAAAATATACTGCCGCACCCGGATCGGATCACTTCGGTTTGTAGTGCCCCCATTTCGCGAGAGCTTCTTTCAGTTCCGGTGCCTTCTTTGCTTTCTCTTCCAGTGTTACTCCTTCCTGCCAGGCTTCTATCGCCTGCATAGTCGCCATTGCACCAGCCCGGGTACCCTTCGGGTGGCCATGGATACCGCCCGAGACGAGAAGGATCATCTCTGTTCCGTAAATATCGAGCACATCCGGTACTAACCCCGGGTGCAGTCCGCCGGACGAGACCGGGAAGGCACTTTTAATCTTTCCCCAGTCCTGCCTGAGCAGCATCCCCTCCACGGCTTCGGTCTTCTTCTCCCGCAGGAGGTTGGCGAGTGCAACTGATTCCCGCCGGGAGCCGGTTAACTTCCCGACGGAAGTCCCGGTATGGATCTGGGAGACGCCGATGAGACGCATAATCTTTGCCAGGAACTGCATGGTTATCCCGTGTTTCCTGTTCCGGGTGAAGGTTGCGTGCATGGCCCGGTGAGCATGGATCGCAAGGCCGAGGTCCGAGCAGTAGTCCCGCATGGTCATAACGCTTGCGGTACCGGCGACAACTACATCGATCATCGCATAGTTCCACCCATTTTCCGCGAGCAGATCTGCCCGCTTCTTCATTGTTGTGACATCTGCTGTGATGTTCAGGAATGCGGACTTCTTCTCCCCGGTCTCTTTTTCCGCTTTCTCCCGCAGTCGGGTCATGTACTTAACCCGGTCGTCAAACCGGTTGAAGGAGGTGGAAGTCAGGTTCTCGTCATCTTTGACAAAGTCAAACCCGCCCATCCATGTCTCGTACCCGACATCGGCATGTTCTTTTGCCGTAAAGCCGATCTTGGGCTTGGGCACTGCGCCGGTGAGGGGGCGTTTGGCAACTTTCATCATTTTTCGGATCCCATTATTCCCGAAATGCGGCCCCTTAAAGTGCCTGATATAGGCCGAAGGCAGGGCGACATCGATCAGCCGTAGGTTCTTCACCGCTTTCATACCAAAGATGTTACCGGCGATCCCGCTCATCAGCTGAACAACATTACCTTCCTCCCAGAGTGCCAGGGGGTAGGCAATCTTCACCACGTTGCCCTCGATGTCAAACGCGGTAGCCTGAAGTGCCTTCATCCGCGGAGGCATGGTAAAAAGCGTTGTCCATGTCCCTGTCGAACTTTCCGACGCGATCCGTCCAGCTGCTTCCTTTCCGCTGATACCGGCAGCCGGTTCAAAATAAAACAGGCAGATGAGATCATCCGCAGCGGGTTGATAGTTGAGGTTAACAAATTCTTTGTACCAGTCAATCGTCATAATTGTTCTATTACAACAAGGTTACTGATAGTAAAAAAATGTTCACGGTGAACCAATGGGTAAAATACGTTTTTAGCCCCCATTTTCAGATAAAATTATCTGCAAATAGCCTTCCGATTAACCTGTTTTGCGCTCCCGGGAAAAATAGCAATATCCTCACCCCCGCCATCATGACGACTTCCCCTGTACGATAGACCTGTAAACCGGTTCCCTGCCCCGAAAAAAATAGTCATTATAGCCTTTTACTTTTTCCAATTTCTGTTTACAAAAATTTTAAAAAAACGTTGTAAGAACAAAAAAATTTTGGGGCCTGATTGGTTCGTTATCAAACAGAAAGGAGGATACCGATCGAATAAAAAACCCGAAATGGTTAAAAGGAATGAACGGATCCGGGCAGATTATCAGGAACAGGACCGGCCACTAAAAAAGAGGGGCTGGAGTAATTCCCTGTTAAATTATTATTCTATGATTTCCCATAGTAGGTATGTCTTTGGGAGGACTCTGAATTTGTCAGAAGATATGCCAAAAAATACTGAAAAAAAAGAAGGACCGGAAGTTCCACAAAGAAAGAATGTGCTTCTTGCCGGCATTGCTGTCGGATTGATCCTGATCGTTGTTGTTGCAGCTTTTATCCTGGTGCAGCCTCCCCCGGGTAGTGCAACGGCATATCCTCCATCCACAAAAAATACAACTATTAATGATACCGGTCTTTCACCTTCGCACACTACAAAAGTCCCAAGAACGTTACGCCAGACAGGAACCCCGACAATTGTGGAGACAGCTACGGTACAAACCACAACAACAGTTCCTGTTGATTTCGTCCTCCAGTCCGGAAATCCGGCTTCATGCGGGCTGACCTGCCGCCAGCTGGATGCAACGCTGACTAATTCCGGATACATGATTGCCCACAATGTATGCATTGCTGTGAATATGCACAACAGCAGAAATGAGATAATCAACCTCAATGGCGATTCAACCTTCAGCAGGTGTGTTGGCGATATTGCAGGGGGACAAACAAAAACCGAGTCAATAACGATTAATGCCGATTGTGGTGCATTTGCATCTAAATGCATTGGGGAAACACTGACACTACAAACGAAGGTAACCTCGGTTGAAAAAACCGTCCAGTTTCCGGATCAACTGATTGCAGTTTGATATTGCAGGAATTGGCGTTGGGCTCCTGTCTCACCGGTTAATGGATTCTTTCGTCAGATTCCCCCCGCATTGTAACGAAGTCCCGGGGCCAGATATACCTCCATCTCAAACGTTCCCTTGAGAGAGGTTCAACTGAAGTACCTTTTTCACTATCGGTACTGCCTGAGCAGGGTGCTTGGGCTGAAAGCACAAAAAAAAGAAAATCCTATTAAATATTTTGTACTGATCCCCTTTTCCTCAACATATGCACAGGATCCGCATTCTGTTGCCTCCAGGCCTGGGACTCCCAGGACAAAACTCCGACAATCATGAAATCTACTGTATTTTGAAACCTCTGTTGGTGTTCATCTATTTCCGGATTTATTCTGCCATTTCCTGAAAACCGAATTGCAATGTTTCATTGCCTAGCAATATACAATTATTAAAAAAAATCATACGTCGTGAAACAGAACCCATTATGAAACCAATTGTGCCATTCACCCTGTTTATGGTT
>PMDE01000099.1:0-159 GCA_003154335.1 Methanoregula sp. | reverse complement strand
ATGTTACGACTAAATTCGGCAGGTATGTTATCGTTGACTTCAGTGAACGGTTACACAGGGATACGGCGATCGCCCGACCGACTGCACGGATTCTTGATTATTACAAGAATGGTAATGCCGTTTCAGTAAACGTCGAGTTTGTCAATCCTTCTCCAAAAG
>PMDE01000100.1 GCA_003154335.1 Methanoregula sp. | reverse complement strand
CAGAGCGGGAATTTCCCCCGGCAGGTTCGGCTCAGGAAGCAGCGCTGTACAAAACAATCAATTCCCTCCTCGGGAGGTATGAAGCCTGCCTCAGGGCGCACGGGTTATCAGAAGCCGCGCGGCAGACATATCTTACGCTTGCCGGCAGGATTGCCTCCCGCCTCAGGTTGCCGGCATACCGTACCCTGACACCCCGGGAGATGAGTGAAACCTGCACTGACGAGAGCTACGCCGGCATCTTTGATCGTTTTGTCCGTATATATGAAAAGATCCGGTATGGGGAGAGTACCAGCGAACAGGATCGTAAGGGATTTGAGGTGGAACTTCAGGAAGCAGATTCAAAGGTCGGGGGTGACAAGGATTAAACCCTATACGTGGCTGACTATTGCGCTCCTGCTCATATCAGCCCTTGTCCTGATCACCCATCTTTCCACTACGGGAGAAGAGTTCAGCCGGTACAACGTCGGATGGACCGGCACCTCGGACTTCTTCTCGACCCTCGACCGCCACACAACGACCGATATTGCCAGTCCTTCTGACCTTGCGGGATATAAAAACGCGACGCTTGTCCTGATCGCACCGGATCATGCGTTCACTCCTGCTGAGGGAACACTGTACCGCGATTTTGTAACCCGGGGCAACACGTTGCTGCTTGCCGACGATTTTGGCAGCGGTAATACGTTGTTGCAGTCAATGAGCAGCTCTATCGTGATACGACAGGGTACCCTCTCGAGCGTGGACAGGGCTTACAATAATGCGTCCATAGTCGTGGTTTACCCGGCTGGAGATACCCGGTTTTTTCCCGCAGGTTCACCCATTGTCCTGGATACGGCAGCAACCCTTACGGGGGGAGTGGCACTCCTTAAAACCTCGGCTTTTTCCTGGGTAGAGGAAATCCCTGGAAATAACACGAGGAGTGTGAAGGTGTTAGGCACGTATACGGTGATGGCACAGGAGAAGATCGGCAACGGTAGCGTGTATGTGCTCTCCGACCCGAGCATCTTTATCAATGGGATGAAAGACCCCGGCTCACCCTATGCAAACCATTTCTTCCTTGGCGAAATTGCCCATACGCCGGGTCAGGTCCTGATCGATACATTCGGTTCCCGTGTGGCCCGGGTATATGGTATAGGCGAATTTATTCAGTCAGTACGATCCAATAACGAATACAGGTTCATGATTGCCGCCCTGCTTATGGCCGGGATCGTTATTGCATGGAAAAGGCGGCTCATATGAGGGTTGAATGATTACGACAGATCCGGTAAACACAAGGCTTGAAGAGATATCCCGTTTCTATACCGCAGTCATTGATACACTCGGGACCTATATTGTCGGCAACCAGGATCTTCTTGAACTCATTTTAATCGCGCTGTTATCCGAAGGACATATCCTGATCGAAGGAGTTCCCGGAACAGCAAAGACAACGATCGCAAAAGCCCTCGCCCTGGCAACGAACTGCATGTTCGACCGTATCCAGGGTGCAGTCGATCTCCAGCCTTCCGACCTGATTGGGGTCAGGATCTACAATCAGACGAACCGGACCTTTGAACTGCGACAGGGGCCTGTCTTCACCAACATCCTCCTGGCTGATGAGATCAACCGCATCAACCCCAAATCCCAGAGCGCATTCATCGAGGCAATGAGCGAGCAACAGGCAACTATCGACGGAGATACCTACCCGCTCCCCAGCCCGTTTCTCGTAATCGCTACCCAGAACCCGTATGATCTGCAGGGAACATTTCCGCTTATTGAGGCGCAGCGGGACCGGTTTATGTTCGGCCTGAAATCCGGGCACCTCGGGTCCGAGGATGAACTTAATCTGGTCAGGCGGGCAAGCTCGGGGGAACTGAACTGGAGCGACTTTTCTGAGTCGATTGCCCTGAACATAACAAAAGAAAACCTTCTTGACATGATTCAGACCGTCAGCACAGTCCGTATCGGGGATCCGATCCTTACCTATATCCGCGACATTGTCATCGCAACCCGCGAAAACGGGGATATCGACCTGGGCGCCTCCTCGCGGGCCTCAATCGCTTTTGTCCGCGGGGCACGGGCAAAGGCAGCAATTTCAAAAAGGTCATTTGTCCTCCCGGATGATGTCAAATCACTTGCCTGCGGGATTCTCAGTCACCGCATACTGCTCACCCGTGAAGCGGAAGTTGAAGGTCTCCAGCCCCGGGACGTGGTCCGGGACATCCTGAAAACCATCGAGGTGCCGTAGCCACTATGGGACCTGAGCGCTCTACTCAGGGTATCTGGGTCATCACAACCTTTCTGGGAGCCGCAGCGATCCTGGCTGGTGATCCTACGTTTTTCTTTGCCACATTCTCCCTCGTTCTCCTCTCGGCTGCCCTTGCCATGAGGTTCAGGTTTCGGATGCACAGGATTGTCACCTCTGCCAGGGTCACCCGCTCATCCGATCGCAAAGTACTGCAACAGGGAGGTATAACAACAGTCACCACCGGTTTTTCCTGCAGTCCTGATCCCGGGATGATTATCCGGGTAAGGGACCTGCTCCCTCCCGCCTCTCTCTCTGATCCAGCCAACCCGTCAGCGGTCGTGGCTGCGGATGGCAGCGCAACGCTCAGGTACTCCTTCACCCCCCTCATAGCAGGAAGTTCTTGCTTTCCGGGGATCGCTCTGACAATCTCAGATGCCTTCTTTTCGGGTTCCCTGGTAATGGGATCTGATCCGTTTCGCGGTCCTGAACTGGACGTCCACCCTCACGCAGCGTACGAACGATTCCATATCCGAAAAGACTATGGGACACAGGAAAAAGATGCGCACAGCATATTTCACGGGTACGGGATCCGCTCGATCCGGGAGTATATCGCCGGGGATGACCTGCGTTCTATCGACTGGAAGATGACGGCAAAACACGATAAAATGATCATCCGGGAATATACAGCCGTTGAGAATCTTCCACCTTTGATCGTGCTCGATCTTCCTGACCGCTCGTTTCTGGTTCCGGAAGAGCACATGGCAAAGCTGATAAATGAGGTAGCCGGTGAGACCGTGACGGCAATCCGGAACTGCGGATCGGTATCCCTCTTCCTGATTTCCGGGATCAACGTCATCGATATAATCCTGGAAGAAACGGACGTCCAGCGGTGCATTACGGCAATACGAACCTCGGCCCATCCCCGGTTCCGCCTTAATCATGCCTATCGCTGGAAGGACCGGGCCAGCATGCGGGGATCAATCCGGAAGAGCGGGGATGGAGTCTCCTTTCAAAAAAAGGATGAATCCGGTCCTTTTTTAACAAAAATCGCACAGATTTACCGGAGAAGCCTTGCCAGTCCTTATGTGCCGGCATTCTCTACACAGGTAAACCGTCTCCTGTCTTCCCTGAAGCTCGAAGAGATCGTCCTGTACAGCCTCTTTGAGGGTGATTTGAGCCATATCGGGGAAATTTCACACCAGGCACAGGCCCGGAGGATCCGGCTTCGATCGAAAACTGTCGCCGTGCAGGATGGAGAAAAAATCTTTTTGATCAAAAAAACGCTTCGTAAGGTTACCATGGAGATTATCCCATGAAAAATCCTTTCGTGCGAGGCCTTGCAGTCATGATTGGTGGAGCCTCAGCTTTTTTCTCCGTATACCAGGGTGGCAGCTGGTCCATCGTCCTTATCGCTCTGGTGTTCTTTTTCCTGGCTGCTTTTATCAGGGCCGAAAGCGATGACACAACGATCTTTATCATTGCATCAGGAGAGGTTCTTGTTATTGCAGTCGGAGCAGCATCCTTCTGGGCGGGAGTTATTGCCCAGTGTTCAGTGATCGGATTAGTGCTGGAGGACAGAGAGTGCTTGGCAGATTCACGGGGTCGTTCATTTTTCGCTCTCTACTGCATCGTAACCTTCACGGGCGCTTTCATCTTTGACCTCGCAAATCAGGTGCTGCTTTTGTTCCTTGCAGTAACGGCAGTGGTGGCAGGAGCTGCCATCATCTTTGCCGGTGTTCAGGAAATACAGGAACGTCGCATGTACAGCGGGGTAAAAAAATGAACATTCGCCTGCCGGGCAAATACTTCATGGCCGGACTTCTCCTGGTAGCAGCATCGGCCGTTCTCATCATGATCGCATTTGTAACCAACCGGGGGGATATTACTACTGCCGCAGTCGTGATCTCCGGCATGATCTGCTTAGTTACCGGAATTTTTATCCTGACGTTTTCAGGAGGCGAACCGATCGATCCCCGGCTTGTCGGCATCCTCCCCGCACAGGACCTGATCAATATCTGCCGCATTGCTTCAGATCTCGGTATATCTGGCGACAGCTGCTTTCTCCCTCCCCGCCTGACCGGGGAGACCCGGGTCATGCTGTTTAATCCGGTCTCGATCTACCAGGGAGGCCCGGTCCAGTCCGGAGATTCTTTTCCCCTTTCAGGACCGCCAGGTCTGGTCACCGTTCCTTCCTGCGATCCGTTAATCAGGGATCTTAAAAAAAGGAATCCGCTCCAGAAAATGGATAATAAGGAAGAAATAACGCGGCTCCTCCGCGAAACAATTACCGGGATCTTCGAGTTTGCACCCGAAATTTCTTCGAGCTGGCAGGAAAATACGCTCACCATCACGCTGCATCGCTACCGGTTCATCGAAGGCTGCCAGGTCATTGCCCGGGAATCGCCGCGTTGCTGCACCATGCACCCCTGTGCGGTATGCAGCCTATGTGGCGCACTGATTGCCGAAAGCATGGATACGGTTGTCTCTCTTGACCAGTGTTCCTCTGATGCATCGTCCCGGAACATAACTGCGATCTTCTCGCTCCTACCCGGGGCTGACCATCACCCATAAATTAAGATCCCGGTAGCTTGCGTTGATACGATCGCTTCCGGTAATCTTAAAATCCGGAACGGTCTCGTTAAACAAAAGGAACTCGATACGGTTATACCCGGTCTTCCCGACAGACAGGTTATAGGGAATGGTTGTCGTCTCATTATATGCAAGGGCGGATGACTGCTGCCAGAGAGGATCCATTGCCAGAATAGTGGATGTATTCGTCGCGTTGTTAAATTCCATCACCATCGCCCAGGTCTCGATTGTATACGTGACATTCCGGTACTCATGGTTTCCCACACCAATATACAGGGGATAACTCTGTCCGACACTGATCCGGTCCGGGTAATCGGCAGCTTTCTGTTTTTCACCAAGAATGAAAAATTCCGTGAACCGCTCGCCCTCTTTGGGAACGACNNATTCCGGAGAGCATCAGCGATTTTGGGAAAAGGAAACCTGAACCGTTCTTTCGGTGGAAGAAGAGCTCTGCGATAGTGAGCAGCCAGGATCATCACCAGGGTAAATACCGTTATTGCTATCACGACGGGCTCAAGCCGGATACCCCAGGGAGTAAAATTCAGTCCAAGACCGATGAGGGGGACAACAGCGATGGATAGTCCAAAAGAGAGCGCGATCCGCTCAATAAGGTCGATATCGTTATCTTTGGGGAAGAGCGCGGCGATGAGACAATATCCTGGAAGAAAGAGTATCCCCGGCAGGGTAAGTATAATCCTGACCGGCGATTCGTTCAGAAAGGGAAGATAGATCGCCAGGACAGTTGCTGCGAGCCATGCTGTTGCAACTCTGAGATCAAGGGGGAACTCCTGTTCGAAAAAAGCAGAATAGATCTTTTCGATTTGTGGTTCAGCCACCAATAGGATCACCGTTTCCCAAGAAGGACCTCCCTCTGGTCCGGTTCTCAAACGCCATGAGGATGACCCCCGGATATATTATCCAGATTCCTGACCGATTCTGGTTCTTGTCTCACGATAGAATCGCCCGGATTCAGTATTATGATTGTTCCCGTGGGTAAATTTCGTTTCCCTGAATACCGTTTGATGAAACAGTTGATCGAAACCATACCAGGAATGATCATATCTCTCAGAGACTAAAAATACCTGATGGATTCTGATTCATTTCCGGACAGGCTAAAAAAAATCAGCTTTTTGTGGAATACATGTCACTAATGCCCACATAAGAGGGTATTTGTGAGAAACGTGGGATAAAACAATTCCTGTTTCCCTTTTTCTCAAAGAACCATTTCAGGGTTTTCATGTGCTGAATAAACACCGCTTCTCCATAAGATACTATGATAGTGGCGATAGAATTTTTTATATAAAAAAAGAAAGGTGATATTTCAGCCCTGATTTTTTTAAAAAATTCTCAAAATACTACAATGTCGTATCATTTTAACCACTTGAATTTATTCGGTCTAACCGAGAGAAAATTTGCTATAATAACGGTTCCCGGATTTATTATGAAAAAGTTTAGGGTATCAGATCAGTCAAAAACTAAAAAACAGGTCAATACCGGGAGGCGGCGACGATGCCTGTCCGCTCCCTTGAACCAAAACTGGCACCCGGGAATAACTCTTCAGCTATAACAGGTAATTTCTTCGATCGCTTCCCGTTTTCCCTTACTGACGGATTATCGCAAGGGTATATTCACATCTCAACAACTAAAATTGCTCGGTAATAACGAGGGAAAAATCGTATAATANNACGATATTTTTAGTCGCTAGAATGTAACCATACCCCAAAATATTCCCGGAACTATCTGAAAAAAAAGTTCAATTGCATCTTCGTAGAAATTCTATTTTCCTCTTCACCAGGTTAGTCTCTGCGGCAGACAGGAAGGTGACCTCCTCACTTCCCCCGGAGGGGAGGCAACACAAACGGAGATCCCCTGGACCCTTTCCGAAGTATTTTCATTCACATAATGAAGGCTATTGCATCAAGTGGGGACAGAAGCATAGTGTACTGGAGCCTGTAAGAGCGATCATAGAGTGAAATGGTTAATGTCTTCATAAAATCAGTCATCGGAATTTGAGCATACTTCTGGCAATCGGGGAATTCCCGAAATGCGATAAATCCATACGCAGTTTCATAAAACAAAAAAAACTATCAAGGGGAACGTAGTCATAGTTTTCATTGCAGATTTGGTTATGGAAATTTTTCAATAATCTTTTTGTAAAATCAAAAAAATTCTGGGGTACGCTCATAGTTGATACTAAAAAAAATCAAGCGATTGCCCGACAATGACCCGATAACCGATTGACACCCGGAAAATACATAATAAATCCGGTTATTGAAAGGTTAGTAGCCAATGGGCGACATGATCATACAATCGGACGCTTTCCCCCGTCCAGTTTATATTGACGATACAGCTAATAGTACAAGTGCAATATCATTTAGAGCAGATAAAACCCGGAATTCCAATATTTGCTCATCAATAATCCAGGAAACTACAAAGGAGACAGTAAATTTGAAAAAGGCCGACATTCCAGGTGAGAATTATTGTACTCCCGGCAGATTTTTACCGGATTGGCCATCCAGCCCGGTTTCTTACGGTGTTACCGGGTTTGTCTGGAGGTAATTTTTTGCCTGAAGCCATAACTCCAAAAAAGAAATTCGCAGTCCTCTTCAGGACATTTCCCGCAGACCTGATAATTCTGGTAGTATGGCTGGCAGCAGTCATCCTTGCAATCTATCTCCCGGAACTGAATGAAACGCCGTTCAGGGTTGTATTTGCCCTTCCGGTTATGCTTTTTATCCCCGGTTATTGTGTTATTCTGACACTCTTTCCAAAAGAAGGTGATATCGAACTTACCGAGCGGATCGTTCTCTCCGTATGCGTTTCCCTTGCCATCGTTCCCCTTATAGGTCTTGGATTAAATTTTACGCCGTGGGGTATCCGGCTCGATCCCATCGTGATAGCAATAACACTGTTCACGCTCGTGATGATTCTGGCGGCATACTACCAGAGAAGCAGGCTTCCCGGGGAAGAACAGTTCAGGATGCCATTTCCTGATCTTGCAAAGGCGATCCGGAACGAAATTTTTCCTTCAGGAAATCGCCGGGACCGGCTGTTAGGTGCTGCCCTGGCCCTGACGATCCTCGTCGCAATCCTCACGATATTTTTCGTTACTGCTGTTCCCCGTGAGGGAGAACAATTTACCGAGTTCTTCATTCTGGGTGAAAACCGGACAACCACAGATTATCCCGTCGAGATGTTTGCAGGCCGGAATTATCCCATGTATATCAGCATAGGAAATCATGAAAACCGGAAGATCACCTATACCGTAGAAACGTGGATGATGAACAGCACTCGGGACAATGTCACGAACAGTTATCGTATTCAGACAATGGATCCCCTCGATCATCTGTCGCTTACCCTTGCCCCCAATCAGACAACAATAATTCCCTATAATCTGTCGGTGAACAAGACCGGGTATAACAGGGCGGAGTTCCTGTTATTCGATGAGAATGTCCCGGGTTTTGAGACGAGCAACAGTGATCGGATCAATGCGAGCTACCGAAACCTTCACTTATGGGTGGAGGTCTGGGGAAGGCAGGATCTGTAATACAAGGTTAATATCATGGCCTGAAGTGCTGACTGTACACTGTTCAACAGTCACCACCTTGCCGGTTCCCGCAGCTATCAGTACACCGCAGAGGCTGCATGCCGGACAAGGGTGCCGGGAACAACACCCCGGGGCTTGCCGTGAAATAAGTTTACATCCCGCTATGAACCGGTACCGGTGAAAGGTAATAGTGAACGTATTGCTGTGCCAATGGGTAGAAACGCGGGAAGCCAGCTCAAAGATTTCGCCGGTTGCTTCACGAAGCAGCTGGCTTAAATTTTCTTCGTTATCCGGTATTGTCAATTTGTTTCTCTTCTGGAGCACCAGGATCAGCGGATCGCACGAGGGAACAGTAATAAGCCCCTTAAGACCTGATTCCGGAAATGATTTTTTTGCAGAAATTCCTGACCCATCATACGGCAGGCTCGGGTTAAACTGCATGACCCGGGTTTCTCCGGTAACTGCGGAGGGGAGGAAATGTGCAGGGCCATTGATACCGAGGTCTGACGAGATACGGCAGAGATTCATACACCCTTCTGCAGGCAGAAGTCCGACAAACTCCGGATCGATTGGCTCGCCCCGTGAGAAGGTCAGCATGAAAATCCCCATCATTACACAGACCATGCCGGAAATCACAAAAGCTGCCGTTATAAATTCGCCGAGACGGGAAGTCAGGGAGATTGCAACAAAAACTACAGCCGCGATCATGAAGAGAACTGCTGCGGCAGAATACTTGTTCACGTGTGGTACCTTCATTTTTTCATCCCAGGCATACGCCTTTTCCGGGTCCCGGTTCCTTGTACAATCATCATATCTCACTAGTATTACAAAAGCTATTTCCTACTCTTCATGAACGGTGCTGGCAAACAGGGCGCCCTGAAGCCGGAATATCATGCCCACACAATTTCCAGTCCCATTATTTCCAGCAATTTTTGTGCGACAATTGCAACGAAAAGAACTATCCCGATCGTCATGAGAACCCTGATATACACTACATACCCGGGCTTAACGTAATATGGCTCCATCAACTCGACAATCACCAAAAAACCGATAAACCCAAGGACAAAGAATAGTGCAAAGTCAATGCGTCCTGCAAAAAGCATGGACAATGAAATTATGGTAAGCCAGAGACCGAGAGCAATTACCGCGACCTGTTTCTTTTTCATTAAGGTTCCTGCTTCCATAAACAATATCCTCGTTCCTACAAAAAGGTCACGATCAGGAAGATTAACNNCCGCACCAACGCCGGCGTTCAATAACCTCCAGAGAAGAATGGACAAGTACGACCATTGCATGCACTGGAATGAAGGTTTGCTATAAGGACGCTATTGTCTGGCAGCAAACCGGGATTTTTCCGGTTAGATAAAAAAAATCCGGGTTTCTTTGTTGGCCATCTTTCCCGGCCTGTGTAATGATCGGGGAGTCCCGTTATACCAGCGCATTGCAGTAATCGTTTTAAACAATCGCCCCCGGCATGCATTCCAGCTTTTGATACCCCCCATCCGGTCCCCGGCATTCGGACTGTTTTTCGATGTTCTTTAATATGCAGCAAAGGAAGACTAAGAGTTGTTTGGAAGTATTCGAATGGCTCAAAAATCCCTCGATTTTACCCTTGATAAATACCGGGAACTCTGCAGGGTCTTAAAAGAGAACTATACCGTGTTTACCGTTTCTGAATATCTCCTGGAAAAACCCAGAGAAAATGTCGCGGTCATGCGACATGACGTTGACAGGAAGATAAAAAACTCGCTGGATATGGCAAAACAGGAACACGAGTCGGGAATCCGGTCCTCGTATTATTTCAGATATCCCCAGACATTCAAACCTGATATCATAAGAAAAATCCGTAATCTTGGCCACGAAATTGGTTATCATTATGAAGTCCTGAGTAAAACAAACGGGGATTTTTCAAAAGCGATCATCCTTTTCCAGGCAGAACTCGAAGAGTTCAGAAAGATCTGCCCGGTTGACACGATATGCATGCACGGGAGCCCGCTCTCAAAATACAATAACCGTGATTTGTGGAAAAAATATGATTATCATTCGTATGGAATCCGGGGAGAGGCTTTTTTATCCTTCGAGCAGGACCATGACGATATCCGCTACCTTACTGACACCGGAAGAACCTGGAGCAATACGCAGACACTCCGTGATGTGATGAAAACAAAACCCGGAAGCAATACTCCGGTAATCCTGGACAGCACCGATGATCTTATTTCCTGGATCTCGTTAATACCGGAAAAAAAACTCTATGTAACGGTTCACCCGGAGCGGTGGGCTTCAAATCCCGGGGAATGGATCTTATGGTCATTTCTGGATTTCGGCATGAATATCGGGAAAAAAATTCTGCGATGGAGATATTCCTGATCCTGTCCGGGTGAAATTCTCATTTTTCCAGGATTCGTGTGTTCTACGACAGACAGGAGCGTGACCTCTCCTTACAAGGGGGAGGCAGTCAGAAGAGGGACATTCCCTGCTCCTTTGTGGTTATTCACCTCATTTTGCAAAACTATCACCCTTAGGGGGATGTCCTGCCGGAGGCGACGAAAAAACACCACATTCCAAAAGCCACCGGGAACAGCTTCATGGCTCTCTGGAGGATTTCAACAAAAGCCCTGATCCATCAATCCGGTAAGGGAAAACCCGGTGCGATACCCCGGGAGATACAGTATTTTTCAGGATTTTGGTGAGCGTACACATTCAGAGAGCAGGGATTTCCCCCCCTTTTCACCGTTGCACATCGTAAAGGTACGCATATCCCGTGAATGAGGTATTGTTCCCTCAGCCTCAGAGGTAACGAGGGAAAACCATGATCCATGCGAGCTCTCCAAAGCATTTTTTAAAAACAGGAGAGAATAGTTATTATCTGCTTAACCATGAATAATTAATGAACATGATCCAATCCAGAGAAGACTACCTGTTTTTTTTGGAGGCTGATGAACTGGCACTGAATATCGATCAGACCAGGTCGGGCAGATTAATAGCCTATTTTACCCATGATATCTGGCATTTTCAGCGTTTATTGAGAAAACTGGAATATTATAAAAATTGCAGGGATTCATTTTTCTACAAACCCTATATTTTGTATTTACTTTATCGTGTAGCAACATCAGGAAGGAAACTGGGGTTTGAAATTCACCCGAATGTGTTTGGCCCCGGCCTGGGTATCGCACATATCGGGACCCTGATTGTCAATAAAAGGGTTCGGGTCGGCGAGAATTGCCGGATCCATAGTTGTACGTATCTTGCAGCACAGGCAACAGGCAAAGACGATGACTGTCCGGTCATTGGAAATAATGTGTTTATCGGGCCCTGCACAGTAATTGTGGGCAAAATTCACATTGCCGATAACATAGCAATCGGGGCCAACTCATTTGTTTCCTCCTCTTTTGATGAAGACGGTATAACCATTGCAGGTGCTCCTGCAAAAAAAGTAAGTGAAAACGGTTCCTACGGTCTTTGCAGTTTTCAGCGTGCTACCGAGATGTTGAGACTGAAAAAAAGTGCATAACAGGACATATCCGCCACCATTTTCTTCTGAAATCTTTCATAACTACCAGTCCGACCGGTCCTGTAAGGCTTCACGAAGATGTTACTTTTGTCCCCAAAATGCGGGGGGTGTCTTCCTTTGACAACTTACAATGAATACAGCGGCCCCAACCGGGCGCGCCCGTGGCGATCAGTACCGGAAACATTGAAACAACATCCGAAGTGCCCGGAGTAGCCAGGGAGGTGTTATCAGGGTGATTATCAGGGTTCCGGCTGAAGGTAATCAATTCATGACCATCTGGTGAAAACCCGGTCTTCGATCTGCAAAAAAGGGAAATGACGGGTCTCTTTTGACTCTGAAATGTTCGATAAAAAGCATTCGACGGCACCGGAATCAGGATCATTTTTTTATCTTTACCGGTGAAAAAGAGCTATGCTTATTGCACCTGTCCGCTCCGAAGAAAGACACTCCGAAGCGGTTTTTGATTGAGGAGCAGCCCGTATCATGAGAATTGTTGTCGATATCAATCATCCTGCAGATGTCCACTTTTTTAAAAACTTCATATGGGAGATGGAGAAGCGGGGGCATGTTATCCTCATTACTGCAAGTAATAAGGAAGTTTCTTATCGCCTGCTGGATAATTACGGATTTCAGTATAAGAAAATGGGGACGTATGGGAAATCCCTTGCAGAAAAAATATTCAACATTCCCCTGCTCGACCTGAAAATGTATCAGGCCGTAAAAAAGTTCAGACCCGATATTTTTGTAGGATTTGGTTCGATTCGTGCAGCGCATGTATCCAGAGTATTACGCAAACCATGTATCAATTTTGAAGACACCGACCATGCCAAGTGGGAGCACCGGCTCTATGTCCCGTTTGCAGATGTCGTCATTACCCCTCAGTGTTTTACGAAAGACTTTGGGAAAAAACAGGTAAAAATTGACACCTACAAGGAGTTGTTTTATCTCCATCCCGATTATTTCCGGCCGGATATCTCGATTCTTGCCGCTGCGGGCCTGAAACCTCAGGAGAGATTTTTTATTCTGCGATTCGTTGCCTTTGATGCCCAGCATGATCTTGGGCAGACCGGTCTTCAAAACCGGGAGGAAATTGTGGAACATCTGGAAAAATACGGGAGGGTATTCATCACATCAGAGCAGGTTTTACCAGAACACCTGAAAAAATACCAGATCACCATCCCCCTGGAAAAATTACATGATTTATTGTATTTTGCAACGTTATACTTCGGGGAAGGATCGACAACTGCTGCCGAAGCGGCAATGCTGGGGACACCTGCCATTTATGTCTCCTCGTTATCCGGGGGGTTGGGATATGTCAGTGACCTTGAACAGAACTACGGGCTGCTCTATAACTTTAAAAAACAGCAACCGGCTCTGAAAAAGGCCGATGAATTGCTCAGAAATCCGAAGTTAAAAGAAGAATGGATCCAAAAGAGGGATATTTTTTTAAAAGATAAACTCAATGCAACCAGGTTCCTCATCTGGTTCGTTGAGGAATATCCGGAAAGNNATATTGATTATTACCTCAATGTATGCAACCTTTGTCAAGGACCAGGTCAACCAGATGGCCCCCCATTTCCGGAATATTTTTGTGCTGGTCCGGACCAACCCCCTTGCAGAGATCTCTCAGATTATCCCGGTCAGTTATTTAATCCCCTTCTCTGTTGCCCAGAAAATTGATCTCTCAAATAAGCCAGAAAATGTCCACGTTTTTCAGACACCGGTTCTCTATCTTCCGACAGGACGCGGCTATGAAAAGTTAGGCAGGAAACATTTAAAATCGGTTGAAAAGGTCATACAACAGCATGCCCTGAGATTTGATCTGATTCATGCACATTTCACCTGGTCATCAGGATATGTCGGTTCAAAATTAAAAGAGAAATATGCGGTCCCCTTTATCATTACGGCACACGGTATGGATATCTATGATATGCCTTTCAGGAACACGTTTTATAAAGAGACAATTTCAGCCATTTTGAATTCGGCGGATCACATCATCACCGTAAGCCAGAATAATGTACGCTGCATCAGGAAATTAGACATAAAAAAACCCGTATCGGTAATTCTCAACGGGTATAATGATGCCGTTTTTTTTCCCCTCGACCAGCAGGAATGCAAAAATAACCTTGGATTACCCCTGAATAAAAAAATTGTTGTAAACGTCGCGAAACTGTATGATGTTGTAAAAGGTCATGAAATTTTAATCCGGGCAATGTCTGAGGTTATAAAAAAGAGAGATGATGTAGTCTGCTATATTGTAGGTGACGGAGAGCTGAAAGCATCGCTGGAGAACCTGATCAGCACCTTACATCTGAACCATTGTGTAACGATCGTCGGAGCAAAACCGCATAATGAAATACCCCTCTGGATAAACGCCTGTGACGTATTTGTCCTTCCCAGCCTCAACGAGGGAAATCCCGTGGTTATGTCTGAATGCCTGGGATGCGGGAAACCGTTTATTGGGACCCGGGTCGGGGGAATTCCCGACATCATCTCTTCTGATACCTATGGAATACTGAGCGAACCGGGCAATGTGAAGGAACTGGCCAATAATATTCTTGAATCGCTGGACAGGCAGTGGGATCATGATGCAATACTTACCTATGCCCGGCAGTTCACGTGGAAGGAAATCTCAAAAGAGATTATTGCAGTTTACCGCTCATTTGAATGACGAAAAAGCCCGGACTATTGTTTTTTCAAAAAAAGAAATTCACGGACTTTCTTACTCTTCTTTGTCGTGCTGATAGCTTCAGACTTTTGAAGACACGAAAATCACAAATATTTTATTCCATCCGGCATCACTTAATTCCCATGAATATCACGTTAATTCTCGATTATTCAGATAAAAGAAATACCGGGGGTCCGCAAGGGGTCGCATATGATACCGTCGAGGGATTGAAAAAGAACCACAGGAGGCTGGAAAAAGAAGACATTTTTTTTCATATCCTTTCAACAACCGGCTCTTCCCTGCGTTCAGTCTCTGGTCAGGATAATAGCTGCAGCAATATATCCTTTGAATATTTCAAAAAACTTGTCCCCACCTCACTCCTGAGTGACGTAAATTATTTATCAAGGATAAAAAACGGGAAAAGAAAGATCGACCTGATACATTCCCACCCGGTTTCAGGGGCATTTGTGGGAACGCTGCTGGGTATTCCAACGATGCTTACCCTCCATGGGATGATATGGAAAGAGAAAAATTATGCTCAGGGTTTGTACACGAGATTTACGTATGGTGTTGAGATCCAGAGATTTAATTATATCTCACGACGGTTAAAAAAATTAATCGCAATTTCCCCGTTTGTTGTCAGTGAAATTAATCAGTATCTGAAAACGGGAATCCCGGATATGGAAATGATTGAAAACCCTGTAGCTGATGCGTTCTTTGAGTCAGAAAAAAGAGAGACCGAGGGATTAATCCTCTATCCCGCATATTTCAGCTCCCTAAAAAACCAGTATAATCTCATCGAAGCGCTCAAGCTGTTAAAAAAAGATCATGTCAGGTTTCACTGTATTTTACCAGGTGCGGTTATTGACCAGAGATATTATGAGGAAATCAAAAAATTGATCCGGACCCACGGTCTCGAACAGGAAATCACCGTGCCGGGCCCCGTCCCTTTCAGCCAGATGCTCCGTTTATACTCTGAGGCCAGCGTTATGGTAATTACCTCTTTCCATGAAACCGCACCATTAATAATATCCGAGGCAATGGCAGGCGGGACTCCCGTGATTGCATCACGGGTTTCAGGCATTCCCTATATGGTCTCCGAAGGTAAATCGGGACTTCTCATCGATCCCCGTGATCCAAAGGAAATCGCAGATAAAATAAGAATCATGCTCGATGACCGTTCTTTACGAAAAAAATTCGGCGAGGAATCCCGGCATATTGCCGCAACCCGGTGGAAAAGTGAAGTCATTTCGAACAAACTTCTCGATCTTTATCTGAAAGAGAGTTCACCGGAATAAACGATTTTGGCAGGATCCGGTGTCAGAACAGGACTCGGATTTACCAACAATCGGGAAAGTATCGTATGCAGTCAGAAAAATTCCGTTTTGATTTTTTCATTAATTCAATAAACGAAATGCATTTCAATTCAAACCGAAAATAATTACCCTGTGAAAAATAAAAGACGGGGAATCGGAACGAATTCTGTCAGACTTTTCAGGGTAATGGTTTTACTCCAGTCCATTGAGATCCGTGGCGTGAAATAATGAAGATGGTATATGCTGTTCTTTTTTTTGGAGGGCAGGTATCCGGTGTCCGAAAAAAAATTCTGGCTCAGGTAAAACAGTTAAACAATCTTGGATTTGCTTCAGAAATTTACTCTTTGACAGGATCAGATGATAACTCCCCGCCGGTGCAGGGTGTTCAAAAAATTATTGTCCATGATCTGGAATGTCGTTCTCCAAAAAGGTTTTTTGCAAAATTGAAACGAACAAATATCCGCGATTATGCAATCAAGAAAATTATTGAAACACTCCATAACGATGAAATACTCTATACAAGAATGCTGGCTCCTTCAAAAATAACATCTGACATAATAAAAAGTCCGAGAAAATGCAAAATTGTTATCGAACACCAGTCAGTAGAACCAGACGAACGTCGACTGGCAGGGGATTACCTGTTTTTACTGTATGATTTCTTATATGGAGGCGATATTCGCAAATATTGTGACGGAATTGTCGGTGTCACCGATCAGATAACCCNNGTCACCCTAAGAAAACCGGTTCCTTATCATGAACAGAATATTAACCTCCTGTGCGTAGCCAATGTCAACCGATGGCATGGGCTTGACCGCCTTATACAGGGTCTTGGGACCTATCGTGGTACTACCGGTATCACGCTCCATATCGCCGGGGACGGACCGGCATTACCGGGTCTGAAAAAAATAATTGACGAGCTCGATGTCGCAGATAAGGTTATATTCCATGGTTTCTCTGCAGGTGTTGAGCTGGATAACCTTTTTGACACGTGCCATATCGCCGTAGGAAGCCTCGGGCTTCACCGGATAGGATTAACCGAAGCCTCAATCCTGAAAGCCCGCGAATATTGTGCCCGCGGTATCCCTTACATTATTGCCTCCGCTGATCCGGATTTTTCGGATGATTTTCCCTTCATTTTCAGGGTCCCCTCAGACGAAACTCCGGTTGATCTGGAAAAAGTCATTGAATTTGCCGGCCGGGTATGCACAGATCCAGAACATCCACGGAAGATGAGGACCTATGCGGAAGAATATCTGGACTGGTCGGTAAAAATGAAGAGACTTAAGGCATTTCTCGAAACTCTGGTCTGACACATCACGGTGCTGTTCTGTGGCAAAGCAAGCCGGAGATCCCGACTATTGAATAGTATAACCCGGATTTATGGACGAATCAGAAAAATAGTATTAAAACCTGTATTGTTACGCGATTCAAAGGAGACCTGCCTTCAGCTCCCTAAAATGGAAACCTTCTTGCTGTCGTAAATTTTTCGTGAGGTATACGAGAGCTCAGCGAATTTAACCAGGTTGTCGTCTGTAGGCATATACGTCTGGCCATATTCATTCCCTGAATTAAATCCCAATCCATTTTCTTCCAGTTCCTGGTTTCTCAGGACAAAAAAGCCTGTTTCGAAGCTGAAAGGATCCGTAGACTGGAATGCACTTGAAGTGTAATAGGATGGCAGGTTAAGGGCAGAAGTTTCAGAAAAAAACCTTTGATCAAACATAAGACTTGCGTATTTATCTGAGGAAACTGAGGAATTATGGGCAATAAATTGCGGAACAAAATTAAAAGCCGTGAGTTCAGGTTCCGTGAAATAAACTCTGCCCCGGGGGGGGGCCAGATCTTTGCAGTCCGAAGCGTTTTCGACAGTTAATGCCGAGAAACAGATATAAGAAAATATCAGGACACCCAGTAAAAGTGCTATTTTCCGGGTATATTTACTGGTATATAGTGAATAGAGCAGTACCAGACATCCTATCGCTATCACACTTGCAAAAAATGGAGCCACGAGCAAAGCGAACCGATCGGTTCTGAGCGTTATCATTGCCATTCTCGATGCGGTGATCGGACTGGGAAAATACAGGGGAATCATGACCAGGACGAAAAGCCCGATAACCGAAGGATATTTTGATCTATAAGCCCAGCAGAGGTACCCTATCCCCAGAATCGTGAAAAAAATAAAAACTGCCAGATAAACATTATTTTGTAAAAAAATAAACTCACTTCCGACCTGGATCTGAGACCTCACCTCGGATAACTCAGGAAGTGTTGCGGCATTCGCCGTCTGGAGAATAATACTGGTAAAGAAAAAAGAGGTAAACAGCCAGTAGGTTGTAGAAGTCAGGATAATAAAAGCAATAATTTTTGTCTTGATCGCGAAAAAATCATTGACCAGAACTTCAAGTACAACAAATATAAAAAGCAGGAAGATTATCTGGATTATCGACACCTGGTGCACGAGGATAAGATAGAGAGAAAATACGATGGTCAGTACGGAAAAAGATCGCCATTTTGAGGTCTTTATCTGTTTATGTGCGAGGAATAAAAAAATGACGAATCCTATAAATGCCATTGTCCGGGTTACAACATACGTGGAATAGGTAATCACGACCGGAGTTGTTGAAAAGAATAAACAGATCAGTAATGAGATCTGGTCGTTTTTAAAAAGATGATTAAAAAGGAGGTACATGACCCAGACAAGCAGGATGAACGATAGCGAGGTGAGAAGGATGAATGTTGTTTTTTCATCAATCCCGAACAGGTCAGTGCCTTCCGCAATGAAAATGTGATACAGGGGAAACCAGGCATAGCTGTAGTCAAGGTCCACGGGGATGATATGGCCGGATAATATCGTGATTTTAGTCAGATATAAATGAGGTATGATATCAGTAAGTCCAAAAAAGAATGGATATTTCAATTGCAATCCAAATACGAGGTTCCCCATTACGCAGCTGATTTCAAAGAGGATAATAGTGGGTTTCAGAGTATCAGAAAAGATCTGGAGAAAAATCACGCAAAAGAGTGCCGTGATCAAAATAAAATAGTACCAGGGCCGGTACGATGAAAAATAAAGGGCAAGAACAGAGAGTATAAAGAGCAGAACAAAAAGGATCTGGAAAAACTGCCTGTTTGCCCGCATCATGATGAGGGGATCGGGAAATTTCTTCCCGTTCCTGTAGATAAAAAACACTATGATCGCGACTATAATTCCCGGAATTACGTAAATAAGGCTCCTGACTGCAAAGTCCGGTCTGCCAAGGAGAAGCGTTACACCAATGGCGGAAACCATTCCCAAAATAATCAGTAACGGGAATTTTGTAGCCAGGATACCGGTCAGAAACAAGCGGAGATCGGGGAATTTCCTGGTTATATCCATAATTTGTCCCACCGCGGTACCATAGCGAATGTATAATAATTATTACAGGACAGGCCGATCATACTTCCCGTGATCAATCATACCCGGAATCTGCAACCATAAGGATTGATTTTCCTCCGGAAGCCATTTTATCAATATATAATTTAAACCGGCATAACGTATAAATTGATAAGTTATTCATGAAAAGAAAAACCGACCAGGCCAGAACCTTCATCGATGGGCTTAAAAAACGAGTAAATTCACTTCATGTGGCAATCCTCTCCAGGATCTCTACCGATCCGCTCCTTAAAGGGATTGTAATAATCGGCAGTGGAACTGCGGCTGCACAGGTCCTGGGCATAGTTTTTGTACCCGTCCTGACGAGGATATATCCCCCGGCTATTTATGGGACACTGGCAGTTTTTACTTCACTGTTATCCATATTAATTGTAGCGGCCTCGTTCCGGTATGAACTTACCCTCCCTTTGCCTGAAAAAGACGACGATGCCGAATATCTGCTCATCCTGTCACTTTTTATTGTATGTACGTTAACCATTATCCTCTTTATAATCCTGACAATTTACGGGGATTTTCTTGCAGGGATTTTTCATTTTGAATTTGTAAGGCCGTATTATTGGTTATTCTGTCTTGGTTTTTTCGGAATTTCTGTTTACCAGATCTTAACCTACTGGACACTCCGTTCGAAAGATTATATGACCATTACCCGAACCAGAATTGCCCAGAGTATCAGTGGTTCGGTCAGTAAAATTATTCTCGGAATTCTTTCTTTTGGATCATTTGGCCTGATTTGTGGTGAGATTATCGGGAGGATGGTAGGCATCGGGACCCTGGGAAAAACAATTTTACCCAAGATTTGGCAGACAATGCATGATTTTGATCAAAAAAAAGTGAAAACCCTTGCCTACCAGTATAGAAAATTCCCGGCATTTTCAATGCCGGCCAGTTTCATCAACGAGATTTCCTTACAGGTCCCGACTCTTTTTATATCGGCTGTTTTTGGTTTCCAGATTGTCGGGCTGTATGCCCTGACCTATTCAATGCTTGTATTGCCGGTATCACTCATCTCAGGTTCGATAGCCCAGGTGTTTTATGGAGAGAGTTCAGAGGTATTCCGCCAAAGATCAGGTGAAATACTTTCGCTGTACCAGAAAACCACGAAAAAATTATTTTTGTTCGGTGCACCGTTAATCTTCACGGGGGCAATTATCTCTCCTCTGGTATTTCCCCTGATCTTTGGAAGTGCCTGGAAAGATGCAGGTATGTTTGCTCTTCCGTTAAGCATCATGATCATCAGTCAATTTGTCGTTTCCTCTACCGACCGTCTTGAATTATATGGATTCAACCATTGGGAACTGGCATGGAATATCAGCCGGACGGTTCTTGTTCTGTCCGGGTTTTACCTCTCATCTTTTTTTGCACTGCCACCTGTACCAACGGTCATGGTATTTTCTTCGATAATGACGGGCATGTATGCGGTTAATTATGTTCTCAATATTAAAGCGATCAGGCAGGTCCTAAAAAATAAGGGTACTACACCCGGTTAGGCGATTTTTTAGACAATTATCATCGTGTGGTTAACGACCTTATCATTCCGGGAATCCGATATATTCCCTGAATTTTCTGCACAGAATAATAAGGAACAAGCCCGGGGTTGAAGCTCGAAACAAATTTTGCCAGTTGAGGTGTATTTGCTGCCATCATGTTGAATTTCTTATGGCCTTTTTCCTGTAAGTGCTTCATTACCTCAACAAGAAGGAAGGTAGGAGCTTCGGTCTCCCTGTAATCAGTGTGCGAAGCGGCAAGCCAGCGATAAGCCATATGGGGATCCCAGATAAAAATTTCCGCAGCTGCTCCCTGACCAGATGCAGTTTCTGCAACCCACATTTCACCACACCGGGTATTTTCTATGGTCTCCAGGAAGGAAAAAAGCAATTCACGGGAAAAAGGGGATTGTTTCCCCTGCCTGCTGTATGTATTGAGGGTAAGATCCCAGTACAAATCCTTATCCCATTTTTGGCGGACAACTATTCCGGCTTTTCCTGCTTTATTTATTGACCAACGGATTTTTTTAGAGAGATGTTCCTCAACAGGACCAGAAAGCGGAAAAATATAGGAATAATGTACGGTTTCTTTCCATCCATTCCGAGTAAAAGTCCGGATATCAACCAGCTCCGGGCCATTGGTCAGCTTTACATTCGTAAGATTCAAAGTCCGGATTTTTTCAAGGATTAACGAGATTATCTCGTGATATCTTGTTTCGTATTCCCGAACATTATTGCTCTTTTTATTTTCAGTAACAATCCCGCCATAAGAGGTCAGGGTTATATCGTTAGTACCTATTTTGAAAAAGGGAAAGATATCCTTCCGGAAAAAAGAACAGCCCCCGATTATCTGAGTGGTATCGAAAACACCAATAATTACCGGATCAAACTGAAGCATTTTTGCTGCGGGGGTTATCCATGATGAAGAATGAAATACCGTTCCCTGCACGGATTGCTCAACAAACTGATCCCACTGACTGTACTCAGGTTCGGTGAGTATCCTGACTTCAAATTTTGCCATTTTTTGCCATCCTGTTTTATATTTTTCATCTGGACCTGTGCTTCCCGCTCATTCCCATAGTCCGCTCTCAGCACACTACTAAAAAATCCTCTCATACAATTTTCGTTGTCCGGATCGGATAAATTAACCATGCCAGGGAAATCAGGTTAAAAGGAACTGCAATTGGAATTATACACCAACAGTTATTTCTCCGGTCCCCGGATCCCGCCGGGTCTTTGGTTTTTTTATCGGATCGTAAAATATTCCGCGATTCCCCGGGGATCCGGATTTCTTTTTGCATTGTATTATGTATCTGATCTGAACATATTGGAAAGTTTTCCCAGCCGGTTTATTTTCTCAACACCATAATAGGGGACCAGCCGGGGATTGAAGCTCGAATAAAATTGTGCCAGATGAGGAGTGTTGGCAGCCATAATATTAAACCGCTGAAATCCACGTTTCTGAAGCTCGGCAAGCGACTCGAAAAGAATGAACGATACCGCCCCGGTATCTTTGAACGCGGGATCGTTTGCTCCCAGCCACCCGTGAGCCATCTGAGGGTCATAAGCGTAAAAAACGGCTGAAACGGGTTCTCCTGACGGGGTTTTGGCAATCCACATGTCACCAAGATTATTCCGGTTCATCATTTCCATGAACGCCATAATATGGTCTTTTTTATACGGGACAGGCATTGCCTGTTTTGCATAGGTCGCTTGTGCCAGGTTCCAGAAAATATCAGGATTATACTCTTTTTTTACCGAGATACCGAGTTTCTGAGCTTTTCGGATACTCCTTCTTGCACCATACGATATGGATGAAAAAATATCATTCTCCAGAGGCACTATGTAGGTGTAATAAACC
This sequence comes from Methanoregula sp., assembly GCA_003154335.1. Lineage (GTDB taxonomy): Archaea > Halobacteriota > Methanomicrobia > Methanomicrobiales > Methanospirillaceae > Methanoregula. Next base: position 2,957 of record PMDE01000100.1, on the reverse strand, counting down.
CTCCCTTTCCACCCGGTCCGCGTGAAGGGACGGATATCTGAGAGTCCGGGACCATTGATGAAATTTATTTTTGCAAGATTCATGGTCTGAATTTTTTCAAGGATTAATGAGATAATTTCATGGTGTCTCGTTTCATTTTCCCGGACCTGGGTACTCGCTGGATTTTCCAGAACAAATCCGCCATACGGGCTGAATGTGTTGGCAGTGTAGGCTATTCTGTACCCAAAGAAAAGATTCTTTCTATAAAAAGAACACCCGCCAATTAATTCAGAATTTTTAAAAACACCGATGAGGATAAAATCCAGGGCCAGCATTTTTGCAGCTGCAGCGATCCACGAGGATGAATGAAATATGGTTCCCTGCTCGGAGTGTTCAACTAACTGATCCCATTGGCGGAATTCAGGTTCCAAAAGTACCCTGACTTCAGATTTTGCCATTCTGTTTCCACCAGCGTGCTATCCGCTCCCCGCTTGTCATCCATGCTTCCTTCCCCGCACAGTACTGCAAAACCCTCTCATAAAATTTTCTTTGTTCCCCAACAAAAGAATAGTTGTGAAAAAGGAAGGTAATCACTCCATTACACCTGGCAACAGTGTCGATTAATTTCCGGGTAACTTCCCATGCCCTGTCAGGACCAAGTCTCATGTAATTATCGAATAATGAATCCTCCATTACGACCAGAGGAATCTCGATAATGTCAATACTTTTTCCGGTAATAAGGTTAAACGGCTGAAAGGGATGACACATACCGTTTCGGAATCCTGTACAATCAGCATATCCAAAAGAAGAGTCATAACTGAGTCCCGCTGCGTGTAAAATCTCCCAGGAGTCCGGTACGACAAATTTGAGATAATGATTCCGGCAACCGCTAACTGAATTATTGATAACTTTTTCCAGCCTCTTCTTCTCGTTTTTCAGTTCATCCAGATCCGAAGATCCTTTGCGACCAGCATGGAGTCCTACTTCCCAGCCCCGATCCTTTATCGTGCCCAGTTCATGTTCCAGGTCTTTAATGTTATAAGAAAAATCCTGGTCTTTCGGATCCAGTGCGAGAAAATAAAATGTGGACCGGGCATGATAGCGATCCTCTAATTCCATAATATCTTCAAAATTTACATACGGGATTTTCTTTGACCGCATCTGCTTTACCGAATGATATGCTTCAGAAAATCGTGCATGGGCACCATGTTTCAGGGCCCGTAGTGCCTTATCCTGGACTGGTTCGTAAACCCCGTCAATATCGTGCGTCAGGCAGACGGCAAAGGGTTTACCCTCCGGGTACTCGACCTTATACCCGTTCTTCACGAGATATTCTGAGGCTTTCGGTTCGAAGATATCCCGGCAGCTGCTCGCGTAATAAGGAAACCGGTTATGTTTATCCCGAAGTGGTGATTGGTACTCTTCCTTTCTGCAAAAAAGATCCCAGAGTTCCGGATCTTTTTGTAATAGTTCGTGCATCCCCATGGTAAATTCTCGTCTTTTTATGATTCTGCTTTGATTCGTTCGGTATTTCTTTATTCAACAGGCTAAATTCAGAGATTTCTTTTTTTTCGTAATTCAGAGTTCTTTATGATTATTACAGTAATGCCGTTATCCACAGAAATTCTCGTGTAAAATTTTTACAATCCTCTTTGCCGAGTCCCCTTTTCCGAAAACGGTATTATCCGCGCTCGTCCGGCCATCGGCCATGATTGCTGCCAGTATCATTTTCTTATCTGCTCCAACCAGCACGTTCCACCCTCCGGTCAATGTCTCTATCCATTCGGTGTTTTCACGCATCGTGATACACGGTACTCCCAAAATATATGCTTCTTTTTGAATTCCCCCGGAATCGGTAAGAATTTTCTTTGCATGTTTCATCAGGTGAAGCATGTCGATATAGCCCAGAGGGTCGATACATTTGATATTTTCTGACAATGAATCCCACAATCCATATTCATGAAGGTATTTTTTTGTACGGGGATGAACAGGAAAAACAACATCTTTTCCTGATTCTCCGAAGGCCTCGACGATGGCGGTGAGTTTCAGCCTGTCATCCGTATTGGCAGGGCGGTGGACGGTAGCAACAAAATAATTTCCCCGCGTCAGTCCAAGCAGTTCGATTATCCGGGATTTAGACTCAGAGATACTGGTGTTATTCCTCAGTGCATCCACCATGACGTCCCCGACAATATACGTTCCCTTGTTCAGTCCCTCATGGGCCAGGTTATCCATGGCGGTTTTTGTAGGGCAGAATAGAATATCCGACACATGATCGGTAACTACACGATTTATCTCTTCAGGCATTGTACGGTCAAAGCTGCGGAGACCGGCTTCAACATGAGCAACCGGTATGTGAAGTTTGGCAGCCGCGAGCGCACCGGCAAGCGTTGAGTTAGTATCGCCGTATACAAGGACAAGATCCGGAATTTCTTTGAGTAAGACGTCCTCGACTCTTTCAAGAATTGCACCGGTTTGTTTTCCGTGAGAGCCTGAGCCGACATCGAGGTGATAATCCGGTTTGGGTATCTGGAGTTCATCGAAAAAAACATCCGACATCTCCGGATCATAGTGCTGGCCGGTATGGATAAGTATCTCTTCATGCTTTTTTCGCAGTTCATGGGAGACCGGGGCACATTTAATAAATTGAGGCCTGGCGCCTACGATGGATACAATCTTCATAGTATTACCGGATTTTCATTGGTCCTTTTTCATTTAGGTCTATCCTGAAATTTTAAAAGTTGTTGGAAAACCATAGGTGCTATTGGTATTTATATTGTTGAACGAAAATGTTTCGCAATGGCGGGAACACCGGGAAATAAAGGACGACAGACGCAAAAAAATGGTCAAAAAGACGTGATCGACCCTTGATAAATTAAGGGTATAGAGTCATTTCAACCACCAACTTTTTTCAAAAATATCGACAGAAATATTGGATAATTGAATGACCAGAATAAATCTCAAAAAAGTGAATCACT
>PMDE01000049.1 GCA_003154335.1 Methanoregula sp. | reverse complement strand
GCAGCAAGGTAACCGCAGGAGGCTCACTGGCCAATAGAGCGAGGATAGTTCCCGCCCAACAAACTTTTTTTTGTGAGAGTGTGCGGGGAGCCACAAACGTGCGACGTGAGTACAATCGACGCAACGAACATGATGCGGGCATGGTGAGAGACGGCGTTTTCTCTTTCATCCCCTGCGGTGACTGACTTTTTTTTCAGACACTGCGACGGGAAAATCAAAAACCGGTATCTCCTGCCCTGATGGAATTCATTCAGTCTGGTCGATAACCGGAAGTTTATTCCGGTAGAACATCCTGCCCAGCCACCAGAAAAAGATCGCAAGAAACAGCCATGACAACTGCGCAAGATAGACATTGAATACTGCAATCCCTATCGAAATGAGGTATGTTACGGAGCCAAGAACCCTCCGCGCCAGATAATAACGCACAGTTACCGGAGAAAGGCCAGGATCTGAAAACCTGTTCCCTTTTGTAGCATAATACCAGAGGGTAACGAGGACGATACCGGCAATTGCCTGGGTAAAGGAAAAAAATGCAACCGCGATAAATGTCCCGGGATACTTGATCATCATGGTTGTCTGGAACGGGATCAAGGTAATAAAAAGAAGGAACATGAGGTTCAGCCAGAGAAGGGTCCGATCGGCCTGGTTGATGTACTGGAAGAGGCGGTGATGNNTGATGAGAGACTGCGGGAGTTCTGTGGCCACATCCCCTGTCACAATAACCGGCACGGTGAGCGACAGGACCATCAGGGTAATGGCAATGGAGAATACACCATCAGAAAAACTTATAACGCGTTCAAAATTCTTAAAAAAAACGTACTGTGATTTCGGTAATTCAGAACGCATATATACATGAATATGTTCTTTCCCTCATTAAGATCTCGTGGCAAGGCACCCCTGCATTGCATTTATTGATTATACTTGAGATTTTACAACTAAAATATAGATATCTGGAAGAGATGCTATGGTAAAAGCAACGTTTGGTCTTGATGAGAATGTGGCTTCGGCTGCAACATATGTTCTGGGATGGATAACAGGAATCCTCTTTTTTGTTATGGAAAAGGATAACAAAACGGTACGATTCCATGCAATGCAGTCGATCCTGACCTTTCTTCCCCTGACGATTTTATGGTGGATCATTGGATCCATCTACAGCATGATGATCTTTGGGGCCGGTGCGTATGGTGCAGTTGGTATGTGGGGAATTCTCAGTGTGATCTCATTGCTGATTTCAATCGTTGTGCTCCTGCTCTGGCTTTTCCTGATGTATAAAGCATACCTGGGTGAGAAGTTCAAAATGCCGATAGTAGGCGAAATAGCAGAAAGTCAGGTAAAGTAGTGGAAAAACAATTTTTAATTTCTTCTTTTATCTCCAACCCCGTCCGGGGAGGGCTGATTGTGGTTCGTTATTCTGATCCCGGCGAGTAATTTAGCTCCTCGGGTGTTGATTATCCGTTCATTACTCGTACTAACAAACCAGGGAATAAGAATTACGTATATAATGGGAGGAAATTACCGTGTTTTGCAGCAGATACAAGGCAGGAACCCCAGGCTATCCCTGACCCCTTCACTCACGATATCCTATATATTGCCAGCCGATCATTGATGCTTGGAAGAGGAAATGGCAATGGCCGATCAGGAAACATATCTCTGCCAGATTTGTGGGGAACGGAAGAGAAAAACCGACCTTGTGCCGGTGGAATTGATTCATGCATTGATAGTTGATAAAATAAAACAGAAACATCCGGCGTTGTCCCCCGGAGGCTACATCTGTCAGACTGACCTTAACCGGTTCATGATAGATTACGTCCGGGATGTGGTTGAAAAGGAGAAAAATGAGTATGCCTCCCTCAAAGAGACTGAACAACCGGGTGGGGAAGAGGATGACCATCTCCCTAAAAATGACAATGTCGAATATGAAGAGGACCTGAGTTTCGGAGAACATCTGGCGGACAGGATCGCCGGTTTTGCCGGCAGCTGGACATTTATTGCGGCGTTTGTCGGTATAATTTCCTTATGGGTCGGCGTGAACACTTTTTTTTTACTATCCAGGCCCTTTGACCCGTATCCCTATATCCTGCTCAATCTTTTCCTTTCCATGCTTGCCGCAATTCAGGCTCCCGTAATTATCATGAGCCAGAACCGGCAGGAAATCAGAGACCGGCTCCATGCCGAACGTGACTACCAGGTGAGTATCCATTCGGACAGCGAAATTCACCTGCTCCATAAAAAAATGGACTATCTTCTGACGAACCAGGGACAACGATTACTGGAAATTCAGAATATCCAGGTGGAGCTCATGGGACAACAGACCTGCAAAACCCCCTAGGCCAATTATACCTTTTTTAATAAATAAATTCAGGGTTATTCCGTCTCAGGAGGGTCATCAGATTGAAGTTAATAGGGATGACTGGTTCCGGCCGACCGTGACTGCCAAAAAATTATTAAGTCGGTCATCATTACAGGAATTCTTGTTGCATAGTCAACGGGTTTGAACTATTCCAAAGACGCTGAAACTGGAGCTCTTACATCAGAAACAATCCTGTCTGGCTACAGGAAGAAAATACCGTGGGACCTAAGGACTAATGGAACCGGGAAGATATCCGGGCTGGTGCCCGCCGAACCATTATTGGCGCAAAGAAAAACATAAATGACCCGACCATTAACTCCATGTCCCGGACCTGAATGGGACAGATGGGAAAATGGAATGTGCATCCAGATCACGAAAGCCGGAAAACCTGATCTCTCCCCGGTCTTTGGCAAACAGGATTAATACCATTTTTCGATGATGGAGATATTCAAAAGGCAATAGAAACGTTCTGTTGAGAGGCCAGGAGGGTGGCGTTTCCTCTATGAGACGTGAAAAGAAGCCCGGTTATTTAGTGTGCGTTGTTCCGGGGGAATTCAGCTTCAACCCTGCAGATAAAAAAGAGAAATTTACGGGTGGTGTTTATGTTCAATGTGTTCAAGTTGTAAATTCGATTTATTTATTTTTGGAGGCCGGGGTCTGTCTTCATAAACCCCATGGTCTATACTCTTATCATTTGGATCCGGGTTTGTGTGATGGGGATCGTGATCCGGCGCGAGGGTCGGTTTAGGGTGAGCATGGTGTGGTGGGTGGGGATACGGGTCTTTCCCCGGATGGTTTTGGTGATCTTCTTTTTTTCGCGTTTTGTCAGGACTCGTCATACCGTATCAAATTCTCCATTGAAGTTTAATTACATTTCCAACACTACAAAAAATGCGGATGAATCCAGACAAAAACCTGTCCCACGATACGGGAGTTCATAGTATGATTCTGTTGACAGATCTCATTGGGCAGATTCTTTGTGGCTGATTTCGTTTTTGAACTGCCCGCAACCAGTACATCCCCCCTGCACAGGGTACGAAAGAAGAGTGTACCCTTTGTAAACACGCTGAATTTTAGCTGCATATTGGATGCCGGATGTCTGGCACAAGGAATATACTCTTTTAAAAAAGGATAACTATAATCGGGGTCAGAAAACGATTCTTATATCAAGGGTCAGATAATAATTCTGACAACCAGCATATCATTCAATTAAAATATCCTCAATCCAATAGGATTCTTTGGTATGGTTCTGAAAAAAGAGATTGCGGACCAGATAAAAGATCTCCTGCAAAAAAATCCCCAGGGCTTGAAAATAACCGAGATTGTCAGAAATATTAAAATCAACCGGAATACCGCCGGGCGATATCTCGAGAACCTGCTTATATCCGGGCAAGTAGAGATGCGTCGTCTGGGAATGGCGAAAATCTATAAAATATCCCAAAGAGTCCCGCTTTCAGCAGTTCTTTCGATATCCTCAGAATTTGTTATCCAGCTGGACAGTTTTCTGCGAATCGTCTTTGTAAATGAACCGTTCTGTGCACTTGTGGAGACCGACAGCAAAAACCTTCTCGGAAGAAATATTGAATTTACCCCCATCCCCCTCATTTTTGACGAGTTATTCGTCGGTTTTATCGAGAGGATCAAGGAAGCTATTGCCGGTCATGTGTGGTCCGGGGAAATTGTGTTCAGGGCGAAAGGTATTATTGTATTCTGCCGGATCGCACCGACTGTTTTTGATGATGGGCGTAAGGGTGTATCGATCCTTATTGAAGATATTACCTCACGAAGGAAAGCCGAAAGGCAGGTGGAGGAGAGCGAACGGCAATTCCGGTTACTGGCGGAAAACTCTCTGGATATGATTGGCAGGATTAGACCGGATTTCACCCACTCGTACGCTTCTCCTGCGTATGAAACCACCCTCGGTTATCTGCCAGAAGAGGTCCTCGGTAACCGATGGGAGGGCTTCCTCCACCCGGAGGATTTCCCTATAATGGAATCTGTCGGGAACGGTCTTACCCGAAACAATTCTTCTGCAACGATAAGGGTCCGGGCAAAACATAAAGACGGTCACTACCTGTGGCTGGAATCATCAGCCAGGGCAATCTTTGATGAAAAGACAGGGGAATTATTAGAATATTATGCCGTGACACGGGACATCACTGAACGAAAAAAAGCAGAGGATGCCCTCCGGGAGAGTGAAGACCGGTACCGCAAACTCGTAGAGATATCTCCTGATGCTGTGCTCATTCACCAGGATGGAATAATTATTTTTGTAAATCCTGCAGCCCTTCACCTGCTTGGCGCATCGAATCCGGACGAGATAATAGGTAAAAATGCTTTTGATTTCATTCAACCCGAATTCCGTAATCCGGTCAGCAAAAATATAGAAAAAGATCTCGGGGGAGATATATCACCTGCGATAGAATTGATTATGACCCGTCTCGATGGAACCCTGGTGATCGTTGAGGGCAGGGGTGTCAGGACATTTATCGAAGGAAGGCCTGCAGTCCAGGTAGCTCTACGGGACATCACTGAACGAAAAAAAGCAGAGGATGCATTACGGGAGAGCGAGGAGCGATTACGGTCAACCTTCGCTTCAATGGATGACCTGGTTTTCAATTTAGATAATAATGGTATTTTTGTTGATCCCTATAATCTGGTCATGGCGCATCTCTATGTCAGCCCGGAACATTTCATGGGGAAATCGTTCAGAGATGTATTGCCCGAAGAGGTGAGTGATCAGATTCAAAAGGCGATAACCGAGGTAAAAAATACCGGTGCCACTCACCAGATAGAGTACATTTTACCAATAACGGATAAACCGGCGTGGTTTAATGCGAAAATATCGCCCCGGTATTCTCTGAACAGGACTTTTAACGGTGTTACTATTGTTATACGGAATATTACTGACAGTAAGCTTGCGGATATGGAACTCCGGGAGAGCGAGGAGAAATACCGCCTCGTTGTCGAGAACGGCTACAATGCTATCTATATTTACCGGGATCGCCAGATCCTGTTTGCCAATCACCGGGTAACCGATCTCACCGGTTATACCAGTGACGAACTCATGGAAATGAACGTCTGGGATCTCGTCCATCCTGATGACCGTGCCCGCATGCAGGAATCCGGTAAACGGAGAATTTCCGGGCATTCCCTGCCTCCTAACTTTACCGGGCGGATTATCAAAAAGAGTGGTGAAGTTGTAGTCTGTGAGTTCTTCGTAAACCGGATCCTGTATCAGAACCAGCCGGCACTTCTCGGGATTACCAGGGATATTACCGAACAAAAAAAGGCTGAAAATGCCCTCCGGCAGAATGAAGAGAAGTTCCGGGCCATTGTTGAAACATCGCCGAATATAATCTGGGAGATCGACATGCAGGGGAAATTCCTGTATTTAAGTCCCATGGTCCGGACGATCACGGGCTACACGCCGGAAGAAATGATCGGAAAATCGATAACAGATCTGGTTCCGGAGCATGGACGATCATATGCAATGAAGGAACTCTCGAAGTCCATTTCATGTGAAGGGGCGTCCTTACCAATCGAAGTTTCCGCCCGGCATCGCAACGGGAGTGAACTGATACTCGAAATCCGCCCGGCAAGGATGATTGGCCCGGACGGGAACGTGATCGGGTTCCACGGAGTGGCCGTTGACATCACGGATCGTAAGCGATCTGAAGAGGCACTCCGGCGTGAGAATCCCCGTTGAGCCTGCTCTCCGGCATCAGCTGGCATGACATTTTCAACAAGATTTCAGGTATTTTCGGCTTCATTAAAATTACATAAAAAATGTAATGATCCAGTGCTGGTTGAAATTTAAAAAAAATTTGAAAAAACCAAATACCCGTCGCAAATAAAGACCTGCAGAACAAGGGGAGTGACTAAACCTTCTGTCCCTATCATCCCGAAGTGCACCAACTCCTTTGTCTAAAATAGTATCAACTTCTGCGAAATTGTCGCCCCCCGGTATAGGGCAAGCAGGATGAACTTCCCGTCACGGACACGTGCCCTGTGCCCCTTTACTTTACCCCCCAATTTCGAACTGGACAGATATGAGGAATCGTTGCACCCTGAAGGAACCGGCCTGGCTTCTTTTATGATGACGAACAGGGCGGTGTAAACACCGGAGAAGAAATAATTTTGGTATAGTGTCATTTCAACCTACCAACTTTTTCAAAAATCCCGATGGAAATATTGGATAATTGAATGACCAAAATAAATCTCAAAAAAGTGAATCACTGCTTGTCCTATCCCGAAATAATTTCACAAAAATATTCAATAATATGAGCAAGCCCAATCCTTCGGGGTCGCTCGGCCGCCTCGTCGGGGCCTCGCTGGGCAAGAATGTTGTTTGAACACTTTAATTTTACACGGGGGTCAAGGGGGCGCACCCCTTGGGCTGCCTCCCCCTCTGGGGGAGAGAGGGGGTCACCCTCGTAAATCGGGAAAATTTAAGGCGTCAGTTGGGGTTTTTCCCAGCAGCAACTGAGTGAAATGAATTCGGGATACCACAAAGTGAATCACTGCTGCAAATTAAAGTGAATATAAAATTTTTATTGTGTCCGTTCTATCGCAATTTTGGGATGCCACAGCGACGGGGACAAGCCGAAGGTGAAGTCCCNNGGTAACTATCGCCGGAATGGGATTCCCCGCGGCAATAAATTCCGTTTTTTTTATCAAATGTCAGATTGGCAAACTATTTGATAAGAAAGTGCTATTACGAATATCGGAATAGGAATCACGAACACCAGAGATGGAACAGCGAGATTATGAATTTCAACAATTTCACGATAAAATCACAGGAAGCCGTTCAGAAAGCAACGGAGATTGCAACGGCAAAACAGAACCAGTCCATCGGGACTTCACATCTCCTGAAGGGGATGCTGATGGTTGACGAAAATGTCATACCCTATCTCTTAAAGAAGATGAATGTGAACCTCGATGTTTTCACCCCTGAACTCGACAGGATCCTCGACTCTTTACCCAAAGTCAGCGGCGGGGAGCATTTCCTCTCAAATGAAGCCACAAAAGCCCTGCAGAAAGCCACAGCACTTTCCCAGGAATCCCGGGATGAATTTGTCTCTTTGGAGCACCTTTTACTGGGAATTCTTTTTGCAAACGACAGCACCTCCCGGCTGCTGAAGGAGAACGGGGTTACGGAAAAAGACTTAAAAACTGCCATCAGCCAGTTACGGAAAGGTGCGACGGTGAACAACCAGAACGCAGAAGAGACCTACAATTCCCTGGAAAAATATGCAAGGAACTTAAATGATCTTGCCAGTACCGGAAAACTCGATCCGGTTATCGGTCGTGACGAAGAGATCCGCAGGGTGCTGCAGATCCTTTCAAGGAGAACGAAGAACAACCCGATCCTTATCGGGGAACCCGGCGTGGGAAAAACCGCCATAGCCGAAGGTCTCGCCCACCGGATTATTGACGGGGATGTACCGGAAAACCTGAAGACCAAGCAACTCTATGCCCTCGACATGGGTGCCCTGATCGCCGGGGCTAAATTCAAGGGAGAATTCGAGGAACGGTTAAAAAGCGTGGTAAAGGAAGTAACATCCGCTGAAGGGGAGATCATCCTTTTCATTGACGAGATCCATACCCTGGTCGGGGCCGGCGCCAGCGAGGGCGCAATGGACGCCGCCAATATCCTCAAGCCCGCGCTTTCACGGGGAGAGCTGCATGTCATCGGGGCGACCACCCTCAAAGAATACCAGAAATATTTCGAGAAGGACAAGGCCCTCGAACGGCGTTTCCAGCCGGTGATGGTCAATGAACCGGATGTACTGGATGCCATCTCCATCCTCCGGGGAATCAAGGAGAAATACGAGACCCATCACCATGTCCGGATCAAGGATGAAGCTATTATAGCCGCTGTTGAACTTTCCCAGCGATATATCTCCGATCGTTTCCTCCCCGACAAGGCTATTGACCTGATCGACGAGGCTGCATCAAAACTCAGGCTCGAGATCAACTCAAAACCCGAAGAACTGGAGATCATTGAACGGAAGATCCGGCAGCTGGAGATAGAACGGGAGGCCATCAAACGTGAAAAAGACCAGGGAAAACTCAAAGGCCTGAACGAGGAGATCGCGAACCTGACCGAAGAACGGGACCGGCTGTATGCAAAGTGGCGATCGGAAAAAGATCTTGTTGAACAGATCCAGTCCCGGATAACGGAGATCGAAACCCTTAAATTCGAAGCCGAAGGTGCCAACCGCAGCGGCGACCTCGGAAAGGTGGCAGAGATCCGCTACGGTCAGATCCCGGGAATTGAAAAGGTCATTGAGGGACTGAAAGAAAAACTGACCCTGCTGCAAAAGGATTCCGCGATGGTGAACGAAGAGGTGGATGCAGAGGAAATTGCCGCAGTCGTTTCGCGCTGGACCGGGATTCCCGTGAGCAGGATGCTGCAGAGTGAAAAACAAAAACTGCTGGGCCTTGAAGCCGAACTCCACAAGCGTGTCGTGGGCCAGGACGAAGCTATCGGGGCAGTAGCCGATGCAATCCGCCGGAGCCGTGCCGGGTTGCAGGATACCAGACGCCCCATCGGCTCTTTCATTTTCCTGGGAACGACCGGTGTAGGAAAGACTGAACTGGCAAAAGCCCTGGCAGAATTCCTGTTCAGCAACGAGAACAGTATGGTGCGGATCGATATGTCGGAATACCAGGAACGGCATACCGTTTCGCGGCTTATAGGAGCACCTCCGGGCTATGTGGGATATGAAGAAAGCGGGCAGCTGACAGAAGCGGTCCGGAGAAAGCCCTATTCCGTTGTGTTGCTGGATGAGATCGAGAAAGCCCACCCGGATGTGTTCAACATCCTGCNNAAAAACCGGGACGAGGTGTACGATCGCACCCGGGAACAGGTGTTCGAGCTGCTCAAGAAAACCCTGCGACCCGAATTCCTCAACCGGATCGACGAGATCATCATGTTCAGGCCGCTTTCGAAAGATGAGATCCAGAAGGTTGTCGGGCTCCAGCTCGAAAACGTCCAGAAAATGATGGAGAAGAACGATATCCGGTTTAC
>PMDE01000055.1:9748-16356 GCA_003154335.1 Methanoregula sp. | reverse complement strand
TCGTACCGAAGGGCGGGATGAACCTCTGATGCCCAGCGTGATCGCGACCGGGCGGGCGCTCTGGAAAATTTACGGGTTGCTCACCTTCTTTGCCATAGGTCTTATCCTGTTTACCGGGCTCTCGTTATGGGAATCGGTCAATCTTGCGTTTGCAGCAATATCGAGTGGTGGATTTACCCTGCACACCGGTGGTATCCTGTATTACAACAGTACTCTCCTCGAGTTGATTCTCATCCCCGTCATGATAGCCGGTGCACTGCCGTTCAAACTCTATTACCTCATTATGGAAAACCGGCGCTGGAGTCTTTTTGGCGATGAACAGGTGAAATTATTTTTTATTCTCGCAGGAATCGGGGTTGCTGTCGTAACCTACGATCTGATCTTCTTTGGGAATCTTGATCTTCCCCTTGCTCTTCCTCAGGGTCTGTTTATGACCATCTCTGCTCTTACAACGACCGGTTTCCAGAATTCAGACCTGCATTCCTGGGCGAGTGTCACCGTGCTGTTCCTTACCCTGATCACCTTTATCGGAGGTGCATCGGGCAGTACTGCCGGAGGTATCAAGCTAAACCGGGTGGCTACTGCTTTTCGTACGCTTTTCTGGTGGTTCCGCAGGCTCTTTGTCAGCGGGAAAGTACTCCTTCCCTTCCGGATTGAAGGAAGAGTAGTCCCTAAAGCAACGGCAGAGCTTGAGGCCGCAAGGAATATGCTGGTTATTATCCTGTCCGTTGCAACGGTCTTTATTGCAACGCTCGCTGTAATACAGTTCCACCTTACTGCATTCTCCCTTAATGATATCGTTTTTGAAGTTGTTTCCGCCTTTTCGTCAAGTGGAATGAATTCCGGATATGTATCCCCGGATATGCCGTCTGTCTCAAAATGGATCTTTATCGTTGTCATGTGGGTGGGCCGGCTCGAAGTGATCCCGGTAGTGATGCTTTTAATGGCCGTGTTTGGCAGATCTGATTAATTTTTTCCTGTCAGGAAATTCACCAACAGTGACCTTTTTTTTACTCGATCTCCATCGTGAAAGAAGATCTTTCGCCGGGGAGTATCCCGGATCTCCCGGCGGACAACAAAATGCTCTTTTTTTTGGTGAATCACGGCTGAACCGGAGTTATAGTGGCCTGTCTCCGAAGATAATCCGGTGGTTTATAATCGCCGGGATCTGCCGCTAAAAATTAAAAACCCGGCTGAGTCCCGGTTTTTTAGTCAACGCAACTTTACTTTTCTTAACATCAGGTGATCTAATATAAATTGCCGGTCAATAGTAGGGTAATGAAACAGATAGCCCTGTATGGAAAAGGAGGCATCGGGAAATCGACTACATCAGCGAATCTCTCTGCCGCCCTTTCCCTCCAGGGTCTTGACATTATGCAGATCGGTTGCGATCCCAAACGGGACAGCACCCGGATGCTGATGCACGGGACTTTTATTCCGACCGTTATGGACCTGGTACGGGTACGGGGTGAAGCGGCACTCTCTCTTTCAGATATCGTGTACACAGGATTCAATGGTGTACGATGTGTGGAAGCGGGAGGACCGGAACCGGGAGTGGGATGTGCCGGAAGAGGTATCATTGCAACTTTTCAACTGCTGGAGAAATTCGGGGCGCTACGCGGGGATGTGATTGTTTATGATGTACTGGGCGACGTGGTATGCGGCGGTTTTGCAATGCCGATGCGTGAGGGATACGCCCAGGATATCTATCTTGTCACCTCCGGGGAGTTGATGTCGTTATATGCTGCAAATAATATCTGCAAAGCGATAAAACGCCTCTCGTCAAGAACCAGGAGCACCTGCCGGCTTGCAGGGGTGATCTGTAATGCAAAAAACCAGCCAGGGGAAGAAGAGCTTGTCGGGGAGTTTGCAAAGCGGGTTAACAGTTCGCTTGTCCAGTATATTCCCCGCGATCGGGTTGTACAGCTGGCCGAACTTAACCGCAAAACGGTACTTGAATTTGATCCCGGCTCAGGCCAGGCTGCTCACTACCGATCCCTTGCAGAGCGTATTATGAATAATACCCGGTTTACTGTTCCAACCCCCCTTGAAATCGATGACCTCGAATCCCTTGCCTTTGAATTTATCTAGGTCCGGNNCAGGTAGTGATCCCGGATTTGATCTCAACAGACCTGTCCGAGGGCGATATAATTTTTGGAGGGGAGCAGGCGCTTGAATCGGTTCTCGACTCAGTTGCTTCGAGACATTTCAAGGCAGTTTTTGTTCTTTCGACCTGTATCGTTGATACTATCGGCGATGATGTTGTGGCAGTCTGCAGCAGGGACCGTGGTATCCCCGTATTACCTATTCCCACCGCAGGATTTCTCGGGGGCACTTTTCAGCATGGCATGAATAATGCACTCCGGGTGATCGCTGACACGGCTGAACCTTGTCAGAAAGAGCGGTGTGTGAATATCATCGGTGAAAAAAATCTTGAAAATGAAGTAGAGGAAAACTATAAGGAAGTTACACGGTTGCTTTCAGCATTAGGAATACCCGTAAATCTCCGGTTCCTGCGGGATTGTTCGCTGGAGGATATAACCCTGCTCGGGGCGGCCCGGCTCAACATTCTCCGGGATAATGACCTGAGTATACTTGGCCAACACCTGCAAAACCGGTTCAAAACGCCGTATATTTCATCATTTCCTGCCGGACTCGAAGGGACGATTGGCTTTCTTGAATCAGTTGCAGACCGTTTTGGTATCCTGTGTCTGTCTGCTGTTCGTGAGGAAAAAATACTGCAGGATGGTATTCTGGATGAATTTGAAGATATTGCTGGCGCTCTGGTAACCTTCGATTCCGCCCTCAAATCCCCGGATGCCATCCGGGTTGCCAGGGAAGTCGCTGACAGGACCGGTATTATATTCGATGACAGGGGATGCAGGATACCTGTACAGGAGGCACCTCCAGTTGGAACAAACGGGGTCCGTCGCATGCTCTACCAGTGGAGGCGCGCAATCCATGCCTGAGTGTGCAAGTCCCCTGTGGCCCTGTGCGATGACCGGAGCAGCTGCATGTCTTGCGGGTTTTGATGGAATCAGCATCGTTATCCACGGGTCAAGCGGGTGCTACTATTATCCTGCCACGCTCCTCCATACCCCTCTTCATGGCACGTTTATCAATGATAACGATGTGATTTTCGGATCAGAGCAGCGACTTCTGGAACTGCTTGACAGCCTTGAAGGCAATGGCAAAAAGATTGCCGTAATTATGACCTGCGTTCCCGCGATTCTCGGCGAGGATATCCTTTCGGTTTTATCAGATTACCCGGTAATCCTTGTTGATGCCCCGGGTTTTTCCGGAGATGTGGAGTCAGGATATAAAAAGGCTCTTTTGGCCCTTGCCCCTTCCATCGACACGTCCTGCGAAGGAATAAATATTGATGGTGCCTGCCTCCTTGACCCGTTTTCCGGGGGAAATGTGCAGGAGGTTTTACGCCTGATGGGCAACGCATCGGTGAACGTTGGTACTGTTTTTTGTTCGGATCTTCTTGAAAAGGTAAAGCGAGCTGCTCCCTATACTGTAGGAACAAACGGAGATTTTTCCAGCGGTATTGGTACCTGCCTGGGGGGGATGCTCGGATTTGGAGAAATCAGGACAACATTTGGAAAAATTGCCTCGGTCTGCCCCGGGGCAGATCCAACACCGGTTGAGAAAGAAATTGAACGGGAAGATGAAAGGATCGTACGAGCCTGTGACAAGTTTCTTCGCAGGTTTGATCCCCCCCGGGCAGTTATTTTCAGTAATTTTTCGTATGCGGCGTTTGCAGAAAAAACCCTCAGGTATTACCTGGACGCAGATATCCTGGCTGTGGGTTCACGCAACAAACCCTGCAACTCGTTGTTTCAAGGAGAGCATGTCCAGGAGTTTTCCCGTATGAAAACACTTATCAATGACCATAACCCGGATCTTGTCATCGGGTCATCATTCGAACGGTCCGTGGATACCGGAAGGGCTTTTGTGGGACTTACCCCTCCCTTGAGAGGGATCGTGAGGCTGGCCCCTCATGCAGTTGCCGGCGTTACAGGAACCCTGTCATTTGTTGAAGATGTGCTGAATGCATGTATAGACCGGAAAAAATAACCCTTTATTTCTGATATTTTCATTTTCCAGAATATGGTACGTGTCAGCCGAAGGACAAGGGATCACTTTCACCCCGCGCAGACTTCACAGTCTATATACCCATGAACTCAACGCCCTACTACGACAGAATGTGGTTGTGTATGTTGAAAAAAGCAGGATACATCCAAAGAACCAGGTGCAGGGCCCTGGACAGTGAAGGGGTCATGCACGAAGTAGCTGAGGTTCATATACAGGGTTCACGGTATGCAATTCGCTTTGCAGGGCTTACCAGTGCAGTTGCAGGACGTGTATTTGTTCAGGTCGAAGAGATTGTCCATAACTGGAATTACTATCTGGGAGCCACCCGTGGTCTCGCCCAGGTCTCATTCTCCGGTAAAGCCCTGAACATAGATATTTTCGATGAAGGTAGTTTCAGCGTATCCCTTAAAGCGCTCAGCAGCATTATGTATGGAAAAGAACGGTATGCCTGTATTGTGAAGATACCGGACCAGCCTCTGGAATCGCAAAAGGTGCGAAGAATTACCCTGGATCAGAAGCGCATATCGGCAACCGCATAATCCTTTCACCGATCAGGATTTGGTGCATATCGTGCAACATTAATAGTTCTGCAACAGATGATCCTGAGTAAGGATGCAGTCCCCGGATTTGGGGAAACGTCTTTTTCAATAATCCATGAAGGGGCGGTAATTACGTCAGAAACGGAAAATTTTTACCGGGATCTTGTCGAATGCCAGCAGGATCTTATTGTGAAGTTCAGCCCTGAGGGTCGCCTTCTTTTTGTAAATTCTGCCTATAGTGATATTCTCGGAAAAACCCCAGAGGATCTGGTCGGCAGCGTTTTTATGCCGGTGACTGCCGAACGCTATTCTGATGTCATCGCCACACAGATGACGAAACTTTTTCGCCCCCCTTATTCATGCATGGTAGAGCAATGGTTACAAACCCCAAAAGGCATGCGGTGTATCAGCTGGTCTGCAAAATCGATTGTTGAAACAGACAATACCGTACTGGCAATTGTTGCATCCGGTCGTGATGTGACGAGGATCAAACATGAGCAAAAGGCAATTCAGAAAAAAGATGACGAGCTGATGTTTGTTTTGGAAAGCGGGAACCAGATGTACTATTCACATACCCCGGATCATGTCATGATGTTTGTGAGTCCGAGAATCCGCACGTTGCTAGGATGCCGCTTTCATGCAGGAAAACGCCTCTGGACTGATTATCTTACTGATAACCCCATCAATGCTGTGGGTCTTGAACGAACGATCAGGGCGATTTCATCGGGAAGGCGGGAACCCCCCTACCGGCTGGAGTTGGCCGGAAAGGAGGGGCGTGTCATCTGGGCCGAGGTCAATGAGATTCCGGTAGTGAAGAACGGGAAGACAGTTTCTATTGTCGGCTCCATCGTGGACGTAACCGAGAAAAAAATGGTGGAAGAAGCGCTTGCCGAGGCTGAATATATCGTCAGGGACTTCAGTAGTTCCGGGAAGCGAACTGCAGTGCATGTACACGAGGAGGCTCCCCGTTCAAAAGGACCGCTGAAATATGTCCGGAACTTATTTTCACAAAAAACTGATGAAGAAGATGATGATTTTCCTGAAATTCCGGATAATCTCGGCTTATGAAAAAAAACTGATTTTTTTAGATTTTTTCCCGGTTAGTCAATTTGTTTTGGGTATAATCCCATGCCTGTGACTAAAAAAAATTTTCATTTTTGTTGAATGATACCTGCTTGTTTCGATCCTCCGGACTTGCCAGGGGCTCGTCCCCGCCGCTGTGGTATCCCCAAATTACGATAATCCTTCATGGAGGAAAAAGGGAAGTGATCGACGAAATTTTCCTGCAGGTACCACAGAATTATCGAAAAACGCAGGGAGTGACAGATGAGAGGACGGGCATGGTCGCCTCCCTGATTATTAACCGGTTTTTTTAGTTTTTGATTTACCACAGAACGTGAACTTTTTCCTGATGAATCAGGGAACATGTATTGTTTAAATTTCCTCTCGTGATGCAGAACAATTCTGTCGGTAAAATGGTACTTTAGCTTATGTAATTTACCCCGTTTGCCTGCACTTGACTTTTATCAGAAGAGATACCCTTTTCAGGAGGGAAAGATAACCTCTGCCGATGGCCGGGAGTCCTGAAGGGGAAGAGAAAGAACTATCAATGAGTGATCTGACAAAGGTTCGTTTCACCAATCTTGACAAGATATTGTATCCGTCACCGGGAATAACAAAAAAAGAGGTAATAGCATATTATATCCGGATTGCGCCCCGTATGCTGCCATTTTTATCAGGACGGCCGCTTACTATGCACCGCTTCCCCAATGGGAGTAGTGGTGAAGAATTCTATGAGAAAGATGCACCCCGGGGAACACCTGGCTATGTCACGATATTTTCCCATTATTCAGAAACTGCCGAGCGCGAGGTCCGCTTTATTGTATGCAATAACCTGGATACCCTACTCTGGCTTGCAAACCTCGCGTCTCTTGAAATCCATATATCCCTCTCCAGTACGGGATCCTA
>PMDE01000055.1:0-9678 GCA_003154335.1 Methanoregula sp. | reverse complement strand
TTGCAAAAGATACTCCCCACGTAGTATCTGAGTTCCCCCATTCGCGGGACCCGGGCACTGTCTTCATCGATTATCTCCAGAATGCACAGGGAAAAACGATGGCCGCTCCTTACAGCCTCAGGGGGACGTCAGGAGCAACCGTCTCTACCCCCGTCAGGTGGGATGAACTTAAGCGGGGAGTCAGGGCCGAAGATTTTAATATCCGGACAGTGATTTCAAGAAAAGAGGAACCGTGGAGGGATATATTTGACAACAGGCAAANNGATCGGGAAATAAATCCCGTAATGAATTGTCGGGAGAAAAGCCCGGAATAAAACCCCGGGGCCGTCCCCGTTCCGGGAATGTGCCGGTGATTGATATTTCAAAAGAAAATGATCTGCAACCGGGGTCACAAAAACCGGCGGAAATCCCCCATCCGGGAGAATCCGCACCCCAGGGAAAGGCAGGAAGACCCTTCTGGAGCGGAACCATCACCATCGGACTGGTGAATGTGCCAGTCCGGCTTCACACGATGGTAAGGGACCTGTCGGTCTCGTTCAGGCTCCTCCACCGCACAGACGGTCAGCCGCTCCGGTACGACCGGGTCTGCACGAAAGACGACAAGGTGATCCCCTGGGCAGAGACGGTAAAAGGATACGAGGTCCGGAAAGGGGAATACGTGATCTTCGAACCGGATGAGCTCAAAGCGGTTATGCCCGAGTCGAACAGGAAGATCAGGATAGAGAAATTTGTATATTATCTCTCGCTTGACCCGGTGTATTTCGAGACTCCCTACATCCTGACTCCTGACCGGAGCGAGGAAGCGTACAACCTCTTGGTCACGGCCCTTAAAGAACTCGGCCGGGCAGCGATCGGGACGATCACGCTCCGTACAAAGGAATATCCGGTGGTCGTTCATGTCTATGGTGGAGGACTTGTACTGACCACGCTCCGGTATGCAGATGAAGTTTCCTCGCCACATGCATTCGAATCCCTGGCCGCTCTTCCGGTTCCAAAAGAGGCAGAGCTTACCCTCGCAAAAAGAATTATCACGGATCTTTCAGGAGATTTTTCGATGGCGGATTACCATGACAGGTACAGGGAAGCAGTACTGGACCTTATTGATAAGAAGCTTGCCGGGGAAAAAGTTGTATATGCAGAACCGCCTCAACCGGAGGAGGCAAAGGAACTCATGCAGGCGTTAAAAGAAACCCTGTCCTCGCTCTCTAAGAAATGAGACATCTGTTCGTTACCTGACTTTTATGAAATTCCGATACCTTCCCATGCTGGCAAGACCTGCAACCAGATCATTTAACGGAGATGCATGGTTCTTTGAGATTAAATGGGATGGGGTGCGGGCGATAGCCTATGTCGGTGATGTCCTGTCCCTGCGAAGCAGGAACGATCAGGAAATGGCCGGACAGTTCCCGGAACTTGCCGAACTATTACATAGTGCCCCGGGTACCGTACTTGATGGAGAGATTGTGGTGATGAACCGGGGCAGGCCGGATATACAGGCTCTGCTCCCGCGACTGAAGACAGGCAGGGGAAGATCACCCGGACCTGAGAAAAAAGATCCTGTCACCTATATCGTATTTGATATTCTTGAAAAAAGCGGGAGATCCCTTACCAGCCTGCCCCTTATTGAGCGGAGGAAGATCCTTGAACAGTCGGTTATTGAAAGTCCTCACGTCATAGTTTCAGTTCCTGTTGAGGCAAGAGGCGAGGATTATTATGCTGCAGCGATTGCAAAGGGGCTCGAAGGGATCATGGCAAAACGCAAAGACAGCGTCTATGATCCAGGGGTGCGGAGTGCCAACTGGTTAAAAATCAGGGAGCAAAACACCTGCGATTGCGTGATTGCCGGCTACACACGGGGACAGGGCGGTCGCGATACTTCATTCGGGGCATTAATCCTCGGATTGTATAAAACCGGAACTGATGAAGTTCACCCACTGGGGGACAGTGCCCGTTCAACCGGGAAATTATCCCCGGAATCCCAAAAAACCAGGAATTCAGGAAAAAAGCTTGAATATATCGGTAAAGTGGGAACAGGGTTCTCTGATCACGATCTGGTCGATCTCATGGGGACATTCTCAAAATTCAAAACCAGCACACCGGGCGTGGATGCCGGGGAATTGCCAGCCACGGTGATCTGGCTGGAACCTGTTCTTGTGTGCGAAGTGGCATACCAGGAGGTCACGAGGGACAGGAAACTCAGGATACCCCGGTTTGTCAGGATCCGCCCGGATAAAAAACCTGAAGAATGCACAACCGATCAGCTGGAAAAGGTGAGGAGAATTCCTGAACCCGCCAGAAAAAAAGAGAATGATTTTTCCGGTACACAAAGTACCGGTACCGGGGATGAACAAATGAAAGAAGAGAAGAAAAAGAATCAACTCCCGCAAGCTTCACGTGAACCTCCACTCAAAAAGTATCTTGAAAAACGGGATTTTTCTGTGACCGGTGAGCCTGAAGGGTCGACAAGTCAGCCGGGAGCAGGGAATTATTTTGTGATCCAGGAGCACCATTCACGTCGGCTTCACTTTGACCTCAGGCTGGAACGGGACGGTGTCCTGAAGAGCTGGGCGGTACCAAAAGGAATACCAGAACTTCCTGGAGAGAAACATCTTGCCGTTGCAGTTGAGGACCATCCGCTGGATTATGGCCATTTCGAAGGAACAATACCGCAAGGCGAGTATGGGGCAGGCACGGTCTCAATCTGGGATAATGGCACGTATGATACAAAGCACTGGGACAGTGACAAAATCGAAGTTACCCTTCATGGACGACGCCTGAATGGTCCCTATGTCCTGGTTGCGTTCAAACGGGCGGGAAAAAACGAATGGCTGGTTTTCAGGTCAGCTTGATCAAATAATTTTTCTTATGCTCCCAAATTAACAACTTAAAAAATTTCCTGACGTTTGTATGGATTTTTCCCGGGCCAGGCGGGTAACCCGTGTCAGGCAAAAAAAATTCAGTCCGCTGATATCATCGATCGGCCCTTGATAGTGGTGAACCGGTAATAATTACCGTCTTTTTGTCGGAATAAATTCTTTTTTATAGTTTATTTTACAAGAAGAGTTCGGTAAATAACATGCCATACAAAAGTATCAGAGATCTCCCGGATTCGGTCCGGAATCATCTTCCCGGGCACGCTCAGGAGATTTATCGGGAGACTTTCAATCATGCATGGGAAGAGTATGCCGACCCGGAAAAAAGAAAAACCCCCTCGTCTCTTGAAGAAGTCACCCACCGTGTCGCCTGGGCAGCAGTAAAAAAGCAGTATGAAAAAGATGAAAAGACCGGGATGTGGAAGAAGAAATAACCAAAACGGCAAATATGTAGGATTTTCTTAAAGTATCCCGGATACTCATGAATCCTTTTTAGAAATTCTTAGATGGATCCTTTCTTCACGCAATCCGCAATATAGGAGCCTGCGCCCGCCGTGCCAGTCGCTCCCCCCATATCCTTTGTTACCACACCATCCCTGATGCTTTTTTCGATTGCAGAAACAACTGAAGCAGCGGCCTCATGCTCACCAAGGTGATCGAGGAGAAGAGAACCTGCCCATATAGTGGCGACAGGGTTGGCGATCCCCATTCCCTTGTATTTCGGCGCTGATCCATGAATGGGCTCAAACATCGAAGTGCCCTGGGGATTTATATTTCCCCCGGGTGCGAGTCCGAGTCCTCCCTGTATCATTGCGCCAAGATCAGTNNAACCACATCGTTATCGCGTCGACAAAGGTAAACTCGGTCCTGACCTCAGGGTACGATCCGGCAGTCTCGGAAAAAACATCACGCCACAGTCCATAAACATCGGACAGTACGTTTGCTTTATCAACCGAAGTGAGCTTCTTTTTTCTCCTCATGGCAAGGTCAAATGCATATTTCTGGACCCTGCGTGAACCTTCCCGGGTAACGACACCTATCTGGTAAGCGATCTCTTCTGCATCGCTGGTAATATCCAGCCCGAACTTAACCTGGTAGAGTTCGCGTGAAATGCTAAGGTCCGTTTTCTGGTGTTTTTTGAACCGGGAACCTATCCCTACGTAAAAATCTTCAGTATTTTCCCGGATTACGACAAAATCGATATCTGCGGGTGTTTTACCGGCAAGCGGCGTTTCAACTCCCTCCAGCAACCGGATTGGCCGAAGATTGATGTACTGGTCGAAATAAAACCGGAGCGCCAGCAGGATACCTTTCTCAAGGATACCTGGTTTTACCCGTTCGTCGCCAATCGCACCGAAGTAGATTGCCCTGAACTCCGAAAGCTCCTTAAGATCGTCTTCGGTCAGCAGCTTACCTGTTGCAAGGTACCGATCAGCCCCGAGATCAAAATCAGTCCAGCTGATGTCGAAGTTGAACTTTTCTCCCGCTGCTTCCAGGACTTTCTTCCCTTCAGCAACTATTTCAGGACCTATCCCGTCCCCGCCTATTGCTGCGATTTTGTACATACCGGCACCTTTTCCAGTCCCTTTGCATATTCCACCAATCCGCCGGCATCGACGATGCCTTTCATGAAATCCGGCACCGGTTCGGTCATAAATTGTTTCCCGTCCACTTCGATGAAACCCTTAGGCAGGTTAAGGGTTATTCTGGCTCCGTCCGAAATCTGTCCGGCGTCCCTGCAGACAACGGGAAGGAGTCCGACATTGACCGCATTACGGAAAAAGATCCGGGCAAATGACTGGGCGATGACGACTTTCACTCCAGAACCAAGGAGCGCGAGGGGAGCATGTTCCCGGGAAGAACCGCAGCCAAAGTTTCTCCCTCCCACCACGATATCGCCTTTTTTTACTTTTTTTGCATAGTCGTCCCGGGTTCCTTCAAAGGCATGTTTTGCCAGCTCCTCAGGATCATAGATCGTCAGGAATCTCCCGGGAATGATCGCATCGGTATCGATATCATCCCCGAATTTCCAGGCCCTCATGATCAGACCTCCCGCGGATCAGTAATGGTGCCGGTAATCGCACTTGCTGCCGCTGTTGCCGGAGAACACAGGTAGACCTTTCCTTCAGTGCTTCCCTGCCTGCCTTTAAAGTTCCTGTTCGATGTTGAAAGCGACACCTCTCCGGGAGCCAGAAGGCCGAATGCACCCCCCATGCAGGGCCCGCAGCATGGTGCTTCAACAAGGGCACCGGCTTTTACGAACTTCTCGATAATTCCTGCACGCAGGGTTTTGAGATATTCATCGCGGGAGGCAGGGATGATGATAACCCTGATGCGAGGGCTGAATTTCTTTTTACCGATGACCTCGGCAGCTTCTTTAAAATCCTCAAACCGGCCGTTTGTGCATGAACCTATGAAAATCTGGTCCACGGGAGTCCCGGCAACCCGGCTGACGGGAACTCCGGTATCCACATTGTGGGGTATAGCTACCTGAGGTTCGAGGTCAGAAACAGAATATGAACGCCTTTCAGAATAGACCGCATCCGGATCACTTTCCAGTTCAAAAGGCTTGATTTTCCTTCGCTTNNGAAATTGTCTTTCCCGCAAATTCTATGGCCTTATACGTTGCCCCGTCAGCGCCAATATCGGCAGCGATCGAAAGGATCAGGTCTTTGGCACCTACCCTGTCGGGAAATTTACCGGTTATATCAGCCCTGATGGTTTCAGGGATCCTGAAATAGAGTGCCCCGAACTTAAGGACAAATCCCATATCGGTAGAGCCGATCCCGGTTGCAAATGCCCCGACAGCGCCGTACATGCAGGTATGGGAATCTGCACCGACCAGTATTTCTCCGGGGGCTGCCCGTCCTTTCTCGACAACTACCTGGTGACAGACCCCCTCATGGACATCATAATTGTGAATCTGCTGCTCTGTGGCAAATGCACGCATATAGACATGGTTTTCCGCTGCAGGGATTGAATCTGCCGGTATCTGGTGATCGAAGAGCATGATGACACGGGCAGGGTCAAAAACTTTCGATCCCGACATCTCGTAGAATTTCCGTATGGCAAGAGGCCCGGTAATATCATGAATCATTGCACCATCGATCGGGGCCATTACCACTTCGCCTGCCTGCATCTCCCTGCCACATTTGCCGGAAAATATCTTCTCTACGATTGTTTTCCCCATGCTTAATCGGGGTACTATTGGTGCTTTGGTTATATTGTAGTTTGGGGCTTTGGGGGATTCATTGACTACCACTATTTTCGAAGTCAAGACAACCTTTAATCTCTATTCCGGTTAAGATCCATTCGATAATCATGATGAGAAGACAAAATTTTTTCCTGATTGTCATTGTCCTGGTAGCGATGGTGGCAATTGGTTGTGCAGCAGCTGCAACCGGAGATTCGACGAATGCAACAAACGTCATTCAGGTCAGTGGGAGTGGTTCTGCGACGGGAACGCCGGATCGGGTGCAACTTACATTTGCCGTTGAAAATGAAAATATTGATGTGAAGACAGCTCAATCGGATAACGCGATCCAGATGAACAAGGTGATCGATGCCCTTGTTGCAGGCGGGATCTCGCGGGACCAGATGAAAACAACGGGATATTCGATTTACCCGGTATACCAGGATAGTACCGGTCTGCTGAACCCGAAAATCAAGTCCTATCATGTCATGAACAGCCTTCAGGTTACTATCAGGGATGTCAACCAGACCGGAAATGTTATCGATATTTCTGTCGCAGCCGGGATAAATAACGTAAATTCAATCCAGTTTATGCTGTCTGACGAACAGGCACAGGTACTCCGGACACAGGCCCTGAAAAAAGCGGTGACCGCTGCACGTACAGACGCAGACACAGTTGCCTCGGCACTCGGGGTAACGATTACCGGCGTGCAGAGTGCTGATATTTCCCAGGGGTACACCCCGATCGTCTATGACAATTATGTTGTAGGGGCGTCGACTGCAAAATCGGCAGCCCCGACTCCCATCCAGCCGGGCGATCTGACCGTAACCGCGCAGGTGTCTTTTACTTACCTGATCCGGTAATCTGCCAGAATCTCTTCACAACTTTTTTACCATAGCAGTGTATGATTATTCCTTAATCTGTTATGCAGGATCCGGCTCAGATTCACAATATCAATTTAGGATCGTGAAAAAATTCGAATACCAAAAAATTGCGTATATAATCGGATTGATTTTGATATGGAACGAAATATCGGTTTTAAAGAGCGAAGATACATCGAGGAATTACGAATACTCACCAAATCGACAGCTTTTGACTGTGTAATCGATGACCGTTTTGACCGGGTGATCTATGTGGTCCGGCAAGGAGACATGGGACTTGCGATCGGAAAAAAAGGAGATAATATCAAACGTCTCCAGAGTGTACTTGGCAAGCGGATTGAGATGGTGGAGTATGCAGATACTCCTGAAGAATTTATCATAAATATATTCAAACCCGCTGAAATTGTGAGAATTGAACGAAGTGCTGAAAACGGACCATTGAATGTATTCGTGAAGCAGCGAAGCGACCTGGGTATCGCGATTGGAAAAGCGGGATGCAACATCGAAAAAGCGCGTATCCTTTCGAGGAGGTTCTTCGGGTCCGATATCGGGGAGGTCCTTCTCGTTCAGGAGGAAGGATGAAAGACATTGTTGATACTGCAATAATCGCAGAAATATGGGCCGTAATAGAGGAACGGGCAAAAAATCCTCTGCAGGAATCCTATACAAGCAACCTGCTAGGAGATGCAAAGGGAATCGATAAAGTGCTTGAAAAGGTAGGCGAGGAGTCAACTGAATTTATCATTGCTGCAAAAAACGGGGTGGACGTGCGCACAATCCAGGAAGCCTCGGATCTGATATTTCACCTTCTCGTTGCCCTGCGGGCCGCAGACATTGATTTATCCGATGTAATGCAGGAACTAAAAAACCGGCGGAAATAACATCCAACAATTATTTTCGCAGGAACGTGGCTAGATCAACCATAGGGGGGAGGTCAATTGTTTTCTGACCAGCTATGGCAAGCACATTTTCATCAACAAATATTGGCGCACCTGCACGAAGTGCAAGAGCAATGCCGTCACTCGGACGGCAGTCGATATATTCTTTTTTTGCTATCGTCGAAAGTTCAAGTTGTGCATAATAAACTCCATCTTCAATACTGTCAATACGGAGCTGGTGAATCGTGATGGAAAATTTTGCAGCCAGATCCAAAAAGAGATCATGGGTGAAGGGGCGGGAAAGAATTTCCTTGTTTTTTGCGCTGTTAATGGATACGGCCTCCCATAGCCCGATAAATATCGGCAGGCTTCGATCACCCCCACCGGTGAGTACGACAACGGGAACGGTCGCGGTGTCACCTGTTGAGACAAAAACGCCTTTTACTTCGCACCTTACAGAAGTCATGCCTGTGCACAAAGATTGCTGTCATCAGGGATAAGGGTTAATGTCTTTTTCAGGTTTCCTTATCCTTGTAGTGTGCTTCCCGGCGGACGATGATTATACTTGAAAGAATACCGAGCGCGATATTGAAATAATAGAGGACAATTCTCCAGATGACCACAAAAATGCCGACGATTGACGCAGGGATGAACAGGGCATACATCGAATAGGCACCCGCTTCAGCAATACCGGAGCTCCCGGGAGTAAGGGGGAGCATCATCAGGATTGCGAGAATAAGCTGAATCACAAATGATTCAAGAATAAGCGGCGGCTGTCCAAGCCCTACGAGAATAAATGAAGCGGTAATGATTTCTGATACCCAGTAGAGCAATGTAAACAACATTCCCCATAGCAGCCCACCTTTTGCACTTTTGACAAACTTGATGACCGCGACATTGAAATTATCAATTTCCTTGTCAGCCCGCATAACAAATTTTTCAACCCTCGCACTTTCCCACTTCCTGGTAAAGAAGCGTGCAACCCTGTTTACAATATTTTTCACGGTATCCGGCCGCTTTACTGCTAGATAAAAGAGGAAAAGGCACCCTGCAACAAAGATCCACGTGATATATACCATGATCTCCGAAATTGACCCAAGACTCTTCCACTGGTCTGTCAGGACAATCATGGCAAATGCGGCAAGGGCGGCAAGCGCAATACCGTCAAGAACCCTCTCCATAATCACGATTGCCGTAGCATCCCCGATTGGCACATTCGCCCGGTAGAGCTCATGAACACGCACCGGTTCTCCTCCTGCCTGGGCAGGAGTTATCGCAGCTGCAAGAAGATTGGCAAAAACGAGGTTGAGGCTGTAAAAGAACCCGATCGGGTAACCGAGAGAACCGGACATTTTTTTGACCCGCATAGCCCAGAAGCACATTGTCAGTATATGGGTCATGAATGCAAGAAGAAGGAAGAGGGGGTTGATCTGCTGAAGATACCGGACAGTATTTTCGTTAATTGTCAGGAACAGGATAATGATTAAAACAAGAATCGAGAACCCGATTGAAATGTAAAGCCATTTGACCTGTGACTTCTCCATTTGAGTTCCCCGTTTTAAGCGAGCACATTGTACGTGTGCGCAGTATCTTTACAAGTTATTGGACATAGTATAAACGCTTTTATCACTTGAACCCCCGGAACCCTGCCAATTTCCTGCCCGAAGGAATCTCCCGGTTAAACACAAAAGAGATCCCGTTCTGCCGTAATATAAAAGAAGCCGGCGGTCACTCCTGCGTCAAGCCAGCCATGTCCATAACTGAAGTGGGAAAGGGCTTCTTCAAACGAAGAAGAGTCCAGATAATATTTTCCGAAGCTTCCATAAAACCGGGCAATAAAAAGAATTCGCTCA
>PMDE01000091.1 GCA_003154335.1 Methanoregula sp. | reverse complement strand
ATAACCGCAGTCTCCGTGCTTACCGTAAGGATCGGGCTGGTTCCGACGGGAAGCGAGCTGGTCAGCCACGGCACCCGCCCGGCTCCCGGGCAGGTTGTGGAAAGCAACACGGTGATGGCAGAAGCGATGATGAGAGCCCTTGGGGCAACCTGCACCCGCTACCCCATGGTCAGGGATGATCCGGCAGACATTAAGCAAACAGTGCAGCAAGCAGTACGGGAAAATGACATTATCATCATCTCTGCAGGGTCATCCGCCGGAACAAAAGACTATACTGCCGGGGTTATAGCGGAGCTCGGCGAGGTACTGGTCCACGGGGTCGCGATAAAACCTGGCAAACCGGCTATTATCGGAAGGATCGGGAAAAAACCCGTTATCGGTATGCCGGGGTACCCCCTTTCCGCACTGACCGTGCTCCGGGAACTGGTAACCCCTCTTGTCCATTCATTCGGGCTCCCGGTACCTTCGTTTGGCGTTGTGGACGCCGGGTTAACCGTTTCCCTGTCAAAAGATGTCGGGAGTGATGAATTTGTCCTCTGCTCACTGGGGCTGGTGGGAAACCGCTGGGTCCTCACCCCCCTTTCACGGGGTGCCGGGGTCCAGATGAGTGCGGTGCGGTCAAATGCAAACCTGAAAATACCTGCAGGAGTCGAAGGCTGCGAGGCAGGAACAAGGGTTACTGCACAATTAACGGTCTCCCGGGCAGAGGCTGAACAGGCACTCCTTATCACCGGGAGTCATGACCCCCTTATTGATTACCTGGCCGATCTCCTCCAGCAAAAGGAGATCGGGCTTCACTCAACGCACGTGGGAAGCATGGGAGGAATTTTTGCTTTAAAGAAGAACGAATGCCATGCTGCACCGATGCATATGCTTGCTGAAAATGGGGAGTACAATATCCCGTACCTTGAAAAATATCTCCCGGAAGAAGAGATTACCCTTCTGTGTGTTGCACAACGCCAGCAGGGTATTGTATCCCGGACTGGTATCGGGTTTGACGATATTGCCCGGCATACGTTCATCAACCGGCAGCGGGGGTCCGGGACCCGGATGCTCCTGGATCATGAACTTAAACTACGGGGCATCCGCAATGAGACCCTGCAGGGTTACGACCGCGAGGTGACCACTCACCTTGCCGTCGCGCTTGCGGTAAAGACAGGAGAGGTGGATGCGGGAATGTGTGTCTATAGTGCGGCAAAAGCACTCGGGCTCCGGTTCATTCCTGTTGCATCTGAACGCTACGAGATTGCCATACGCAGCGAACATCTCGGAGATCTTCGGGTTTCACAACTCTGCGATACGATAGTCTCACACGGTTTCAAAGCAATAATGGAACACCTTGGAGGATACGACACTACGGCAAGTGGCGTGAGGCGTCTACTGCCCTAAGCACTGCTTCCTCAGGAGTTGCGCACTTCATCACTCCCTCAATATTCCACGTTTTTACCCCGAAGACCGGGCGTTTTATCTTCAAAGCGATGGCGATCTCGGAAAGCGTCCCGTAGCTACCACCGATGGCGATGACCGCATCGGCGGACTNNGGCGATAATGACATTCCGTGCATGTCCAAGTCCGGTGCGGATAACAACATCGAGGTACTCGTTTCCGTTACCCGTATCGGGAATTATTCCTATAGTCACGCCTTCGTGCTCCTTTGCGCCTTTGCATGCTGCTTCCATAACCCCCCGGAGTCCTCCGCAGACCAGTGTTTCGTGGTTTTTTGCGATCAGGGAGCCGACGGTAAATGCCACCTGGTATTCTTCCGGTGTAGTATCAGCGGCGCCGATAACTGCGATCTGTCCCATAATCTTCTCTCCTGATTTTTGGTACTGGTGATATTTACCCGGAAGATGAGTTATTTTTCCCTATCAACTGTCGCTCACCTTCAACCGGACCAACTATCCTTTGGCTGCAGAATACTCTTACCGGCAGGGATGGAACCTTCCTTCTTATCCCAGTGACAATAGGTGGAGTTTATCATGAAGAGGGGATATGAAGAAGTATGGCAGAAAACAGCCGGCCCGCGATCCCGATAAATTCTCGCTGGCATATACCATCGACAGTAACTGGCGTAACCGGGCAGAGTTCATCAGCGGGCGCAAGGAGATCGTCGAGTTCCTGAAACGAAAATGGGCCAGGGAGCTGGAGTACCGCCTAATCAAAGAGATGTGGGCTTTTACCGATAATCGCATTGCGGTCCGGTTCGCGTATGAATGGCACGATGATTCGGGAGACTGGTTCCGCTCGTACGGCAATGAGAACTGGGAATTCGGTCCAGACGGCCTGATGCAACGCCGTATCGCCAGCATCAACGACGTGCCGATCAAGGAAGCGGATCGAAAGTACCACTGGCCGCTCGGCCGACGACCGGACAATCATCCCGGGTTGTCCGATTTAAGTCTGTAATTATACCGTATCAGCAGGATCCCGCGAGGGTTCTGTCCGACTTTTTTATTACACCCGGGAGGAACGACCGGGGTTTTTCCTTTATAGTTATGTGATCATCGCCATTTTCACGGGATTGATGATCGTATCCTCTCGCGGGAACCTGATATTGTAAAAAACCGTAATAGACATGAGAACGAAACGACTGACCTGGGTCCGGGATCCTACAACCTCCATCTTACGCAGGAAAGAATAAAAAAATGGCAAAATGAGGTTGTTTCGGGTCCGGTTATACCCGGGTCACTTTTACCGGTACCCGTAATATCGTATCACTGGTACCGCTCTCCTTCCGATCATCGGCGCAGAGATAGTACTTTCCCTGGGTCTTTATCGTAATGGTCTTTTCCTGGGGAGTCGTAATGTCGTTGAACTGCAGCAAAGGTGCCATGCCCTCATAGAACCATGTCTTTTTTACTGCGTCCCAGGTCGGCCTGACTGTCTGTATCTTCTCGTGGTCACTTGCAGTAAGCAGAAGGACATTCACATTCACCCCTCCACCCGCCGGGGATGTCGCCCAGACGTCATACTGCTGGTCGGGGTAGAGATAATCCGAACCGAGTGCCTTCTGGACATCAAGGCAGAGATAATCGTTAAAATGGGTGTTAATCGTCGTGTCGATGCCGCTGTTTGCTGAAATAGTCGTGGCAGTAACTACCGGGATTCCGGGATTTGCCGTGGCGGACGCTGTTACAACAGGTGTGACGGATCCGGTTCCGGGATTCTGTGTCGTTGTACATCCGGAGGTACTTACAAGCAGGATTACCATGACTGCAAAAAAGAGACCATACTCTCGTAATTTCATAATGTTCAATTTAAAAAAGTTTCCCATATAAGGGTTACGATTCCGTTCTGTGGCGTCTGAGGTTCGCATGGCCCGGCGCTTGCCCTGTCTATTTTATTGGTGAAAAACTACTTTGTCCTCCGGCACCAACATTCCTTCACGCACATTTTTGCGTCCTGATAATCTACAAGAGGGGTTTTGTGAAGGAAGTCAACGCCAGCTTCGATGCACAGTCGATCGAGCGTGGAGTGCAGCAATCCTGGCTCATCCACGATACGTACCAGGTCGTAAAAAAACAACGCAGCGCCGGGAAACCATTTTTCTTCGTTGACGGACCTCCCTATACGACCGGGACCATTCATCTTGGGACGGCATGGAATAAAATATTAAAAGACAGCATCCTGCGCTACCACCGGATGAACGGTAGGGATGTCATTGACCGTGCAGGTTACGATATGCACGGGTTACCGATAGAAGTCAAAGTGGAACAGGAGCTGGGATTTAAATCCAAAAAAGATATCGAAAAGTTCGGTATCCGGGCATTTATCGAAAAATGCCGTGAGTTTGCCCTCAAAAACAAACTGCTCATGGATGACCAGTTCGCCAGCCTTGGCGTCTGGCTCGATTTTCCCAATGCCTACCAGACCGTAAGACCGGAATATATCGAGGCTGCATGGTGGGCGCTTTCACAAGCGGAAAACAAGGGCATGCTTGAACGGGGACACCGGGTTGTCAACTGGTGTCCGAGATGTGAAACTGCTATCGCGGATGCAGAGGTGGAATACTGGGACGAAACAGACCCCTCGGTTTTTGTCAAGTTCCCCCTCACCGGAAAAAAGGACGAGTATCTCCTCATATGGACAACAACCCCCTGGACGCTGCCTGCCAATGTTGCCGTTGCAGTTTCTGAGGAGATCGAGTATGCAAAAGTTTCTGCAAAGAAAGACGACCGGGAGGAAATCTTCTGGATTGCCGAGCCCTTAGTAAAAACGGTACTGAAGAAGGGACGCTACAAGGACTTCACCATCCTTGAGAAGAAAAAGGGAGCTGAACTCAGGGGATGGAACTATCTGTCACCGCTTTCCGAGCATGTGCCACTCCAGCGTGACATCGACCATAAAGTCGTAACCGCCGATTTTGTCCTGCTTGAGAATACCGGTATTGTGCATATCGCCCCAGGCCATGGCTGGGATGATTATCTCTTGGGCACAAAAGAAGGGCTTTGCATTGTCTGTCCGGTTGATGGAGCTGGGAGATTCAAGGAAGAGGCAGGAACATTTGCCGGCCAGTACGTCCGGGATTCAAATGAAAACGTCCTCGTTGCACTCGGTGATCACTTGCTCGCAAAAGAGTCAGTAGTCCACCGTTACGGTCACTGCTGGCGCTGCAAAACGCCGATCATATTCCGGGCAACATCCCAGTGGTTCTTAAAAGCCTCCGAAATGCGTGAACTGATGCTGTCTGAGGTTGCAAAGGTCACCTGGTATCCGGAATGGGCGGGAAGTGCACGTTTCCATGACTGGATAAAAGAAGCACGCGACTGGTGTATTTCACGCCAGCGCTACTGGGGAATACCGATCCCGGTCTGGGTGTGCCAGAAGTGCGACCAGTACCAGGTCATCGGCACGCTTGGGGAGCTGGAAGAACGGAGCGGCAAAGTGTTGGAGGATCCTCACCGACCGTTTGTGGATGAAATAACGATTCCCTGCACCTGCGGGGGTACTATGAAAAGGGTCGAAGACATCTTTGATGTCTGGTTCGATTCCGCAGTTGCATCCTGGGCAACCCTTGGTTATCCCGGGAAGACTAAAGAATTCAACAATCTCTGGCCGGCAGATTTTATCACGGAAGGGCAGGACCAGACCCGGGGCTGGTTCTATTCGCAGCTCGGTGCAAGCACGATTGCCTTTGGCAGGGCACCTTACAAAAGTGTCTGCATGCACGGTTTTGCCCTCGATGCCGACGGGAAAAAGATGTCAAAAAGTCTTGGCAACGTTGTAACACCTGAAGAGATTATCGCAAAAGTCGGCGTTGATGTGCTCCGGCTGTACGTCCTTTCCTCATCAGCTCCCTGGGACGATCTCAAGTTTAACTGGGAAGGGATAGGTACAATCAACCGGGCGGTAAACATCCTCTGGAACGTCTACCGGTTCCCCCTGCCCTACATGATCCTCGACTCCTTCGAACCATTGAACCGGGGTGGTGTCTGGGACGGTGCATACATACGGGCGCACCATAGTCATATGCCCGACGAGGACCGTTTCATCATTTCCCGCATCAACTCAGTCGCTGTAACGGTCGATACAGCGGTGAAAGAATGCCAGCTCCACCGGGCAACCCGTGAACTGGTGAACTTTATCTTGGAAGATCTCTCCCGCTGGTACATCCAGCTTGTCCGTCCCCGCATGTGGGCCGAGGGTGAATCGGTTGACAAGCGGCATGCCTACGAGACGATATACTACGTTATGCGCCGGCTCACTTCGCTCCTTGCACCGTTCTGCCCCCATCTCACGGAAGAGATCTACCAGAACCTCAGGTGCGGGAATGATCCCGCAAGCATTCACCTGCTGGACTGGGACCGAGGGGATGAGACTTTTATTGATGGATCTCTTGAACATGTTGTTGAGATCGTCAGATCGTTTGACGATGCCTGTGCAAATGCCCGGCAGGCAGGAAAGCGTAAGCTCCGCTGGCCAGTATCAGATGTGGTTGTAGTAACCAAATCAACCCCGGTGAAAGAGGCGATCGAACGGCTGAATGCCGTCTGCATGGACCGGGGCAATGCCCGGAAAGTCTCTGTTGTCATGGGCAGGTGGGAACGGGTCGGCTGGCATGCAGAGCCGGTGATGAAGGCACTCGGGAGGGGATTCGGCAAGGATTCCTTTACGGTAAAAGGCCTCATAGAGGCTGCGGATGGAAATGCACTCAAGGCAGAGATAGATGCCGGAAGGACCGTGATGCTGGGCGAGGGAGAGGCCAGGTTCGAGATTGGCACACACCATGTGACCTTTGCCGAAAAACTTCCCTCAGAGGTTTTTTCTGCTCCCATGCAGGACGCAACAGTGTATGTGGATGTGGCTCTCACTCCTGATCTGGAAACGGAAGGGTATGCCCGGGAAGTTATCCGACGGATCCAGGAAATGCGCAAGCAACTCGATCTTGCAGTCGAGGACAACAT
>PMDE01000094.1 GCA_003154335.1 Methanoregula sp. | reverse complement strand
TTGTGCTTTTTCCTTAAAAGAAAACTTCTCTGGCGTCCTGTCCTGTCCAGGCATTTATGCCGGAAATACTGTATTTATGGGGGGTCACCGGTTTCCGGATTTCTGAATACACCATTGATCCGGTTTTTATCGCTGATCCTGAAATTTCCCCGGTTTTTTCAAAGAAAAGAAAAATGCCGGCTCCGCAGAACTGTCGAATAAGAGTATTCAAACTATCCCTGAGAATTTTGCCCTTCTGCCCCGTATCCGGGGCAGGGTAAAAGAGTGGAGAAGGTATTTTTGAAAGCATTGGCAAAAAAATTGAGAATACAGGGTCATTTCCTGGAGGTCCCGCCCGGCTGCTTCTCGTGTTGAGGAGAGCAGATATTATCCTCACACTACGGAGGGATGAAAAATGATCAGGGGGATTTCTCCCTTGCTGGAAAACCCCTGGCTGCTGATTTTGCACTTCGCAATGAAGGTAAAAATCAGGCATACCGTTCAGCCATCGCTGGTATCATGCGAAGGGGATTAAAAACTACAGAATATACCGACCGCAGGGACTAGAATACCGGAAGATCAGGGATGTTTCCTTTTCGCGCACTCATCCTCTATGGGATGAAAGCAGACCGGGCGGGAAGATCCCGGCCTGACCGGGGACAGGCCAAAGGTTACCAGGGGATTTTATTTTTTCCACGAAAAAATGGGAATTACCGGCCTGAGGAGATCAGGCTCTTCATGAAGGCTTGAAAGCAGGGAAGATCCGGAGAACGGTCGTCCGTCTTCATTGGAATACGTTATCACTACTTTGATCTCTTCAACCATCCTGTCCATCCGGTATTCATGGGTTGCATCCGGATCAAGGGACGGGACATCGAACTCGGTATTACCGGGTACGAGAGTAACATGAACTTTCACTGCCCGGGCGTTTCCCTTGTTGGTGAGGATAATCCCTTTTGCATCTTCCCTGAGATGTACATCGATTTCGGGAATTCCTTTCGTGTCCTGCATGATCAGGACTGACATGAGGAGAGCAATGAAGATGATACCGGCAATCCCTGCAAGGTAAATATTGACAAAGGAGAGGATAAGGGTGATACCGATGCCGAGGACGATCAGTATTTTTGCATTTTGTTCCATGGTTTTACTTTATCCCGCATCCTTTTTTGCTTAACGGTTTGAATCAGAATTGCCCTGTTTTTACCATAGTAAGCCTGTTCTTAGCATCGTTAACCGACAATATATCTGAAGTTTTTATTCCTTGTGAAAAATGTACTCTGACCGGAGAATAAATACCGAAATGATTCCAAATTCATCAATTTTTGCTCAAAAAAATACCAAAAAGATCATTTTTATTCTCAATTATTCATTTTTTTTACCGGAGTGGATCCTGCAGGTTGCGCGTTTGGCGTACCTGAATTTTTGCCTGTACCAGAAAGCATATAATCTGGTTCAGTACGTTAAAAAACTAATTAAAAACCCAATTTATTAATCATTATTATTTAACAACATGTTTCCCATTATTTTTTCTTTTCCTCATAAAACACTCCGATTGGCAAACAATTCGAAAATTATTAATAACCACACAAAAGAGTGTAAATTGACCTATACAGGAAAGTGATTTAATACGTTGCTGGTATAGGTTGAAACGTTTCAGAGGTGTTTAAGAGAATGGTGTTTCATCCTCCGGTAGCAATTACCGCAAAGGCTGGGGATGCGGGTAAGTACAAAGTTGGCTTGCCTGCATGGAACATGGTCCTTCGTGGGTTCATGTCCGGCGCTTACATCGCTATGGGCGGTGCCCTTGCGACCGTGTGCAGTACAGGTATCGCGTATGCAGCATTGACGCCAGCACAAATCGCCGCTAATGTTACTGCTCCTATAGCAGGTGGTTTCGCATCAGCAGGTATGGTGCAACTGATTCTGGGAGCTGTCTTCCCGGTCGGGCTTATCATCACCGTGCTTACGGGTGCCGAGCTCTTCACCGGTGATGCAATGCTCGCCCCGATGGCCGCATTCATCCACAAGATCAGCTGGGGACAAGTCATCAACCTGTGGATCTGGGTTTATATTGGAAACCTTATCGGATCCCTGGTCTGGGCTTACATTATGTCGAACGGTCCGTTCGTTACGTTTGGTGTCGACGCCGCTACCGGCATGACAACCACATCCATTACAGCGTTCGGTACGAGGGCAATTGCTATTGCTACAGCAAAGACCAGTTACGTCGGTATGATGGGTATGTATTCAGCATTCCTCAAGGGAATCGGCTGCAACTGGCTTGTTAATCTTGCCATCCTGCTCGGAATCTGTGCAGACGATGCAGTGGGCAAATTCTTCGGTATCTGGTTCCCGATCATGGCGTTCGTTTCAAGCGGACTCGAACACTCGGTCGCCAACATGTACTTCATCCCTGCAGGTATCATGACGGCGGCTGCGACCAATACTGCTACTACTGTAAACTGGGTCAACATGTGGACAGCAAATATCATCCCCGTTACCCTGGGTAACATCGTCGGAGGCTTGTTCTTCGTCGGTNNAAGAGATCGCAGCACTGAAGTAGATTAACGGTCAATAATCTTTCCGATGAAGATCGGAAACGTCGATGTAAAGGTCTCAATCGTCGCAATTGCGGTGTTTGTGATCTTCAGCATTTTTTTATTTTTTGCATCAGTGTTCAGTCCCGACGTAAGATCCCAGCTTATCTGGCTGATTCCCGGCCTGTTCATGCTGCTTGTCATCCCCATTGCCCTTAATTACATGAGCCGGAGCCAGTATGCCGATATTGCACCCGTGTATGAGGCACAGGCAAAGACACTGCGGATCAAGTTGATCAACGAGAGTATGGTCGGCAAACCGGTTCGGGTCGAAGGAGTGGTGGAACGGGTGCATTTCCAGATCCTGAACCGGCCCCAGTATATCGTGGCAGACCGGTCCGGAGCGATCTCGGTCAAGATGTTCACCAGTCCTGATGAGGATGTGAAGGTGAACGACATCGTTGAAGTGATCGGCCAGGTTATCCGCCGTTATATTGTCACCGGCGATCCGGTGATCAACTGCGTTTCCATCAGGAAAATAAAAAATTCATAATTGTCCCTCCCGATTTCGGANNTGGCTTGAGGCTGCAGTTCCCCTGTTTTCATTCGGGGGAGCGTTCCTTGCAATCCTGTCAGAATGGCAGGGCATTTTGCTGGATTTTCACATCCCTGCCCTGGGGTGTGTTCTTGCCTCGTTTATCCTTGCCTACCTCGCGTGGATACGACCGAAAAAAGATATTGTCGCTCTCTCGACGCCGATTTATTCATTTATTTTTTTTATTGTCCCGACTGACTTTTCGACCGGGGTACTGCTCCAGGTATTGTATGCCGTGAGTCTTACTCTCCTTCTGGTACGGCTGAAATACCGTTTCGGCAGGCCAGGCAATGCCGCATTGCTGGGAAAAGAGCTGGGAGGGTCGTTAAAAACATATGTCGAAGAGACCCGGGATGCTCTCAGTGGTACCAGTCATGAGGTAGCGCATAATGCAGCATTAGTATTTGTGCGGTTTGCTGAAGGAAATTATGAGGATGCGGCACAGTCCGCGAAAACTGCACTGTTTGGAGAGAAGGCCGGCGACCAGGTGAGCCCGCTTATGCGGGCTTTTGGTATTATCCGGGAACATTCAACTCTTCTTGACACGTCGCAGCCCCGTCCCCTGACCTACCTGACATTTTCTGAAAAGGACTCCCCCCTCCTGGCAAAGCCCCGGCTCCCGGTACATGATCCGGAAACGGAATTTTATGCTGCACTTGACAATGCCCTCCTGCTGGTGTTCAGCGCCGCATGGAATGCATCCGAACCTGATCGCCCGCACCTGCTTGCATGCCAGGCATTTGCTCAGAAACTTTTTACCTGATGAAGGGTTTTCCGATCAAAATCTCAGAACTTCAAAATTTACGTTCCCTGCGGTTTGGTTAGAAAAAATATTGGACAGGATTTTGGTTGAAAAATACACCCTTCAGAGGGGATAAGGAAGGTTTAACCCTCCATTCCACGAGCGATGACTGCCGCCGCCCCCGACGGTGCACCCCCGCGGCGGATCACCTGAATGATAACCTGCTGACCTCGCCGGGCCTTGGAGAGTTCCCCGATGAAGAGAACTATCTCTGGAACGATTTTCATAATTCGCGATTGAAACAGAACGGTTCATGTCGTTTCATCAGTGCAAAAAATCTTATGTTCCCCAATACCCGCCCGATCAGGGACTCCTTTTGAACTAAATCGAGGTGGAGATCCCAATTGCAATAACTATCATAAGAAAAAAAGGATTGAAAAAATCCCGGCTGGTGATACAGGGTCTCCCGGTCGAAGGGACTTGTCGGGTAGGGGGACGGTATTTGTCTCCATCCCTTATTGTAACCGGTTTTAACTTTTGGACTCATCGGATCCGGACAGAGAGGGTAAAAACTCCGGGTTATTTTTCTTTTTGCCTGACCGGTACCCGCTTCATGGGGCAGACCTCGGCAGCGTTCATATCGCCGATCGCCCAGGCATATCGTTCCCGGATAGTCGCGGGAAGCTCCTGTTCACGGATCGGTTCAAAACCAAACGAAGTATAGAAGTTCACCAGCGATTGTACAGCATACATATACAGGGTTTCACTGCCGCAACCATCGATAAGCGCACTGATGGCTTTTTTTGCATACCCGTTCCCCCGGAACTCTTTCCATGTGAAGATACCGTCGATCTCATAACCATCCGGGTGCTGTTTGCAGCGTGCAACACTCACCGGGGTATCCTCAACAAAGACACAGAAGATGCGGTCAGTGACCGGGTCTGATTTTGTCTGGTGATAATCAATCCAGATCTTCTCGGCGAAATAGAATTCTGAGGGGGTCAGCTCCCGGACGTTGATATCCAGGTGGATATCGGTATAGATGACCAGCACCGGCTTTTTGGCTTCCCGTGCAACTCTTGAAGTCGTGATCCCCACCGGGATCTTTGTTAAGTAGTCCATCTTCCCGAACCGTGACATCATGATCAGGGATACATGCTCTTCGAGAGAAACACGGCAGATCTGCTCGAACGGGTTGCCGAACCGGACCATCAGCCTGACCCTGACCTCCGGGTGGGATTGCCGGAGGGTTTCCCGTGCATCGGACAGGCGCTTTTCCACTTCCCTGACACGGAGGTTCAGGGTCTCCTCCTGCCGTTCGATCTGCCGAATGACGTGCAGGAGGATCACCTCAGCAATGCCGTCCATTCGTTCAAGATACGTGAGTGCGTCCGTGGCGGGTCGGGAAAAATCGAGGGGAAAGAGAATTTTTGCAAACAGGTTATCGTCCTGTTCTTCGGGAAGGGGGTGAGTGAAGATCCCTTTTTCTAAAAATCGCATGACAAGGATATGTGTCCTGCCCCCGGCGAGGACTGTGGTGCCCCCGCTGCCGAGGAGCGAGCCCGAGAGCAGTCCTTTTCGCGCTCCCATGATGATCAGGGACGGCCGTTCGATCTCTGCTGATTGTATGATCATTTCAGGAATGCTTATTGCGGTGTTCTCCCGTATAACAGTCCTTACTATGATGCCCGGGGCCCGGATCAATGCCTGCTGGCGTTTGAGTTTTTCCTGTGCCGTACGTTCAGCAGAATCCGGTACCCGGTCCCTGTTCTTTTTGTTGTTGTCAATCCCTCTCCTGTCCATGATATGGAGAAGGACAATTTCCCTGATCGTGCTGATCCTGCCGGCGCGGGCAATAATTGCATCCGATTGTTCAGACAGGTCTGTTGGGATCAGGACTTTTTCAAACATGATACACCGGTTCCGGATTTTTTTTCTCGAACAAGTACCAGATGCTGTTTTTTTATGCGTGCCGGGTTGACATATAATGCGCTGTCATATTTTGACAGATCCTAAACCCACAATCCGTGACAGCGGTTGTGCACTCTTTTATCTTCTTTCCTGCCGTTTTCATGGATGAAGAGGCCCATCTGTAACGGAATAATCGAGCTCCTGCTGGAGAAGACTGCCGGGGGATACCATCCGGGATACGACCCTTCCCGGGGGTATCCGATAGTCCACCGGCGAATCAAGCCTTGCAAAGAACAACTCGCCCAGCCATATAAAAATATAACCTGATCAGGATTCCCTATGTTTTTACCCGCGTTCGCTCGTGGGGAACCAGATATAAATAACAAAGTATTTCGCTGATTTATTGCTTATATATCACCAAACAAATGTTTGAGGTTTGTTCATGAAGAGAATCAGTACAGGAACAGGAGAAAAAAACCCTGGAAGAGGAGCGTTCATGGGCATCGAGGTTTTACTATGAGAAGAAACGTTATAATGATTTTAGTTGTTTTGTCCCTTGTGGGCATTGTATTGATGAGCGGGTGTACCGGCACGCAGACTACGCCCCAGAACACCACGACGACAACGGTTTCCGTTACCCAGACAGCTGTTACTACCCAGGCGGGTAACACGACCGTAAAGCCGACGGTAACCGTCACTATCCCCGCGACCGGGGTATTTGTAAAGTTCAGTTACCTTGGAGCTTTCAACGCTTCGTATGGTATGAAAGGCGCAATGCTGAAAGTGACGAATTCCGGTGACCGCGTGTATGAGATCGTGAATGCAACAGGAAATGTCAGTGCGACAGCTGTCAAGCTGGATGAATCGACAACGCACGATATCACGATAGGGTTATACAAGAACGGTGCATTATTAACCTCCGCCAAGAATTCATCGGCGTTTGGTAATGTCACCATCAGCTTTGTTGTGTGACCACGTTCATTCACTCTTTTTTTGTTGTGCCCTGTTTTGCCTGATTTAAAAAAAGACCATATTTGGCTTTTAGCCATTTGTTCCTAAAAGAAGTCCTTTCATTCGCCGTATCTCTGCCAAACAGGCCCGAACCTTAATCCCAAGGGGATATTTCCCGCCAAGGACAAATAAATAAAATGGCAAACCACCGGGTCATTTGAGTGGAATACGGAAACAACTACAGGGAGTACGCTCTATTTTGTGCAAAAGTAGTCNNCTTGCCTTTGTCAGAATTACCGCGGGCACAGAATAATAAGGCGGGATTGCCGGTCTTTAAGGCATTTTCTTTATAGGTCGGGCAGGATCCGCAGAATCTTCTACAGATGTCAAGATTAGCAACAGACTCATCAACTTTCATACTATTGACTTCCAATGCTCNNTCTGCAGTTACGATCAGCGTGTGCTCGTGCTGGGAAACAAGAGATCCCGGGATATCAGAAAGGACTGGATAGACATGCAGTACCTGCGACCTGACAAGAGCGGGGAGAGTGATATCCAGTTTTTTTTCATTGAGCCATCGCCTCGCAAATGGCAACCCCTGTCGATTCTTCACCTTTTCTAAGATAGTACGTGCTGCTGGAATCCTGACCGGTTTTTGTGAAACCTGCGAATAAATCTCCTTACGGGTTTTTTCACCCACGTGCCCGCTGCCT
The DNA here is from genome assembly GCA_003154335.1 of Methanoregula sp. GTDB lineage: Archaea > Halobacteriota > Methanomicrobia > Methanomicrobiales > Methanospirillaceae > Methanoregula. The sequence goes on along the minus strand of PMDE01000094.1, from coordinate 1,658 downwards.
GTTGTTGCGAAGGGTTCTATGGCTAAAACCATACCCTCCTCCAAAACAACCCCGCCGCTAATCCCGACGTTAGGAATGGCGGGTTGACGGTGGTGAATATATCGATCAAGTCCATGTCCGGTAAGATTTGATATTGGACGATAACCACGACTTTCTATCTCCTTCTGGATTGCTGATCCCAATTCTCCTGAAGTAGCCCCGGGACATACCAATTTCAATGCAGATTCGAGTGCCTGTTCAGATGCCTCAAGAAGAAGTGCATTGCTGCCGAGATCAATCGTAGTAGCAGTATCGGCAATATACCCGTCCAGATGAACACCAAGATCCAGTTTTACTACATCACCTTTGGTAAATACCCGTTCGTCCCCGGATGATGCTGTATCATGGGCAGCATCTTCATTTAAGGAGACATTGAGCGGAAAGGCCAGATCTGCGCCACGTTCCCTGACTAATGCTTCCACTGACTCGACGAGATCGAGATAAGATCGACCGATACGAATATCCTGTGCACTCTCTTTCAGAATAGTTGAGGCAGTTCTCCCTGCTTCCAGATATTTTTCGAGAATTTCGTCGTTATAAAAATTAAGGGATTTTTTCATATCTTCGTTCATCAATGTAATGACTTCCTGTGTTATCAATCATGCTTTTTTTTGTATTCGTTCCCTGTCCCAGCACGGGGTTTTACATTTAGGATTTGAGCACACTTTCAGTGAAACCCTTAAGTCCAAAAACCAAGTCGCACAGGTGAATAAATTACTGGCAAAGATTACCGCCTACAACCTGACAATAGTAATCCACGAGATGTTCGAAAATGGTATCTCACCGGACTTCCTGCACGTAATATCAGGTCAAAACCCTACTTTACGTGCAAAGCCTCTTTAATCCAAACCTCTCTCAAAAAGCGCTTCACCAAGTGTAAAGTCCTTATTCTTTTCGTACTATCACAATGTTTTTCCCCCTGAAATTAGTATCATTGGTCTGACGCGGTTTCCTGAACACCGGAGACCGGAGGAGGAAGAATGGCAGAAGAACTGCGGATACAAAAGGAGCTGATGGAAGACCTGCTTGCCCGTCTCTCGGGGAAAGGGAAGAAAGGCAGGGAAGCAGCAATAGAAGCACTGGCAGTGAGCACAGAAGACGACGACTGGAGGCCAAACGAGCTGATCAGGCAGGGCGGGGTTGAGATCATCAGGGATCTGCTTAAGGAAAAGAACCCGCATATTGTCCTTTCCGCCCTGGAAATTATCATTGCGACTGCGGCTGCTGGTGAGGAAGAAGCGCTTATCAGCGACGGGGTAATTGCATGCCTTGATACCCTGCAGGACACGAAGAATCCCGCGATCCGAAAGAAGATTGAGGAGGCACTCAGACTCCTCCAGCCCGAAGTAACGGAGGTGACTACATCAAAACCCCAGGNNATATCGCCCGAAGTGAACAAGCACCAGTCATTCGGGAGGTTTTGTCACTGATTAAAAAGTCAGGAGTTCAGGTCAAAATTTCCCCTCGGGGCAACCTTTGGTGCCGGGATCCTGGCGATCCTTACCATTTTATTTTCACTTTGGAAAATTCATTATGTATATCTTCAGCAGAAAATCCCAGAGACAATAAATCTTTTTTCAGGTTATCAAGAGGCAGTGACTGAGAAATCCCTTCTGAAA